>JAUWXF010000001.1 GCA_030616475.1 Desulfobacterales bacterium
CAGTTTAGCCCTGTGTCTTTATGTTTTGGTCATTGATATTTTTGTCATTCGAATTTGTTTCGAATTTCGATATTCGGATTTCGGATTTCCCCGTCTCTGATAAATGTATTAAATATAACCATTTTGGCGATGTTTGATCTTGCCAATCTAGAACACTGAATTTATGAGACGGGGCACTAGCGTGTTCTTTCTTGCCATATCTTTTCTCTCCCGCAAACTAAAGTAAGTGTCCGATGGCAAGCTGTCATAAATCAAGTAACTACATGATAATAGAGTCAGCTACCAGTGCCCGCAGAGATATTTTACCTAAAGATCTTCCGTGTCATACTCGACCCTGAGGCTTACTTCAACTAATTATACGTGTCGGAATTTCTACAACCGGTTGTAATCATTTTAACCCAATATTCCAGTATGAGCGCAAGCTTCACTTCGTGTCCAACATTCCATTATTCGAATTGTGAGCGAAGCGAACTAAGTCCAACAACTGTGGCACGGGACTACAACCCATTTTGCTCCGGCTGCCCCGATCTGGTATGACGGCTCTTGCGGGTCTGCCGTTGTTTTTAGGGCTGTTTTACGGGATGGGATTGAATAAGAACATCAGTGAGAATTTAGCGGTCACCCAAGATAGGCGGTGGTTTATGCTGTGAGTTTTGAAGGAGATGTAACCGGAAGTTTGATGGTGAAGATGGTTCCCTTCCCCAATTTACTATCCACATTAATGGTTCCTTTGTGCCGGTCAATGATGCCGTAGACGGTTGACAGGCCCAGCCCGAGTCCGTTTCCCTCTGTCTTGGTGGTGTAGAAGGGATCGAAAATATGGGGAAGGTCTTCGTCGGAAATGCCGGATCCAGTATCCTCGACCCGTATCTCCACCACTCCCTTATTCTCATTGTACGCGCATTCCATGGTAAGAGTGCCCCCATCGGGCATGGCATCAATGGAATTAAAGATGAGATTAATCACACATTGCTGGATCTGATTGAAGTCACCCCAAACCGCTGGAATCTCCTGCCCCAGTTCAGTTCTAATCTGGATATTCTGCAAGACAAGCTTGTGTTGGCTGAGCATTATCGATTTTTCAAGGAGCTCATGAATATTCACCTCGCTGAATTCCAATTTAGATTTCCGCGAAAAGGCGAGGAGATTAGAGACGATTTTGGAACAGCGGCCGGTCTCACTTTCAACAAGATCGAGATATCTTCGAAATTTTTCTATATGTTCTTGCCCAAGTGAGTCTCGATTAATAATCTTTATCATCAGGCGAAGATAATTCAGGATGCCTGCAAGCGGATTATTGATTTCGTGGACGACGCTGGCAGACAGTCTGCCTAATGAAGCCATTTTATGCTGTTGAAGAAGCCTTGTCTGGTCCGCAAACTCCTGTTCCAGCTTTCTGATCTCTCTTAGGTCCCTGAAGAATGCCACCAAGCCGATCTCTTCATCCTCCTCAAACATGACCGTTGCCGAGAGCTGGGTCGGAATTTCGTTTCCTGTCTTGTCAACAAGGTTCGTCTCAAAGAGAAAAAGCCGGTTTCCCCCCCCATATTCTTCACTGTACAATTTCTCTCTGAACTTTTCCGCCCCCCCTATCTGAAAAAATTGATTGAACGACATTTTGCCACATACTTCGTTTTGAGAATAACCTAACAACTTCTCTAAGCTCCTATTGAATGTCATAATCGTCCCGTCTCTATTGCAGCCCAAGATACCATCAATGGAGCTATCAATCAGGTTATTCTGGAAATTGAAGGTCTTCGCCAGCTCCTCAGCTGTGTCCATCCACCTTTCTTCTATCAGATGCGTATAATCTTGCGGTTTTTTCACGGCGATGCCAGCCTTGGCCGCGTTGGCGGATCGACGGCCTTTTTGAGCCCTGGATTCCGCTTCCATCAACTCATAAAGGGAATCATCATCTTCGGGAGCTTTTTTCAGGACTCGAATCACTTCCCTCTTGTGGATGAACTTTCCCTCCTCAGTCTCAACAGGCTCAACATGTTCTTTGGTGTGGACATCCTTCTTCTCCTTCATGGCCTCCTTCACGGCTGCCTTGAACTCGTCATCCGTGAAGGGTTTGGGCAGATAGTCGGCGACCCCTGTCTTCATGGCTTCGACCGCCGAGGGGATGCTTGCATATCCGGTAATGACGATAACCCCGGTCTCGGGTCTCTCACCCTTTACCCGTTTGATCACCTCCATGCCATCCATGTCGGGCAACCGGAGATCAGCTACCAACAGGTCAAACCCTTTATGACTCAAGGTGTCGAGGGCACTCTGTCCCGTCATGGCCAAATCCACGCCATAACCCTCTTCTCTGAGGACCATCTGAAGCCCCTGTGCCACACTCGACTCATCCTCCATCACAAGGATTTGGGGCTGATCGGCGGAGTCATCTCTTATGGTTTCCTCTACCTGATTCACCGCCACTCGCCTTTTTTTAAATGTGAAAGGATTCTAGCACCATCAAAGTCTGTGACATTTACATCCCCACCGCTTGGAGCCCCTCCATGATGCCGTCAAATTCCGTAAGGATTTGACCTTCGCTGAATTGCCAGACATGGGCAGCTTTGCTCGGGCAGTTGCTAACGCAACTTCCGCATCCGTTGCAAAGGGTCTGGTTTACCACCGAGACCCCTCTCTGTTGATCAAACTCAATGGCCGAGTAATCGCACACCTTGATGCAGGTCATGCAGCCTTCGCACACATCCGGGTCTATCCAGGCGATTGTGGAAGGAATCTCTACCGTTCCGCGGATGGCCAACTCCAGGGCCCTGGCCGCAGCACCCGAGGCTTGTGCTACTGTGTCCGGAATGTCCTTGGGTCCCTGGCAGGCCCCAGCCAGGAAAATCCCGCCCATCGCGGTATTCAATGGCGCCAACTTGGGGTGCTGCTCGGAGAAAAACCCATCTGCTCCCTGAATGATTCCAAAAATCCTCGCCACTTCGGCGGTGTCCTTACGGGCCTCCATGGCAGCACACAGGACCACCATATCCACAGCGACTCTGCAAGGCCTGTTCATAAGCGTATCCTCGCCGATGACGATGAGCTTACCCTCCTCTTTGGGTGTGAGGGCCTGGTCAGTGATTTCAGAAGGTCTGCCCCTGATGAAGATGGTCCCTTCTTCCTGGCACCTCCGGTAAAATTCCTCGTAGCCTTTGCCAAAGCAGCGCAAGTCAATGTAAAAATTATAAACTGGTGTTTTGTGTCCGACCTTTTCCTTGATGAGGTGGGCGTACTTGAGGGCATACATGCAGCACACCCGTGAGCAGTATTTGTGATAGTTCTCATCCCGGCTGCCTATACAGTGCAAAATGGCTACGCTTTCCGGGGGTCTTGTAAGTTCTCCGTTTCCGTTTCTCATAAGGATGTTGCCGCCTGTGGGCCCTGTGGCATTGCTGAGCCGCTCGAACTCGAGGCTGGTGAAGACATTGGGGTAAACCCCGTATCCGTACTGTTTCATCGGGGTCGTGTCCATCAAGTCGTAGCCCGTGGCCAGGATGATGGAACCAACCTCGACTTCAATAATCTCTTCCTTCTGGTCCAAATCTATCGCGCCTGCTTCACAGAACTCCTTGCACACACCACAGTTTCCCGTACGAATATGGGCGCAGGCCTCGGAATCGATCACAGCAGCAAGAGGAACCGCCTGGGGGAACGGCATATAGATAGCGCCCCTCTCCTTAAGCCCTACGTCCCAGTCAGAAACGAGAGGCCTCGGCTCGTATTTTGCGATTTTCCGGACGTCGATGCGCCCCGTTGGACAGACAGACTCGCAGGCCCCGCAGACCTGGCATATATCGGACTTTACCTGAAAAGGGGTCTCCACCCGCATATCAGTGCCTCTGCCGGTCATACTTATGGCGCTTACTCCCATCCTCTCTGCACACATCCGGACGCACAGGCCGCAGAGGACGCAGTCGTCATCCCCGAGTTTGAACCTGGGGGCCTCGACCCCGAACTCCGCGGCAAGCCCCTTCACAAACTCATTGTTGGGGCACCGGGCCAGGAGCAGCTCTACTATCATCTTTCTGTGGCCGATGACATCCTCGCTGTGGGTTTTGACCTCCATGTCCTCCCAAACCGGATAGTTGCACGCGGTCACAAACCTCGTCCGCCGCCCGTCAAACAGCTCCACCGTACAGAGACGGCATAGACCTGCGGGCTCCAAGGCCTTGTGGTTGCAAAGAGTAGGGATCTTGACATTATAGTCCTGAGCCACCTCCAGGATGGTGGATCCCTCCTCCGCTTCGACCTGCTTGCCATTCAATGTAAAGGTAATCATATTCAACCCCTTTTGTGTAATTGTCGATCGTCGATTTTTTTTATTCAATCATCAATCATCAATCATCAATCATTTGATCGCTACTGCGTCTACCTTGCACGATTCGTAACAGATAGAACATTTTATGCACTTTTCCTGGTCTATGGTATGAACCTTCTTCTTCTCGCCCGATATGGCTTCCTGAGGGCACCTCAGGCAACAGATGTGGCAACCGTTGCACTTTTTCTCGTCTATCTCGTAGTAAAACAGCTCCTTGCAGACACCCGAGGGGCACTTTTTGTCGTAGATGTGGGCCTCATACTCTTTCCGGAAATATCTTATCGTGCTCAAGACCGGGTTCGGAGCCGTCCCTCCCAGGGCACACAGGGAGAGCTTGGAGACCGTACCGGAAAGCTCCTCCAGCAGCTCCATGTCCCCCTCTCTACCATTGCCGGCACATATGTCGGTAAGAATTTCGAGAAGTCTCTTGATCCCCTCTCTGCACGGCACACACTGGCCGCAGGACTCTTCCTGAAGAAACTCTAAGAAATACCTGGCCACATCCACCATGCAGGTGTCCTGGTCCATCACGATCATACCGCCGGAGCCCATTATGGAGCCCACCTCAGCCAGCCTCTGGTAGTCAACAGGAAGGTCCAGGAGGTCCTCGGGAATACAGCCGCCTGAGGGGCCGCCGGTCTGAACAGCCTTGAATTTCCTTTTTTTGGGGATGCCCCCTCCAATGTCGAAGATTATCGTCCTGAGGGAAGCGCCCATGGGAACCTCTACCAGGCCGGTGTTTCTTACCTTGCCCACCAGGGAGAAGACCTTTGTCCCCTTGCTTCTCTCAGTGCCCAGAGAGGCATACCACTCAGCCCCTTTGTTGATTATTATCGGCACGTTGGCCCACGTCTCCACATTGTTCAGAGTAGAGGGGCTGTCCCTGTAGCCCTTGTCCACAGTGTGGATGTATTTGGCTCTGGGCCGGCCAACCTGGCCCTCCAGGGAGCGCATCAGCGCGGTTGACTCGCCGCAGATAAATGCGCCGCCCCCGCGACTGATCTTAACCGTAAAATCAAAGCCGGAACCAAGGATGTTTTTCCCCAGGAGACCGTATTCCTCGGCCTGCTTGATGGCAATCCCGATGTTTTTCACAGCAAGCGGGTACTCGTTCCGTACATATATAAAGCCGTCATGTGAACCAATGGCATAGGCTCCAATAATCATACCCTCAAGGACGCTGTGGGGATTTCCCTCCAGGAGACTCCTGTCCATGTAAGCGCCGGGGTCGCCCTCATCAGCATTGCACATGACGTACCTTATATCCCCATGAGCCTTGCGGCAGGTCTCCCATTTTATTCCTGTGGGGAATCCACCTCCGCCCCGGCCTCGTAAGCCAGACTCCTTTATAGCCGAAATAACCTCCTCCGAAGACATGCTGAAAAGGACCTTTACCAAAGCGGAATAACCGTCCACGGCAATGTAATCATCAATCTTGGTAGGATCAATCATGCCGTTGTTGCCAAAAACAATACGATGCTGCCCTTTATAGAACGGAATATCCTCTTCTTTTGCAATCCTCTTCTTTGATACCGGATCCTTATACAGCTTACTTTTAATGACCTTCCCATTAACTATCGTCTCGGCAACAATCTCCGGGATATCCCCTGGCTTTACCTTCGGATAAAAGGTCCCCTCAGGATGAATCACCATAATCGGCCCCTGCTCGCAAAACCCGTGGCATCCCGTAACCTTTACCTCGACTTTTCGCTTCAGGCCATTCTTTGAAATCTCTTTCTCCAGGGCCTCCCTCACCTCTTCCGTTCCATAGGCGCCACAGCCTGAACCGGCGCAGATGGAGACAAGAAGACGCTCAGGGTCACGCTCTTTCTTGACCTGGTCCCTGACGCTCTCGTAGTCCTTCTCGCTCTGTAACTTATTCATGACGTTCCCCGTTTCATAGGTAAGTGCGTTTGTTAGGCCGCTTTTTCATATTTCTCTACGACTTTGAGGGCCTTTGCCCTGTTCAATCCGCCGTGGGCCTTTTGGTTTACCGTGATGACAGGCCCCAGGGCGCAGCAGCCCACACACCTGACCGCGTCCAGTGTAAACTTGAGGTCTTCAGTAGTCTCCCCCCCATGTATGTTCAACCTCTGTTCGAGAGTTTCCTTGATCTTCTCCGCCCCCCGCACATGACAGGCCGTTCCCAGACAGATATTGATAATGTACTTTCCTCTCGGTTCCAGGCTAAACGCTTTATAGAAGGTAGCCACACTGTAAACCAGGCTTATTGGAATTTCCAATTCTCTACAAACCACGTACAATGTTTCCTCAGGAAGGTAATTGTACCGAGCACTTATGTCCTGAAGGATCATGATAACGTTTTCGGGATCATTGTTATATTTCTCTTCAATCACCCCTTTAACAGCCTCAATATCCACACGGATTCCTTCTGCCTCAGCCATCTTCTCCTCCTCCTTAACTAGTCGGGATTTGTTCCATTCCCTTCTCGTTTGGGGTGTAAAGCCTATACTTGACGGGGCATGCCTTGGTGCATTCCCCACAACCCGTGCATTTCTTTAAGTTGACGTAGCGCGGCTTTTTCCGGATTTTGACCTTGTAGTTGCCGACGAACCCCGATATCTCCACCACTTCGCTATAGGTATGCAGCTCGATATTTGGGTTTTGCCCCACGGAGACCATCTTAGGGGTCCCGATGCAGGCAGCACAATCGAGGGTGGGAAAGGTCTTGTCAAACTGAAGCATATGGCCGCCAATGGTAGGATCCCTTTCCACCAGATATGCCTTATGGCCGGAATCGGCTATGTCCAGCGCTGCCTGCATGCCCGCGATTCCGCCGCCCACAACCAGAACATCAGGATGTACGCTCACCTCTCGGGGAGTAAAGGTTCGATGATATTTCACCCGGTGGATAGCCGCTGCGACCAATGTCTTTGCCTTCCTGGTAGCCTCGGCAGGATCCTCGGTGACCCATGAAACCTGTTCGCGCACAGAGGCCATCTGTAGATGGTGAGGTTTGAGGCCTGCTCGTTGGCAGGCATCCTGAAAGATCTTTTCGTAAGGTTTTGGGCTACAGGCAGCAACGACCACCCGATTCAGGCCAAGCTCTCTAATGTCCTTTTCAATCATCTCCACGCCAGGATCGTAACACATGAACTTATTATCCCTGGCCACCACCACATTCGGTTGCTTCCGGGCAAAGGCAATCACCTCCTCCACAGAGACCTTTTCCGGGATGTCAATCCCGCAATGACAGATATAGAATCCTGTTTTGACGACCTCTCCAATTTCAGTCACAACGGGCCCAAGGATTTCTTTGGTGAGGGCTTCTCGTCTCTCCTTCAGGGCCCTCTCGACCCTTGCCATGAACTCCTCCTCTGTGAATGGCTTGGGCAGATACTCGGCGACCCCTGTCTTCATGGCTTCGACCGCCGAGGGGATGCTTCCATATCCCGTGATGACGATAACCTCTGTTTCGGGTCTCTCACCCTTCAGCCGTTTGATCACCTCCATGCCATCCATATCTGGCAACCGGAGATCGGCTACCAATAAGTCAAAACTTTTGTGACTCAAGGTATCGATGGCGCTCTGTCCTGTCATGGCCAAATCCACGCCATAACCCTCTTCTCTGAGGACCATCCGAAGCCCCTGTGCTACACTCGACTCATCATCCATAACGAGGACCTGGGGCCGACCGGCAGTATCATCCTCCATGGTTTCCTTTACTTGATCCATTTCCATCCCTGCATCCGCGGTCTCAACAGGCTCAAGGATCTCTTTTGAGAGGGCTTCTCGTCTCTCCTTCATGGCCTTCTCGACCCTTGCCATGAACTCCTCCTCCGTGAAGGGCTTGGGCAGGTAGTCGGCGACCCCTGCCTTCATGGCTTCGACCGCGGAGGGGACGCTTGCATATCCCGTAATGACGATAACCCCGGTCTCGGGCCTCTCAGCCTTTATCCGTTTGATCACATCCATGCCGTCCATATCGGGCAACCGGAGATCGGCTACCAGGAGATCAAACTCTTTGTGACTCAAGGTATCGATGGCACTCTGTCCTGTCATGGCCAAATCCACGCCATAACCCTGTTCCCGGAGGACCATCTGAAGTCCCTGTGCCACACTGGACTCATCATCCACCAGAAGGATTTGGGGCTGACCAGCGGCATCATCCCTAACGGCTTCACCTAACTGATTCACAGTGATTCCCCCTTTTTCAAAAAGATTGGGTTACATTTGAAAGACTTTCTCAACTGTTGAACTGTTGTGAAAGTATTAGAGCAAGTTTTGTTCCAAATGAGTCGGTGCTAAGGATAGAAAAGCGGTCGGATGGTTTTATCAATTATATGAGGGAGTTAAGGCCAACGAGGGAAAAGTTTACTAAAACCCCGAGGGGGCAAAGCGTATGAGACCTTATACGTCAAAAGGGAGTTAAAATATGAATCTGTGTATCATTTCAAGGGGTTGGGGCTGTATGGCCAAATATACACCTGGTGCCATGGTTTAGGGCTTACCAGCGACGTAACCGTTCACGTGGTGTTGGAGTGTTGGAGTACTGGAGTACTGGAGTGTTGGGAAAAGACATGAAATCCCGGAGGTTCTTATGCATTTGGTTTCCATTACTCCATTACTCCATCACTCCATTGCCGCCAGGACTCACGGCAATGCCAGACAACTAAGAATAACCAACTGTGACCTCAAGGCGCGCCTATTCGGTCTCTGCTTTGGTGGTTTTGGTCGGCAGGTGACGCTTTTTCATCAAGGCAGAAAAGTTGGGCCTCTGCATACCAACCCTCTGGGCTGCATGCGTGATGTTGCCATTGCAAGCCTTGAGGGCCTTGATAAGAAAGGCCTTTTCTATTTGCCCATAATGTTCTTCCAGGAGTTGCTTTTTAACGGCCTTGAGATCTTCCAGGGTCTCCGGGATTGAATCCCCCTTCAAGAATAGTTTCATTTGTGGCGGTTCCAACAGATCGAGGCTGTCTAGAATAACGCGATCAGCGCTGTCTAGAATAACGCGATCAGCCATGATCACCAGGCGTTCAATCACATTTTTGAGCTGACGCACGTTACCCGGCCATTCATGGTTCACCAGAATCTCCAGGGCATCGTGGGAGAATCCGTCGATCTTTTTTCCGGTCTTCCTGGAGAAATGTCTCAAAAAGTGGTAGGCGAGTTTAGGGATGTCTTTTTTTCTTTCCCGCAGCGGGGGGAGGAAAAGGGGAAATACGTTCAACCGGTAGAAGAGGTCTTCCCTGAAACTTCCCTCATCCACCATGGCCTTCAGATCCTTATTGGTGGCAGCAATGATCCTCGCATTAGTCTTTTTGAAATGACTTACACCTACAGGTTTGTACTCGTGTACCTCCAGCACCCGTAGGAGCTTTCCCTGGATCTCCATGTTCAGGTTCGCCACATCGTCCAGAAAGAGGGTCCCGTCGTGAGCCACCTCAAAGATACCCGCTTTGTTTTGAATGGCCCCGGTGAAGGCCCCCTTGACGTGACCGAACAGTTCGCTTTCCAGGAGACCTGGAGATAGAGTGCTACAGTCCACAGCCACGAATTGCCTGGCAGCCCGCTCGCTGTGGACATGAATGGCCCTGGCGAATAGTTCCTTTCCGGTTCCACTGTCTCCATATATGAGCACCGTGCTGTCGGTAGGGGCAACCTTTCCAATCTGATCGAATATACTGAGGATCTTGGGGGTCTCTCCCACGATGTTGCTAAAGCCGAACCGATCAACGAGCTCTCTTCGGAGGAAAAGGTTTTCCTCCACCAGCCGTTTTTTCTCCATAGCCCTTTCCACGGCCAGCACGAGTTCATCGTCGGAGAAGGGCTTAGCGATGTAATCGACAGCCCCCGACTTCATGGCCTCTACCGCATTCTTGACAGTGGAATAACCGGTCATGACAATAACATACACGCCCCGTTTTTCCTTTCGGAGAGTCCGCAGGATCTCCATGCCGTCCAGATCAGGAAGCTTCATATCCAGCAGGATCAATTCGTATTCACCCTCCCTGATCGCTTCAAGACCGGCTCTGCCGTTCATTCGAAAGTCCACGACCGAATAGCCTCCCTCCGAAAGCGCCAGTCGGCATCCCTCGCACATGACTTGTTCATCGTCAATGATCAGAATTTTCACGGAATTCATTTTCGTGACCCTTTGATTTACTGTCTGAGAGGGATGTCAACGGTAAAGCGGGTTCCATGCCCCGGTTCGCTCCGGACCTGGATATTCCCCTCGTGTTTCTGGACGATTGCATAACTCACGGACAGCCCCAGGCCGGTCCCGTTCGTCTTGGTGGAGAAGAAGGGTTCAAAGATTGTGGGCATATCATCTTGTGCGATACCACATCCGGTGTCCTTAATCTCGATCCTCTGGCTGTCTTGGTCCGAACTCATACGGCTCCGGATGCTGATCACTCCATTTTCTTGAATCGCTTCCACGGCGTTGATCAAAAGGTTCACAAAAACCTGCTGCAACTGGTTGGGGTCAAGCAGAGTGTCCGGCATCTTGCTATATAAATCCTTCTCCACCTGTATGTGATGGAGGCGAAACTCGTTATCCAAAACTCTCACAGCCTTGTTGATAATGTGATTGATGTTGGCCAAAACCACTACTGGCTCCCTATCCCTGGAGAATTCCAAAAGATCCTGGATAATGACTTTACACCGTTGGGTCTCGCGAATGATGACGTCCAGGCCTTCTGCAAGTGGCCCCTCATCCGGGACTTTTTTGCGCATATTTGTGCTGAAAAGCAGGATACCACCCAGAGGGTTGTTGATCTCATGAGCAATCCCTGCCGCCATTCGGCACAGGGCTGAAAGCTTTTCAGTATGGGAGGATAGCTGTTGGTATTGGGCCCGCTGCTCTTCGATCAAGCGGGCCTTATCGATCGCGCAGGCACATTGCTCACCTACGGCCACTACGAAATCGAGTTCCTCGCTGGAAAACTCCCTTGGTTCCTCGAAACAGACTCGAATGATCCCGATGATATCATCTTTGAGGGTGAGGGGGACATCCAATACCATACGGATCCCTTCTTCCAATGCCTCATCAGGGTACATAATACGAGGGTCTGCCAGAATATCATCTATGACAATGACCTTGTTTTCCCGGCATAAATCCGTGATGATTTTATGGCTGAAGACGGGTCCTTTGGCAAGGTATTTCTCGCTCAATCCATATGCAGCGAACAGTTCCAACTTGTCTGTTGCGAGGTTGAGGATCCGGAGGATGGCGCCTTTAGCGCCGAGGACTTTGGTGGACTTCCAGACCACCAGCTCCATTACTTCCGTCAAATCCGTGCTGGAATGCACCACTTTGCTGATATCCCGAAAGATAGCGTAATATGTCTTGAAATCCATCGAAGAGTTCATGACAAACCTCTTTCAAAACCCTGGCCCAGACCCTGGCCCAGACCGGGTTTTTCTCTCTGTGGCATGCTCCAGCTTCTGTCGCGCCAGGGCGGGCAGGTTTAGGGGGATTTTTATGTTTGCGCAATGCAACTTTGACGGAGCCCTGCCCTTTTTCGGTAGTAGAGTATAGGAAGAAACGGCCTTATGTGTCAACGAAAATACAGCCGCCACCGGCAACTACGATCTCGCGCCTTGCATCTGGAGCTTTCTACTTTGCCGTCCATTTTTGGATCTTTTGCGAAGCCGTCAAAAAAGGGGTGCTGGAACACCAAGCACCCCTTTTCCTTTATTCGTGGCTGGCTGAAGCCCTGACCTGTTTGTTGGTACTCCTCTTCTTCTAGCTCGATACCGTCCATTTCATACTGGGCATCTCGTTCTTCATGGGACTTCTTGATCTCGTCCTCACTCCAAGGTTCGATGATCAGGGCTTCTGATACCAGCTCCCAGATGTAGAAGGTTTCAAAGGTTTCATGCTATTTCTCCGTCTTCAGTTTGGCCCGAAACGAGTCGGTGAAGGCAAGATTGAGGTTCAGTTTCAGCTCTTTCTCAGACAGACCAAGTGCAAGCCCCATGAGCTGAGGAAGATACAGGATAGAGATATCCAACGCCTCACCGCGCGTCTTCGAGACCTTGGCTTGATAACCTTCCAGGTTGATCTGGCACATGGGACATACTGTGACGATGCAGTCGGCCCCCCTGGCTGCCGCAAGGATGCCGGTCACACGCTCTATGGCAACATTTTTCTTGGTTGACATCAACGCCGCACCACAACACTTGGCCCCCACGGTCCAGGGATGGACTTCAGCACCCAGGGCCTCGATCAAAGGTTCCATGGATTGGGGTTGCTCCGGATCATCAAAGGAGCAGTAAGGGCGCAGGGCCTGACAGCCGTAGTAAGGGGCTACTCGCACACCCGAGAGCTTTCGCTTCACCCGGGCATCGATATCCTCAGGATCAAAATCAGTGGCCACCACGTCCAGGAGATGGCGTGCCTTGATCCCGCCTTTGTAGCTCAAACCTTCTTCACTCAGAACCTCATTGATCTTATTTAGGAGTTCCGGGTCCTGCTTGACGTGTTCTCCAACCCTTGCAAGATTTAAATAGCAGGCGCTGCACGGAATCAAGAAATCGGCCCCAACTTCCATCCGCTCTCCCAGGGCCAGATTGCGAGCAGCCAGGACGATGGCGAGCAGATAGCTGGTCGCCTCGGCAGCGCTGGCCCCACAGCACGTCCAGTCTTCTAACTCCACCAATTCTGAACCGAGCGCCTGCATCGCGGCCCGAGTCGACACGTTATATTCGAGGGCCGTGCCCTGCAGGGAACAGCCTGAATAGTAAATGTACTTCATCGCTTCGCCTCCAGCTCCTCCACCTTGCGAAACATCGCATCAAGCCTCCCTTTTCCAAAGAACTTCGGCATCTCAAGGGAGACCTTGCCTTTGCCCATGAGCTTCAGCCCCAGAGAAGCAAACTTGAAGGGGAGAAAAGGGTTTTTCATGGCGAGGAAATAGCGGTTCATGAACTCCATCTCCCTCACCCGGCCATAGCGCCGCACAGTATCCATGAAACTCTTATAGAATTGAATGCTGCTTTTGTACATCTCTATGCCTTCGGCTGCGGCTATCCTCTTAAGAGCACCAATGGTCTCCGTCAGAGGAAGGCCACGCGGACAGCGGAGCGTACAGAAATAGCACGCTGAGCAAAGGTAAAAGGTTTTGCTGTTGAAGATCTCGTCTTTCTGTCCTAGTTGGGCCAACCGCCACAACTGCCTGGGCGTATAGTCCATGGCAGAAGCATTGGGACAAGAGCCACTACAGGTACCGCACTGCATACAGGCCTGAATCTTTTCCTGGATAGATGCCATGGCATCCGATGCAGCCGATTCATAAGCCTGGCTGGTTAGATCTAGCTGCTGGGCGCTCATTGAGCATAGTCTCCTATCTTCTTCAAACTATATGGTAGTCTGGGCATCTTTCATTTTCGCCGTAAAGTAGTTTACACCTATTGACCAGTGTTCAGGTTTCAGTGTTCAGGTTTCAGGTCTTGCTTTTTCAGTTTCTGACACCTGGTGCCTGGTTTCAGGTTTCAGTGTTCAGCTCTTGCGTTTATTCACTCCTGACACCTGACACCTGATTCGATCTCGCACACGATCTCCGGCAAAAAGCGTAAACTACGAAATGAAGGATGCCGTAGTCTGGATGAATCCTCTCATCTAAAAAGCCCCTTCCAGGGCGTCATCAATGACCTCAAACATCTGCTGGTCCCGATACCCCAGAAGCACCGAGGCGCTGTTGGGACACACTGCCGCACAAGAACCGCACCCCTGGCACATAAGCGTGTCCACCAGGATCTTCTCCTGCTCCTCATCATGCCATCTGGCCCCATAGGGACAGGCAGCAATGCACTGTTCGCACAGGGAGCAAAGACTGTGACGCACTTCGGCCACGATGCCGCCTGCGGCCACCTGTTCGCTGCTCAGGATCCTGAGGGCACGCTGGGCGGCCGCCTCGGCCATGGCAATGGACTCTTTTATGGAACGGGGCGAATGTGCCATGCCGCACGTAAAGATCCCTTCCTTCAGGAAATCCACCGGACGCCATTTAGATTCGGCTTCCTGGAAAAAGCCGTCCTCGTCCACCTCAACCCCGAATATCTCTGCGAGCTTTTTGTGGTCGCCCGGGATGACTCCAGTGCTGGGCACAAGTGCGAGCTTTTTCTGGTCGCCAGCAACGATCCCTGTGCTGAGCACAAGCAGGTCTGGCCGCAGCACAATTTCCCGGCCAAGGATTGGATCAATGGCGGAAATGCGTGGGCGGCCATTTTCAACCGTTACCTGGGGCTTTTCGCTCACTTCGTACTGTATAAAGAGCACCCCGGCCTGACGGGCCCTGGTATAATAAGCCTCCATGAACCCATAGGCCATGATGTCTCTGTAAAAGATGTAAACCTGGATCTCAGGGTTTTGTTCCTTGAGGTAGAGGGCATTTTTCAGGGCCGAGGCACAGCAGATCCGGCTACAGTAATTGCGTGGTTCTTCCCTGGAGTCCACGCACTGGATCATTGCCACCACACCAAGGCCGGCAGGGGCCAGGGTTCCATCTGCAAGCTTCTGCTCAAATTCGTGCTGGGTGACGATCGCCTCGCTTTGTCCATAAGAGTAAGATTCGGTCTTGGCTTCATGAGCGCCGGTAGCCAGCACCGCCACGCCGTGCTCCAGGGTTTCGCCTGCCCCCTCCGCCTTCTCAATGGTCGTGATAAAACGGCCGACTCGCCCCTCGGAGTGGATCACCCGCGCCTTCTTATAAACATGGATCTGCGGATGCTTTTCCACCCCGGAGATTGTCTTCTCCAGAAGCTCCTGGGGTGAATCCCCTTCAAGAGTCCGATGCAACAAGCGGACATTGCCTCCCAATTCATCTGCCTGTTCCACCAGGCCCACCTCAAAGCCGTGGTCGGCAATGGCAAGGGCTGCGGTCATCCCCGCAATACCGCCTCCCACAACCAGCGCCTTCTGGATGACCGGAGTAGTGGGTACTGGCAATGGGTCCTTGCCCTTCAGCTTGCCAACGCCCATGGCTATCGTGGCACGAATATCCCGACCTGCCTGCTCCTTATCCGCATCGTGGCCGGGAAATACCGCGGTTCGGATGTCCACCACATCCATGAGCGCCGGGTGAAGCCCAACCGCCCCACCCAATTCCTGAAGTTTTTTCGTATACACGTAGGGCATACAAGCGCCAATCAGAACTCGATTCGCCTTGGTGTCCTGCAATTTCTCTTGAAGTTCATTCCAGCCCTCCTGGGTACAGACGCGCTCGATGCGCTGAACTGGACCCACGGAGTTAAGATCTGTGAGGCTTGCTTCCAGTGCTTCTATATTGACTACTTCTGTTAGGGCATCTCCGCAGGTACAAAGCGCTACAAAGACCTGCGGCGGTTCCCGTGAAACATCGCGAAACTCTGGTTGCCCCGGAGGCACCTCCGCCAGGCTGCCCCCCTTGGCATGAATCAGGCTGGATGCTGTTAGGGCGGCTGAACTTGCCTGGATAACCGACTCGGAGATATCCTTTAGGCCGGAGAAGGACCCCCCAACAAGGATTCCTTCCTGGGCGGTGCGGCTTAAGGAAAAGCTTTCGGGGTGGCAGAAACCCCATGGATTCAGATCAAGTCCGGCGATTTCCGCCAAGGTCTCGGTCCCTTTAGAGGGCCTCTGGCCCGCTGCAAGTACCACCAGGTCGAAAACCTCTTCATGTAGCTCGCCGGCCACATCCGCATACCGAATTGCCAGGTCGCCATCCGTGCCTGCGTCTACAACCGAATGGACCCGGCATCTTTGAAAGCGGACCCCTTGTTCCTTTTCAGCCTGATCCCTGTAACGCTGGAAGTTCTTCCCAAAGGTGCGCATGTCCATATAAAAGATGGTCGTTTCCGCTTCACCCCCGCTACGCTCCTTTGCCAGCAACGCTTCTTTGATAGCGAACATGCAGCAGGCAGAGGAGCAGAAGTCGGCATTGTGCTGCGGATCGCGTGACCCTACACACTGGAGCCAGGCCACCCTGCGGACCTCTTTGCCGTCGCTTGGCCGCAAGAGCCTTCCCTGATTTGGCCCGCTGCCGCTGACCCCCCGCTCGAACTCAACACTGGTAACAACATTGGGAAGCACACCGTATCCGTAAGTGTTCGTGCCCGTGGCCGGGTCAAAGGAGGCAAACCCCGCAGCAAGAACCACTGCCCCAACTTCAATTTGCCGCTCTCCGGCGCGCTCAATTTTCTGGTGAAGTTCAACCACCAACGGAACCAGGGTATCCGGGTCAAAAGGCTTCATCAAGTACTCAAGGGCGCCGATCTTCATCGCTTCCACGGCCGTCTCCACCGTGGCATAGGCGGTCATCATTACGACCGGGAGATCAGGGCGCATCTCTTTGGTCCGTTTTAGGACCTCCACACCATCAATGCCCGGCATCTTGATGTCCAGCAGCACCAGATTGAAGGCCTCTTCCCGCAGCTTGTCCAGGGTTTCAGTTCCCGATTCGGCAGTATCCACCCGGAAGCCCTCATCCTCCAACCACTCTTTGAGTGAATCACGAACAACCAGTTCATCGTCCACGACCAGAATACGAAATGCCCGGCGCACCTCCACACCGAAGTCAATGGCATTGGTGGGACAGACCTTTTCACATTCTCCGCACAGGGTGCAAGAGGCCATGTCCACCACATAAGTGTTTGGAATATTATGGGGTACCGGCAGGTAAATCGCCTTTCTCCTGGTCAGACCGGCATTAAACTCATCAGGGGCCTCCGCCGGACAGACCCGGGAACACTCCCCGCAGCCGATACAACGCTCGGGATCCACCATGGTCGGTTTCTGACGCAGGGTGACCAGGAATTTTCCCGGCTCTCCTTCCATTGCCGACAGTTCTGTTGAAAGTAAGATATCAATGTTCTCGTGAAAGAGGCCCTTACGGAGACAATATTGTGAGGATCTATCGCGCTCCACCAGGGGAAGCATCCTGCACATTCCGCAGTGGTCGCTTGGAAACTGGTAATCGAGTTGCATCAGGGTACCGCCCAGATTCGGGGCCTTGTCGATGAGTGTTACATGGTAGCCCACTTCTGCCAGGTCAAGAGCTGAACGGATGCCGCTGATTCCGGCTCCCACCACCAAAGCTGAGCCAATCTTTTTCTTCATAGCTGAAAAACCCCACTTTCACTCTATTCCTTGCCGCCAGTGAGCTCTAGAAACTCTCCTTCGCGAAAGATGGAAAGGGGCGGATCGTCCTCCACACTGCGCCCAGGCTCGTATTCAAAGGCTTTTTGGGTGTGACTCGAAACGGTTCGGAAAAGCTGCATCACGGGAATATTGTTGGGACACGCATTGGAGCACTGGCCGCAGCCGATACAGGCCGTGCTCATGTGGGCCAAACGGGTAATATGGAAAAAGACCGTGTCAGTAGGCATCTTGATGATACCTTTCCGCTTGGCCCAACGCAGATACTGCGTGGGTTCGTGGTCGAACACATCGGTGACAAAGACACACTCCTTGCAGTAGCAAACGGGGCAGGCCACCCGGCAGTTGAAACAGTTAACGCAGTTGGCCAGATAGCTCGTGAGCTTCTCAATGTTTGAAGTGGCCTCAGTGGTTTCCGCAAACATCTTGTCACGGTACTCGACGCGCTGGGCTACCAGGCTGTCGATTGCCTTTTTGCGGCCGTCCGGCTCCTTGGCCTCCGGCAGTTTCAGCTTTTCCAGCAGGGCCTCACCCTGGGGTGTGTTGGCCTTGACAAGCATTTGCTGATTGATGTCCACGCCCACCAGACCGATGAGCACATCAGCATTTTCCGGAACTGGATACTCGCAGGCCTTGCATGCCGGGGAGAGATCAAAATCCTCGACGGCCGTGCTTTTTCCTGCCAGGACATTCTGGCAAAACCGGAGTGTGGCCTCGGCGCCGTCATCCCCGACAAAACGGCGATAATCGACATTGGTGTAAGCTCCCAGGCAGTCTATACCCACCAGTACGACTTCCTCCATGCGCCCCTGTTTGAGCTTCACCAGTTCAATGAAGGCCCGAATCTCGCAGGGCCTGAGAACGACAGCCACACTCCCTCCCAGTGGTTTCCCGGTGAGTCTGGAAACTACCTTGGCTGCGTTCATTGGAAAGACAGGCGCCAGGGGATCAGTGCCGTTCAGCTTTTCCGGGTCGGTCACCAGGGTAGGCATGACCACGTCTTTCATTGGAAGATGCTGTGGCACCAGGATGGCGCTTATCTCTTCTTGTTCAAGAAGTGTCTTGAAAAACCCTTGCAACGAGTTGAGCGGGTTCTGCTCTTTCACCTCAATCTTCGCTATCTTCGCCATTTTTTCTCTCCGTCCATGTCCTATAATACCATCTGATTCCTCACTTCATTTGGGCCCAGGGCCTTGAGCTCGGGCACCATCTCTGTAATGGTTTCGGCAAATTGAATACCATCACTGGCACCGATCCAGGTAAGCTTCACCCGCTGTTCGTCAAAGCCGAACCTGGGCAGGAGCTCTTTCAGCAACTTGACGCGCCTGCGGGCCTTGAGGTTACCGTTCATGTAATGGCAGTCGCCTATGTGACATCCGCTGATAAGTACGGCGTCTGCGCCTTCCAGCAGGGCCTTGATGACGTACTTGGGATCGACCATCCCGGTGCACATTACCCGGATCAATCGCACGTTGGGGGGATAGGACAACCTGGAGGTCCCTGCCAGGTCAGCCGCCGTATACGTGCACCAGTTGCACACAAAAGCAATGATGGTTGGTTGGTAGTCTTCCATGCTCTCCCTCCCGAGATAATTTTCCGTTGCGCAAATTCTACAAGCTATTTAGGCCACAGGTTTCTTGTGCTTTCTTCTCCCGCCTCACACCTGGAATAATGGAATGTTGGAATATTGGAATATTGGAAACAAAAGCCGCAATCAGTTGTTCCCGATGCTACATTCCGCATTCCGCATTCCGCATTCCATTATATACCCACCGCACTGAGCGCATCCATGATGCCGTCGAGCTCTGCAAAGATTTGCTTCTCTTTGAAATGTCTGACCTGCGCAGCGCCGCTCGGGCAGAATCCGGCACAGCTCCCGCATCCCTTACAAAGGGCTTCGTTTACTACCGAGACTCCTCTTCGTGCATCAAACTCAATGGCGGTGTAAGGACACAGCCCGATGCAGGTCTGGCAGCCAGCGCATATATTCGGGTCTATCCAGGAAATGGTAGACGGAATCTCCACACGTCCCAGCGTAGCCATGGCAAGGGCCTTGGCGGCTGCCCCGGATGCCTGGGCAACCGCGTCCGGAATATCTTTGGGTCCCTGGCAGGCGCCGGCCAAAAATACTCCGTCCGTAGCAGTATTCAGCGGTCCCAGCTTGGGGTGTTCCTCCAGGAAAAACCCATCTGCTCCCTGGCTGACCCCAAAAATCCTGCC
The DNA here is from genome assembly GCA_030616475.1 of Desulfobacterales bacterium. GTDB lineage: Bacteria > Desulfobacterota > Desulfobacteria > Desulfobacterales. The sequence goes on from JAUWXF010000001.1 coordinate 19,647, forward strand.
TACATCAAGAGCATCCTTGCGGGCCTGCATGGCAACGCACAGGACCGCCATATCCACAGGCACTCTTAAACGCTTGCCCAGAAGGGTGTCTTCGCTGATCATGATGAGCTTGTCTTCCTCTTCCGGTGTGATGGCCTGGTCGGTGATCTCGGCCACTTTGCCTCTGATGAAGGTGGTACCTTCTTCCTGACACCTCAGGTAAAACTCCTCGTAGCCTTTGCCAAAGCAGCGCATGTCAATGTAAAAATCATAGACTGGTGTTTCGTGTCCGACCTTTTCCTTGATCAGGTGGGTGTACTTGATTGCATACATGCAGCAGACCCGTGAGCAGTATTCGTGGTAGTGCACATCCCGGCTGCCGATGCAGTGGACAATGGCCACGCTCTCCGGGGGCTTCGTAAGTTCTCCATTTTCGTCTCTGATAAGGATCTTGCCGCCGGTGGGCCCTGTGGCATTGCTGAGGCGCTCGAACTCGAGGCTGGTATAGACATTGGGATAGGTGCCGTAGCCAAACTGTTTCATGGGGGTGGGATCCAGGATGTCGTATCCGGTCGTCAGGATGATGCTGCCAACCTTGACCTCCATCTCTTCTTCCTTCATGGTGTGGTCAACTGCCTTTGCCTCGCAGGCCTGCACGCACTCCATACATTCGCAGCAGATGCCGCAGTTGAGGCAGCGGTTTGCCTCCCGTTGTGCATCTTCTTCTGAAAAGCCAAGCTCCACCTCGTCAAAGGAAGACGCCGCTTCCTTGGCGTCCCGATGCTGCGCCTTTGCCCGGGCTTCTGTGGCAAGGCCCTCAGGGATTTCTTTCCAATCCTGGCCCGGGGGTTCCTGGGCTGCCAACTCCTCGGCATAGAGGTCAAGATCCTCGCCATTGACGTAGCGGTGAATAGCCTCGACCGCCTTGTGACCGTCTGCCACTGCCTCGATCACCGTTGCCGGGCCGGTGACCGCATCGCCCGCAGCAAACACATGGGGAATGGACGTCTGCATGGTGTGGCGGTTCACCACCAGAGTGCTCCGGCCGGTAACCTCCAAAGCGGCGCCATCTATGGCCCAGCCTACGTCTGTCTGCTGGCCAATGGCGGGAATGACCCCATCGCAGTCGATCACAAACTCGGAGCCCTCCACAGGCACTGGTCGCCGCCTGCCGCTCTCATCAGGTGGTCCGAGTTCGGTGCGCACGCACTCGATGCCAGTGGCCTTTCCATCCGCACCAAGGATGCGCACAGGCGCGGTCAGGTAATGAATCTTGACACCTTCGGCCAGGGCGCCCTCGATCTCTTCGGCGAAAGCGGGCATCTCTTTTCGGCTGCGTCGATAGACCATACTCACCTCCTCACAGCCAAGCCGCTTGGCAACCCGGGCAGCATCAACGGCCACATTTCCGCCGCCAATGATTACCGCGCGCCTGCCGGGCCGCTCCCGGCTACCCAAATTCACCTCCCTGAGAAAATCGACTGCATTCACCACACCCTCGAACTCATCCTCACCAGGGACATTCGATTTCGTCCCGAGGTGCGCGCCAATCGCGAGGAAAACTGCGTTGAAGCCCTGCTTTTTGAGATCATCCAGCGTGAAGTCCGTACCTAAACGTTTGCCGGTTTCAGTCTCGATTCCCAGTCGGAGAATGTAATTTATCTCCCGGTCCAATACCTCCGGGGGCAGCCGGTAATCCGGGATACCCACCCGGAGCATACCGCCCAGCACCGGAAGCGCTTCAAAGATTGTCACCTGGTAGCCCTTAAGACGGAGATAGTAGGCCACAGTCAGCCCGGCCGGACCCGAACCAACCACAGCCACCTTTTCTGTGCGGTCCTCGATTTCCGGCAAAGGGAGATCATCAAGATTCACCTGGTCAGAGGCAAAACGCTTCAAATCCCTGATGGCAATCGCTTCATCCACATCCATCCTTCGGCATTTAGATTCGCACGGATGCGGGCAGACCCGTCCCAGGACCCCGGGCAAAGGGAGGCGCTCCATGATCAACTGGATAGCCTCCTTGTATTTGCCCTGGCCAATGAGCTGCACATAGCCCTGAATATTGATGCCTGCCGGACAGGTGGTCACGCAGGGGGCCCGGTCTTTCTTATCAACACAGAAGGTGATCGGCACTGCCTGCGGAAAGGATCTGTAGATGGCCTTTCTCATCGCCAGACCCTCATCCCATTTGCTGGGCATTTCAACAGGACAGACCTTGGCGCATTCACCGCAGCCCGTGCAGACACCTTCTGTTACATACCGGGGCTTCCTGCGAATCTTCACAGTGAAGTTGCCAATATATCCCGATACCTCCTTAACCTCGCTATACGAGAGCAGCTCGACATTCGGATCCTGTGCCACAGAAACCATCTTTGGCGTTCCGATACAGGCAGCGCAGTCAAGTGTGGGAAAGGTCTTATCGAACTGGAGCATATGCCCGCCGATGGTGGTTTCTCTTTCCACCAGGTATACCTTATGGCCAGAGGCGCCTATGTCGAGCGATGCCTGCATGCCAGCAATGCCGCCACCAACCACCATGATATCAGGATGGACACCCACCTCACGGGTGGCAAGACGCTCATGATAGTTGACCCGGTTGATGGCCGCTGCCACCAATGTTTTTGCCTTCCTGGTCGCCTCGTCTTCATCCAGGGTTACCCAGGAAACCTGTTCGCGCACAGAAGCCATCTGGAAAAGGTAAGGGTTGAGCCCGGCCCGCTGACAGGCGCCCTGAAAGGTCTTTTCATGGAGTCTTGGCGAACAGGAGGCCACCACGACCCTGTCCAGGCCAAATTCCCTGATGTCGCTTTCAATCATCTCCTGCCCTGGATCTGAACACATGAACTTGTAGTCTCGGGCCACCACCACATTCCTCAGAGCCCTGGCAAATTCCGCCACCTCTTCCACGCGGACCCTATAGGCAATGTTGATGCCGCAATGGCAGATATAAAATCCGATTTTCGTAGCCATCATTCAACCTCACGTTTCGGAATTTCTACAACCGATTGAGATCATAGTTTTTCTCTGGTATCTATTTATGCCATCGCCACGCACAGTACACAGCTTTTATGCCAATATTCATGGCAATGGCGGGCAGGTAAAACCATCACTCTCTCCGAGGCGTAGGCTCTCCGAGCCGGAGGCCGGTACTCCAATTGGGCCGAAGCCCCTAAGTTCAATTACCACCACCAGAGGTAGTGGGTTGTATTGTTAATCCTTAAATCCGCCTGAGGCGGACTGGTCTAAGTGAGCTAAAGTGCCTAAAGTCCCTAAAATGCCTAAAGTTTAAGTGTTAACCTGCAACAGCAGACAAGGTTACTTGAATAGAATTGCCAGGTTGTATGATCTAATTGCGGTTCAGGCAGGGACTGGCCCGGACGGATATTTAGCATCTTCTGATAATGCAAGAAATTCTTCTTGGCTATGGCCGAGAGTATGACTGGAATGTGCTTCAATTGACCGTCGCTTTTGAGTTGCCGGCACATCTCAATGCCGCCGCCTTTTTTGGCAACATCACGTCCGGAATGATGATGGGCAATGTCGAATATCCACCTGAATATGCGACATTTTTTGCCTTTGAACAATGTGAGTATGAAGTGGCTTTCTTATACTAGTCTGGCTAAAATGTCAACAAAAAAAAAGAATTCCCCTCCCCTAGGGGCAATGCTGTTGAATTAAGGAGTTGGCTGGAAAAAATCAACCCCTCCTCAAAATCTGTCTTAGCCTTAAGACCAAAATCTTTCTTTGCTTTCTCAGTTTCCGGCCTCGGGCCCGTCAGGCCTACGCCCTCTCCGAGCTGTAGGCTTTCCGAGCCGGAGGCCTACGCCTGGTTTATTGTTGTCAAGAGTTTATTTGTTTATGAGTGTATTCTCCTGCGGAGAGGGAGGCGGTGCTAACGGAGGGAGCCAGTAGGGTGACCGGGTATTAGTTCTGGTCATTTGGTCATTCGGTATTCGAATTTGTTTGCGGCGTGCGCCTTGAGAAGAGTACGGATTTCGGGTTTCGATACTCGGATTTTGCCTGAATATGACTTTTCGTTCAGGCACTAATTGGACGTTTCGGAAATTCTACAACTTATTGAAGTTAAAGATATTTATTCGTGCTATTGCAAGTTCGATCAGGGACACGAAGTGAAGCTTGCGCTCATAATGGAATGATGGAATATTGGAATTATGTAAAAGAAAAAAAGACTGAAATCCTCTTAAACCCAACATGAGCGCAAGCTTCACTTCGTGTCCAACATGAGCGCAAGCTTCACTTCGTGTCCAATATTCCAGTATTCCAATTGTGAGCGAAGCGAACTAACTTGGGTTATCAGCCGGGGGTAATGGGGGCCATCCTTGTACAGTTGTTCCATAAGGATTCTCTACTCGGCTTTGGTATCGTTGTGCCTTTTGTTGATCGGCAGTCTGATTGTGAAAGTCGTCCCCTGGCCTAATTTGCTCTTCACATCTATGGTTCCACCATGCTGTTCAATGATGCCAAGAGTTATGGCCAATCCCAGACCGGTTCCACCTTTTTGGGTCGTAAAAAAAGGCTCGAAGATTTTATCTGTTTCATCTTTAGCAATACCTTTCCCCGTGTCGCTCATTGCAATCTCGATTACTTCATCCACGGGAAAGAATCTGGTGGTAACGATGATCCTTCCACCTGGATCGGTTGCCTCTATAGCGTTTAGGGCAAGGTTAATAAGACACTGTAGAATCTGATTTTTATTCACACTAATGATCGGAATATCCTCAGACAAGTCATGCGTTAGGGCGATGTCTTTAAATTCTGCCTTTTTTTGGGTCAGGTGCATACTTGCAATAACAATATCATTGATATGATGTTCCTCTCTATCCGATTCTGTTTGACGAGCGAAATCGAGTAGACTGGTTACTATCTTGCGACAACGAAGCGTTTCACTGCTAATTGTTTCCAATTCTTGGAAATTTGGATCATCCGGGTCGATATCCTCTTGCATCAACATTGCTGTGGTTAAGATGGTGGTCAAAGGGTTATTTATTTCATGAGCAACTCCTGCGGCTATGCGACCGACGGCCTCCATTTTCTGAACTTGCCGGAGTTGGGCTTCGAGTCGCTTTATGTCGGTCATGTCGCGGATGAATCCCTGCTTTCCGATAATACTTCCGTGATTAGCCCGCCGCAGGGTCGCAGTGAGCAAGCAGTCCATCTGCGTTCCATCTTTCCTGCGAAACTTCACCTCAAAGTCTCTCACAGATCCTTTCTCTTCTATCTCCTGCTCAAACCGGTACCTGTCATCAGGATTCATACATATCTCTTCGATGTCCAGACGCATCATCTCTTCTCTTATATAGCCAAAGAGGTCGAGGGAAGACTGGTTGACGTCAATTGCAACGTTAAGTATCTTATCTTGTACCATCTTTTTGCCATAAAGAGATTCGAGAATTGCAACGTTATTTTGCAATCTTTGTAACTAGGCTGCACGGCGGAAAGCCTGTTCAGTTGCGTCGCGAATTTCATCCGGAGTAAATGGTTTGCGTACGTAATCGATAGCCCCCGATCTACCGGTTTCCACAGCCGACTCTATGCTGGCATATCCGGTAATAATAATGACCGAGGTGTCTGGATCCTTATCACGAATAGCCTCCATAAGCTCCAAACCTCTTACCTCCGGAATTCTCAAGTCTAACAGAACAACGTTGTAGGCTGTTTCTTCAATTTTTTGAAGAGCCTCGTTCTTGGTGACGGCCTGATCTACATGGTAACCCGTCTTGGAAAGTATTTTCCTGATATTGTTACTGATAGCAACTTCGTCGTCGATAACCAATACGTCTTTGTAGGCAGGTTCTGGCATAACTTCAGGGTAGATTGGTATGGGCTCAGGCTCTTTTTCCATCAGTCGAGCAACGTCTTTCTTTAGTTCCTCATAAGACTTCAGCTCGTCATAAGGGATAAAAGAGATGCCATCACGGTGCAAGTTCTGAACATATTCAGGTCCGGTTATCGAGACCACCTCTGCGTAATTAAAGGGATGATCTATGCCGATTAGTCTTTTTGCATCAAACGCTTTTTCTATCCTAGCAGCCTTTTTCTTTCTTGCCTTTTTCTCGGGACATTCCGCGGTCTTAGCCCCTGCCTTACATGTATGCATTAACTTTTTGTATATTTTGCACACCTTCCCTCCCACTTCACAGAAATTCTCCAGAGTTTCTGGTGCTGGCATTTCAACAACCGGCATATCCGAAGGGCCAAGCATCCTGGCATATTCTTCACCGGTATATTTCGCCACCTCATCTCTGTCAAAAGGCATATCAACATCTATGATATCAACACCTTCTCTTTCTTTTTCTTCTTTTTCCGCAGCAGAGACTTCAACTGTAATATCAATAGCCTCTCTCTCTTTTTCCGCAGTAGAGGCTTCAACCAATTCCCCTGCCAGGGCCCGTTCCACCTTAGATCTTAACTCATCCGGGGTGAATGGCTTGGGGATGTAGTCCACGGCTCCCAACCGCATTGCTTTCAGTGCTGTATCGGTGGTTGCATAGGCTGTAATCATCATAACCTTGGTGAGTGGCCATTGGTCCTTAACAAGTTTCAAGAATTCAAGGCCATTCATTCCTGGCATGACGACATCGGAAATAAGAAGGGAATACGCTTCCTTGGCCATTTTTTCCATGGCTTCTTCCGCACTTATGGCATAACTTACCTCATAATTACTTTTGGACAGGACCTTTTCCATGTTTTGACAGATTAGCTTTTCATCATCGACTACCATAATCTTGGCTGTTGTTTCCATTTTTTCCTCCTTTTATTTTGATGAATTGTTAATTACTTTGGCTCCGCTTCGTCCGACTTAGGCGGAGTTGAGTGGTTGAGTCGTCGAGTAGTTGAGTGGTATTGCATCTAGCCATCAGGACCTGTTTGTGTTTGTCAACAGAACATAGCAGGTTGCGTGCCAAAAGAATTCAAATTAGGTAACTATCAGATATCTCTGAGGAAAGTTTCATGCGTAGGATTAACGCAAAAGATGAAGTGTATAAGAAAAATATACACCTTGGTATACGGAAGGATATTAACGGAGTGACTTTAAGTAGGCGAGATTAGAGGTTGATTATTGATATAAAGCTGAAAATTCAACGGGTGTATACAAAAAAAATACAGGGTATAAGTTTTTACCGAGAAGAGCCCAGGCTCCTGTTTTTGCTTAATCTACGATCAAGCGGGAGACTAATGCCATGTTTTTTCATAAGATTCTGAAAGTTGGTTCTCTGGAGTCCCACTTTTTTTGCTGCACGGGTAACGGTCCAGTTGCTTTGCATCAGGGCATTCAGAACGAAGTTCTTTTCAACCGTGCTAACCGCCTTCTGTCTGATCTCCTTCTTGATTCTCTTGAGTTCTTCATTGGTTGAAGGAATGCGGTCAATCAATTGCTCGATATCATTTAGAAAGGGGAGCTCCTTTGGGCTGATTTGCTCTTTTTCGCAAAGAATGATCGCTCTTTCAGTCACATTTCTCAATTGCCTTACGTTTCCGGGCCAGTCATATTGTCTTAATCTATTCACTGCGTCGTTGTCAAAACCTGCGATATTCTTTCCCAAACTGCGGGTGAACTGCCTCATGAAATGATATGCGATGGGCAAGATATCCATTTTTCTTTCCCTTAATGGAGGCATAATTATGGGGTATACGAATATTCGATAATAGAAGTCTTCTCTGAAAGAACCCCCGGATACCATTTTCTTAAGATCCTGATTGGTGGCAAGTATCAGGCGATTGTCCGCCTTCTGTGGGGATGTGCTACCCAGAGGTAAAAACTCGCGGTCCTCTAAGAAGCGAAGAAGTTTGGCCTGGACTTCTAACGACATATTACTTATCTCATCCAAAAAAACGGTGCCTCCATCCGCCAACTTGAAAATACCGGGTTTGTCTTTATGAGCCCCGGTAAATGCTCCTTTGGTATGACCAAATAGCTCACTCTCCAAAAGGTTGCTTGATAAAGTCCCGCAGTCAACGGCAAAAAAGACCTCGTCTTTCCTTCTGCTATTGGCATGTATTGCCCGTGCGATCAATTCTTTTCCTGTTCCGCTCTCACCACAGATAAGAACCGTAGAATGTGTTGGTGCCACTTTTTTCACCATATCGATAACTTTTCTTATCTTAGGACTCTCTCCTATGAGTTGGTGAGAAAATGATTTTAAATCTCCTTTTTGTTGCCTCAGTTTTTGGTCTTGGAGTCGGACTTCTCTTTCAGTCACGGCTTGACGGACAATAGCGCGAAGCTCATCTGGCGTAAACGGTTTTGGAAGGTAGTCAAAGGCCCCCATTTTCATTACCTCGACGGCAGAAGAAACGCTGGCGTAGCCAGTAATCACAATAACTATCGTGTCAGGATGGCCCTCTTTCACCCGACGAAGTACTTCCATGCCGCCAAGGCTACTCATTTTCAAGTCAGTTATTATTACATCAAACCCTTTCTCCTCCACTATTTTCAGGGCATCATATCCGTTCAGAGCATATTCAACTTCACATTCCATTTGTGACAATATCTTTACGCAATTCTGGCAGATAGGGAGTTCATCATCTATGACCAGGATACGAGGTGTAGAATCAATGTACATCTATATCTCCCAGGTCGAGAGGCAGTCTGATTGTGAAAGTCGTCCCCTGGCCTAATTTGCTCTGCACATCTATGGTTCCACCATGCTGTTCAATGATGCCATGAGTTATGGCCAATCCCAGACCGGTTCCATTTTTCGTGGTTGTAAAAAAGGGATCAAAGATTTTATCCATATCTTCATATGGAATACCCCTCCCTGAGTCGCTGACCGTAATTTCGAACGTTTCAGTTTCCGGAACAAATTTCACAGAAAGGGTGACTTTTCCTCCGGGATCAGTCGCTTCTATTGCATTAAGTGCCAGGTTGATCAGAGCCTGTTCGATCTTATCTTTATCTATATTAATGAGCGGCAGATCCTCCGAAAGGCTCTCCTCTATAGCCACATTATTGAACGCCGCCTGTTTTCTGGTCAGTACAATACATTCCATGACAAGATCGCTGAGGTTATGTGCTGTCTTAGACGGTTTCATCTGGCGAGCAAAATCGAGAAGGCTGGTAACGATTTTGGAACAGCGCAGGGTTTCGTCGGTAATAGTTTGCAATTCCTGGTATCTTGGATCACCATGGTCGGTATCCTCCTGCATCAACATGACGCTGGTCAAGATTGTGGTCATCGGATTATTGATTTCATGGGCTACGCCGGCTGCCAACCGACCAATGGAAGCCAATTTCTCTTGCTGCATCATGACCTTCTGAATATTGACATCCTTTGTGATGTTCCTTGATATTCCTACCACCCCGATCACCTCACCGTTTTCAAAGAGAGGATAGCAGGAAACTGCATAAAAAAGCTCTCTATTATCCTTGTCTAAGTGAATATGGGTTGTCTGGGAAGGCTTCTGGCTTTTGAGGGCTTCGGGCAGTGGACAGGGTTGTCTTTCGCCGGAGCATGGTGCGTTACGATGGTGTGAAACTTCGTAGCAGTATCGACCAATGGCCTCCTCCCGTTCAAGGCCCACTTTCTTCAACAGGGTCTCATTGACATCCAGAATTCGGTAATCAGGCGCGATAACCATAACGTCTTCGTTAATGGCCACATTCATTATCACATCGTACCTTGCTCTTGTCTCTCTAAGCTCCTGTTGTGTTAAATTCTGGTCGTCGTAAACAACAGAAATCTCTCTTAAAAGTAGTGCAATCCGGTGGTCGACGGCCCGAACCGTTTTTTTCTTTTTATCACAGATATCATTGTAGATATCCTGATTGCCCGTCAATTCCATTATAAGATCAATATCGTCTCTATCAAAAAGATCATTATAATCGTTTGTGACGAACAGACCTTTTTTTCTTGCCTTGACCAGACCGGCAGCGTTGTCTCTTTTGTCGGCCACGGCCACTACTTTGGGAAATATCTCTTGAAAAGAGTGTCTTTCAATCAAATCCAACAGGTTACGACACCGAGTACCTCCACCTACGACAGCAATGTTCATGGTAAATCTCCTATTTCAAAAGGTTGGTGAATTTTCCTTAATTTCTGCCCCTTATGGAAACCAACGATTGATTCAATATTAGCTAGCCCGACAAATAAAATCAACTTTTGAATCCTTAACTTTTTCCTTATACCATTTTTCTATTGTTTTTATCAACCCCTCCTCAAAATCTGTCTCAGCCTTAAAACCACTATTTTTTGACCAGATTCACAGGATTCACAGGATTTTTCGTAATAGTTCAGTCTGGCCGACTATTGGGATCAGACCCAGGAAGTTGAATTCGAAGTCAGGGCCAAACGTAGACGGCGTGTAACCCTTGCTCCGGAAGTCTACGCACGAATTGAGGCTCAGGCCCGTGCACGTGGTATTTTGCCAGAAACATTGGTCAACTTGTGGCTAGTTGAACGGCTGCAGGAGATACGGTAGGACTTGTCCAGCTTGACCTCAATAGCTCCTTCATGCTTCAGGCCTTCTCGAGCAAGGGTTCCATTTCCGGATGACTCGACCTGTCCACCTTTATTCTTCCTTCCTTGATATATTTTATCATCAGGTCAAGACCGTGTACACGCCGTATTTGTTGAAGAAGTTTCATATCGCAGCTTCCGAAGCACCTTTGTTTGCAGAAACCGGAAAGAAGATGACAGAGCGTGCTAGAGATATGGGGCCAAATCCGTTGAGGGACGGTCATTGGTCATTAGTCAGACTTAAGAAGGGTATTAACTCCGGAAGATCCAGCTTAGGTAGTTCAGATATAAGCTTTACTATTCTGCGGAGTTCAGGCATAAGCCTTTTAATTGGAACCTGTAGACCTAAAATCTTTTTCTTGAGGCCTGTAGAAACATGATGCAATCCTTGGCAAGGTACAACCAATGGCCAGTGACTAATGATCAATGACCAGTGACCAATGACTAAACCGGGGGTAGCATAAATGATTGTAGCCAAGAGAAAACCCTTTAATGAGATCAAAGAATCGATTTCCGGTGCGAATAAGATTCTTGTTCTCGGATGTGGCACCTGTGTGGCAGTGTGTCTGGCCGGAGGTGAAAAGGAGGTGGCCATTCTGGCCTCGCAGTTGAGGATGGCCCTCCAGTTGGAAGGTCAGAATGCGCACGTTGACGAACTCACCATTGGATGGAAAAATGCGTGAAGATCGCAGGCGATCTTCTCAAGGAGATAAAGTCCGCCAAGTTGGTTTTCACGATAGCGTCTTGAACCGCCATGTGAAGCTGATACCCGACATGGTGGTGGTTGAGGAGGCCTTCCGCCCTCATCCAGATGCCGCACGTGTGTCGCGAGTGCTGCGGATCGACACCGATTCTGAAGGTTTTTTTTCAGCAGGATAATGTTCACTATCTTCCGATCCGTACCAACCGGGAAGGGATCTTTGTGATTGGTTCGGCAATGCAACCGCGCAATCTGATGCACGGGTGGACGGATAAGGAGCTGGGACCCAATCGCATAAAAAAACAGGCTGCTGCCTAACCACCTTCATGAATCTCTTGGTTAATCAGGCGGCGAAGGGGCTCATCAAGGACGGGACGTAAACGTTATGTTTTACACAATCACCCTATATGCTTCCCTGGCCATTTTCGGTATTGGTTTGGTCTACAAGATATCGGCCTGGTTCCGATACAAGATCGGCCGAGATGCCAGAAATATTTCGGTCTCAACCAGGATTTCTGCAGCCATAAAGGGGATTCTATCGACTCTTTTCAGTGCAAAGATCGGTATACTGCTTAAGGTCTTTATCCTGGATGTACTCCTTCAGACATGGTTATTGAGGAAGGACTTTGTCCGGTGATTGGCCCACATATGTATCTTCGGCGGTTTTATGTTGCTCCTTTTGATGCATGCGCTGGAGAAGTACATTACCTCGGTTCTATTTGCAGAGTATTATTCGACCCTGAACCCTTTTATGTTCTTAAGAGACCTCTTTGGCGCCATGGTGATCGTGGGGTTAGCCCTTGTCCTTTATCGAAGATTTTTTTCTAAGAAAGCCCGTCCCACAACGAGTGGTATGGATTACTACGCCATCATCATCCTGGCTGCCATTATGATCCTTGGTGTTCTGTTGGAGGCAACCAAAATAGTATCGCATTCCAGGTATGAGGAGATGGTGGAAGAATACGCCATGTTGGAAGAAGAAGAGGCGATGTCTCTTGAGGCCTACTGGGTCGAAAAATTCAGTGTGATTTCCCCTGACGTAAAAGGGCCTTTTGATAAGGATACCCTGGAAGAGGGTAAGGGATTGCACGAAATGAGCTGTGCCGACTGCCACTCCCGTCCCCAATGGGCATTCATGGGCTATGCCGTAGCCAAGGTAATTCAGCCTGTATACTTTGCCCATACTTTCATGTGGTATCTACATTTCTTAGCCTGCTTCATTGGCCTGGCCTATCTTCCTTTCAGCAAATTTTTCCACATCTTTGCCACCCCTGTGACCCTCCTTCTCAATGCTGTGATGGAGCGAGGAAAATCAGATCCGGCCAATATGGCCACCAAGCAGGCTATTGAACTGGACGCCTGCATCCGCTGTGGCGACTGCACGACGCGGTGTTCTGTTGCCGTGGCTTTTAAACAAATTCCCAATCCGAACATCCTTCCGTCTGAGAAAATGGCTGCATTAAGGGCCCTGGTCTCTGGCAAGAAACTGAGTGAAAAAGAACTTCGGACTATTCAGGAAGGGAGCCATATCTGCACAGATTGTCATCGTTGCACGGATGTCTGTATGGTAGGCATCAACCTGGAGGACCTGTGGTTCAGCATGAGAGATAATCTGGCTCAACTGGGGTATCCGAAACCCGAGGCTTGGGCCAGAGAGGCCATGCGTGCTGATTACGGTTTGACAAAGATGAAGGACAAGACTTTATCCCTTACACCTGCTGACAGAGGATTCTTAGGGGAATTAACCGGCTCGGCACAGGCCAGTACCTTCTCTGTCTGCTTTGGGTGTGAGAATTGCACCAATGTGTGCCCTGTGGTAGGCAACTATGAGAACCCGCAGGAGGTCGTGGGTTTAATGCCGCATCAGATCATGCACACCCTTGCGTTGGGCTGCAGAGATCTCGCTTTAGGCTCCAGTATGCTGTGGGACTGTGTGACCTGCTACACATGTCAGGAGTACTGTCCCCAGGGGGTATGTATAACCGATGTGCTTTATGAGCTGAAGAACCTGGCATTTCGTCAGTTGAAGAAGGTGGCCTAACTTGTTAGGCACTTTTTATCATGAAATATGCACTATTTCTGGGCTGTACCATTCCTGCCCGCCTGAAAGCGTATGAGTCTTCTTCAAGGGCTGTCTTAGGGAAGCTGGATGTCACCCTGGTGGATATCGACGAATTCAAGTGTTGTGGATATCCATTGAGAAACATCGACTTCAAGGCCTTTGTGCTCTCTTCAGCCAGGAATTTGGCCCTGGCTAAAAAGGAAGGCTTAGAGGTTATGACGCTGTGCAAGTGTGGCTACGGGACCTTGAAGAAGGCAGCGCATCTCATGAAGGAGAATACTTCCTTACGAGAAGAGATCAATGCGATCTTGGCCGAGGAGGGCTTGCAATATGAGGCAGGGATTGACATCATGCATCTTCTCACGGTGCTTTATAAGGAGGTGGGGCTTGAGGCCATAAAGGAAAAGATAACGAGGCCTTATGAAAACCTCAAGGTTGCCACCCACTACGGTTGCCATGCCTTGCGCCCAAGTCAAGTCACCCAATTTGATGATCCTGTAGCCCCGACCCTCTTTGATGAACTTGTCAACATCACCGGTGCCAAGAGTATAGAGTGGTCCACCAAGCTCGAATGTTGCGGGGGCCCGTTGCTCGGGCTAAATGACGAGCTTTCTTTTGTTTTCAGAGACAAAAAGCTGTTAGATGCCAAAAAAGCGGGGGCTGACTATCTAACCACCGGATGCCCATTTTGTCAGATTCAGTTCGACACGGTCCAAAACCACCACATCCCCTCCATTCTCTATTCCCAACTCCTGGGGCTTTGTCTGGGGTTGGACAAACAGGCTCTTGGGCTCGACAGCAAGCGTACAGACATAGCAAAGATAGAGAATTTTTTGGCGCCGTAGAGACGCCTGCCTGCCCCACACAATAAGCCGATACACTGGTGAAGAGTTGTCCAAGGTCGGCACATGTCATCTGTCGCATAAAACACCCTTTCACGATTGGCACCCAGTGCCGTTGGCGGGCGGTGCGAAGCGATGAACGAACCTTCGGGCAAACGAAAAAGGGATGCTCGAAAACCAAGCATCCCTTTTCGTCTGTTCAGAGTTAGCTGAAAGTCCGGCTTGCTATTCTTCCTCTTCTATCTCAACACCGTCCCTTTCATACTGGGCATCTCGTTCTTCATGGGCCTTCTTGACCTCTTCCTCGCTCCACGGTTCGATGATCAGGGCCTCTGCCACCATCTCCCAGAGATAGAAGACCCTGGCGGTAACATTGAACTCCTTGCTGAGGGCCTTCATGATCTGGTCCCGGCAGTTGTGGCAGGGGGCGCAGAGCAGTTCGGCGCCTGTCGCGTTGATCTGGTCAGCCTTCCACTTGCCGTAGTCGAGCCGCTCCTTTGTATAAGGCATGGCCCAGGCCCCGCCGCCTGCACCGCAGCAAATGCCGTTTAGCCCGTGGGGTTCCATCTCAACTATATCTTCGTCATTGAACAAATGCTTGATTATGTACCGATACTCTTCCATGTAGTGCTGGCCAAAAGACATTTGTGACTTTCTAAAATAATTGCACGGCTCGTGCAGGGTTACCTTCTTGCCGGCAAACTTTGACTTATCTACCTTGATCCTGCCTGTTTCAAGGTATTCTTTTAAGACGTCATAAATACTTACACATCTGAATTCTTCAAAGGCCTCTGGAAACCATTTCGTGAAACCCAACCGGGTCGCAAAGTATGCATGGCCTCATTCCGGATATAGGAGCGTCTTGGCACCTACCTTTCTGGCATTCTCAATCACGCGACCGACCTGCTCTTTCATGGCCTCATCATCACCGGAAAAAAGGCCCCAGTTGACCCCCTCCCAATTCTGCTTGGGCACCGTCCAGCTCTCTTTGGCCGCATAAAAGATCCGCCACCAGAACATCATGTCGTACGGCTCGCCCATGGGCTCCTTGGAGTTGATGGTGACAATAATGTTTGCCCCTTCCTTATCGACAGGGCAATAAAATCCCGGGTAGGGAGGATATTCCTCAGCGTCTTCTTCTTCCAGCTCAACAGTTCCTTCTTCCATCTCCTTGCTCAGATCGGCAAGCAAAAAGAGATAATCGAACTCGGGAATCCCAAGGTTGTTCCCCCTTTCCAGGTTCATGACAACCCCTTTGTGGATGACACCGGGGACCTTGTCGCGCTCACGATGCGTGCGCGCATTTCTCAAAAGTGACAACAGTTGAACCCCCTGGGGGCACGCATACTGGCACCGGCCGCACAGGGTGCAGATCCAGGGCCACCGGGAGTCGATCAGCTCCTGTTCCAGGCCCAGAAGCACGGCACGGACCGCCTTTCTCGGGTCCCAGCCGTCCACGCCCGTGACCGCGCAGCCGCTGGCACAGGTGCCGCACGTAAAGCATACGTCTGCCCACTCGGGCTGTACTGCCAGCTTGTTCTTTGGTCGTTTGGTCAGGTCTAAAGCTTCCATACAAATCCTCCTAGGTCATCAAGGTTTCGTGGAAAAAATCGCATATACATTTATACATTCTGGGCCAGCACAACACCGGGCTTGTCGGTTTCGACTATCTCTCCAGGCTTGCCCAGGAAGCTGGCATAATCGACTTCAACGCCTAACCGCTTTGCTGCTCCTTCGATGATGGGCGGAAGCTGGGGCTGGGTCAAGAGCACAAGGAGGTCAAAGGTTTCGGTCTTTTCACTGCCGTCTGCCTCATACTTGAGTTCAATGTCTTTGTTTTCGCCCACCTCGGCAGCATCAACCACCGTGCCATTGATGAACGTTATGCCGGAAACCTTGTCCAGGTCGCTGCCTGCACTCGTTTTAAAGGCGTCCATATTCGGGGATACAAAACTGATTTCGACTCCGTCTATTCTCTTCTGGGCAATGACGGCCTCATTGATCCCAAGGATAAGGGCGGCATCCCGGACCTTATCATCAACCGATCCAAAGGTCTGTACAAACCCAATTTTTTTCGGAATCTCACCGTCCTGGGGGCGGAGGATGAACCCGTTGCTCGCCCCTGTGTCGGCCAGCATCCGCTCCACCTGTAGATCGGTGACCACGTTCATATGTCTGTTGCCATAGCTGCCGGCTATGGGCCTGATCTTTCGCTGCATCCCGGAACTAAGGATAACTTCGTCCACTTCGAGGTCAAGATCTTCGTCCTGCATCTCAAAGTTGATCGCCTCAGGCTTGCACTCGGCCCAGCACAGGGCGCATCCGAGACATCGCCGGCAGGAAAAGCACCGCTTGGCCTCGGCAACGGCCACCTCTTCAGGGAACCCGGTTTCAACTTCCTTAAAGTTTCCCTGACGTTCTTCAACCTCAATCTCCGGCATCTCTGCCCGCTCGGCCGGAATATCCTGGAAGTCTATGATGTAGCGTCCCTTTTTCTCGTAGATATACATTCTACTTCTTCCCTCTCAGATATTTGTGAATCGATTCCGCTGCGGTTTTGCCACCTGCACAGGCCCGGACAGCAATATTTGCACCTGTGGCAGCATCGCCTGATGCAAACACCCCTTCCACATTGGTCTCAAAGGTCTTGGGGTTCACCTCAAAATTGAACTTTCTGCCGATCTTAAACCCGTGCTTTTCTTCAACCACACTGGTGTCCGTGACCTGGCCAATGGCGGCAAAGACGGTATCAGCGTCCATGACAAATTCCGAACCCTCAATCGGCACAGGTCTTCGCCTGCCGCTGGCGTCAGGTTCGCCAAGCTCCATTTTCAAACATTGCATCCCCACGGCCTTGCCATCCTTGACGACAACTTCCTGGGGGGCTACCAGAAAGTGAAACTTGATCCCCTCGTGCTCTGCCGCGTCTACTTCCCACGGGCTTGCCGGCATCTCCTTACGGGTTCGACGGTACAGCAGATTGACCTCGTCAAAGCCTACACGGAGACCAGTCCTTGCAACGTCCATGGCCACATTGCCGCCGCCAACCACGATCGCTATACCCTTGTTGGGGACCTCATTGCCGAGGCCCGCGTCCCTCAAGAACTTAACACCCTCAAAGACGCCCTCGGCATCCTCGTTCTTGACCCGCATGCTCATGCCCATATGGGCGCCAATGGCAACGAGAACCGCGTCATAGTCCTTTCGGATATCATCAAAGCTGATGTCCTTTCCAATCCGGACACCGCACTTGATCTCCACCCCGTGTTTTTCGACAAATTCAACATCCTTGGCCAGAATCGCCTTGGGAAGCCTGTATTCGGGAATCCCCACCAGAAACATCCCGCCGGGTTTGGGGAGGGCCTCAAAAACCGTTATGTTATTCTGATATCCGAGCAGTGCCAGGTGATAGGCACAGGTCAACCCGCTGGGGCCCCCTCCGATAATCGCGATCTTTTCAGGATAGGTCTCATCAGAAACGGTGATCGTGGGCTCAATGTCATTATAAACCTCGTGGTCGGCCACAAAACGCTTCAAGAAACAGATGCTGATCGGCTCATCCTTGTACCCGCGGTTGCACTCGAACTCGCACGGATGGGGGCACACACGCCCTATACTCAAGGGAAAGGGGAGCTTCTTTCGGATGGCGGCCAGAGACTCGGCATACTTCCCGTCTGCAATGTAGCCAACATATGTGCGAATATCTAAATTGATCGGACAGGTCCGCTGGCAAACAGGCATATCCTCCTTGAACACATTGTAGTTGCCCGAACCTTTGTTGAAAAAATCAACAGCAGTGCGCCATTCAAGGGCCTCATTGTAGTCATCATACATGTGGATCGGGCATACCTTGATACACTCCCCACAGTCATCACATTTCTCACGGTCAACCCGGGGTGTTCGACGGTGGATCTTGACCTTGTATTTGCCGTTTTCCCCGACCAGCGATCGCAGCTCAGCGCTATCTATGACCTGTATTGCCTTGTTTTCTTTTACTGCTGCCAAATCAGGCGCCGTGAAGAAATCACCATCATTTATTATCCTGTCCTGCGAAATCCTTTCCCCGCCAATGCTGGGAAAGTCTTCCACCATAAAAACCTTATTGCCGGCATCGGCCTGGGCCAACGCCGCCCTAACGCCTGCAATACCGCCACCAATGATCAATACATTTTTCTCAGCCACTTTTTATCCCTCTTGTTCAACATAGTTTAATGTCTCGTAAATTCTACGGCCTATTGAAATCATAACTCATCGTTCGCTTAATAAATTCGTACTTAGTACTTAGATTAATTCTTATATGGACCTAAATCTTTATCCCGTTTTGGTTTCAGGTTTCAGGGCACATGTAGGTTTCAGGTGTCAGTGTTCAGGTGTCAGGAAAGTAAAACGGCAGTGCTGAAACCTGATTGTCCCTGACACCTTTATATGTCCTGACACCTGACACCTGACACCTCAATCCTCGGGTACGGGCCAGCCTTGAGGGAGGGGTTCATCATTGTCACTGCGTTCTCCCCTGAAACCCGAAACCTGAAACCAGAGGAATATATATATCTTTTTATAGATTCTCAAAATTAACAAAAGTCTATCCCTATTAAGCGAATGATAAGATTCCATTAATCCATTAATTCCAATTAGGGCGAAGCCCCTAACTTGTATAAAGGTGTATGATCCTTTACACTCTCCATCTCCACAAAGCCACGCCGCTTCAAACCGAGTATGTATTTCAAGGTCTCCGGAGGAGGAATTTCAAGCTCCTTCGCCAACTGCTTGACTGAGGCCGATTTGTTCTGCAAGGCTGCCAGAATGGAATGGGTGGCCATCTCGTCAATAACAATGCCGCTTAAGGTGCGGTTTATCTCGTGCTCGGTAAAAACCTCATGATACTTGTTGCCTGTATCAACGAAGACAGGCTTTTTCCCAACGACCCACCGCAATTTGGGCCCTGCAAGGGCCGTTTTGGCAATTTCAAGGTTCTCCTTGAGCTTTGGCAAGGGGACCTTGTCAGCCTCGCCTCCTAGTGGGCCGAGTTCTCTTATCTCTGTGGAAAAATCGGTGACATGTTTCACAAAAAGCTCACTCTCCGCAGAAGAGAGGTTGCGAAATGACAACCGTCCCGGATTCATCCCTGCATAAGCGAGCATTTCCCCGGTCATGTTTATCTTGTGCCTGGCATTAAAATTCCCGCTCACATAATGACATTCGCCAAAAAGACAGCCGAGCACCAACAACCCATCAAGACCGTGAATAAAGGCATCAGCCATAATGACAGGGTCCATCCTGCCCGTGCACATAAGACGAATGACCCTGATATCCGTTGTGTATTGCATCCTGGACACGCCAGCGAGGTCACCTGCCGAGTAACCTCACCACGTGCAGCAAAAGGTCAATATCTTAGGGGTAAAATCCTCTGCCATCAGGGATCCCTCCTTTTATAAAATCGCTCCGCGATTTTATATGTTAAGCTGCCAGAAAACCGTGTATCTGGGCTTGTATTTGTTCGTCCGTAAACGAATTAATACCAAGGGCATGTCGGAAACAGGTCGCTGCACACACACCGCATCCCTTACATGCCACGGTAATAATGTTAGCCTTACGCCCTTCGTCAGTCTCCTCTATCTCCAGCGCACCGTAAGGACAGAGCGCTACGCAGAGGCCACATCCGCGGCAGGCATCCCTGTCTACAAAAGTGGAGATAATCGGTTCGATCTTGATCTCGCCCTGTGCTAACGGAATAGAGGCACGGGATGCCGCTCCCAGGGCCTGCAAAATGCTTTCACGAACATCCTTGGGATAGTGGGCGCTGCCACAAAGGAAAATACCGTCTGTCGCACAATCAAGCGGCCTTAGCTTCACGTGGGCCTCAAGGAAAAACTTGTTTTCATCCAGGGTAACCCTGAAGAGATTGGCAATCTTGACCGCGTCTTCACTGGCTATCAGCGGCGTTGAGAGGACGACCATGTCCTGGGGTAGTTCAAGCTCTTTGCCCATAAGGTGATGGAAAACAGTCACCTTATCCTCTTCCACCACCGGCGGCCTTTCAGGATCATACTTGACAAACCGGACGCCAAGCTGTTTTGCCTTACGCAGCTCCTCTTCGTTCTCAACCCCGTACGCCATGATATCTCGATAGAGGATATAAACCTTTGCGGCCGGATTCATCTGCTTGATCAGAATGGCATTCTTGATAGCTACCGCGCAGCATATACGAGAGCAATATTGTCTCTCCGCGCTTCTCGCCCCAACGCACTGGATCATCACCACATTGTTCCCATCGATCTTGCCGATCTTTAGTTTTTCCTCCAATTCCCACTGGGTAATAACCTTCTGGCCGTCATATTGATACATACCTTCCGGCACAAGGTTGCCGGCCCCAGTGGCGATAATAACCACACCCAGCCTGACGTCTTTGGTGGTCCCGTTGGCGCTAAAGGTTACATCAAACTTGCCGATAAATCCCTCCACCTTATCAATGGCGGCACCGGTATAAACATCGATATTGGGGTGGTCTTCAGCCTCTTTGATCTTCTTGCTTATGACCTCAGAGGCATCCACATCCATTGGGGCCAGCCTGTTCAAAGATCTAAGCATGCCTCCCAGTTCTTTTTCCTTTTCCAGCAGTATCACCGGGAAACCCCGATTAGCCAGAGACGTGGCGGCTGTCAGACCGGCGATGCCGCCGCCAATAACAAGTGCCCTGACCTCCACCTCCGATGTAATGATCTCCTGAGGTTCAAGAAGTGCGGCCTTGGCTACACCCATGCGGATAAGATCCCTGGCCTTGGCCATAGCCGGTTCTCTTTCGTTCATGTGGACCCATGAGCATTGGTCTCTGATATTGACCATCTCAAACAGGTATGGGTTGAGCTCCGCCTCTGCACAGATTGACCGGAAAAGGGGCTCGTGGGTACGGGGTGAACAAGAGGCTACCACAACCCGATTAAGATTCTGCTCCTTGATCCCCTTCTTGATTTCATCGAGACCGACGTCTGAACAGGTATAAAGATTCCATTGGGTAAACACGACATTGGGCAAAGCAGAGGCATATTCATCCAGTGCCTCTACATCCAGATAGCCTGCGATATTGCTGCCGCACTTACAAACAAATACGCCTATTCTCAATTCTTCTTTTTCCAATTTGATTCTCCGTGTGTTAGTTATTCGTTATTGGTTATTGGTTATTTGATTGTCGATTGTTGATTGTCGACTTTCGATTTGTTTTATTCAATCGTCAATCGTCAATCGTCAATCCAAAAATCATCAATCCAAAGGTTCACGGTCTCATTCCGCATTCCGCACTCCGCATTCGATTTAGGCTTTTCCCGCAACCGCCTCGGCGGCCCGGGAAGCAGCACTGCTGGCCTGGGCCACCGACTCTGGTATATCCATCGGCCCCTGGGCGCACCCGCACACAAAGATGCCGGGCACGGTAGTATCCAAAGGATTGAGCGGATCTGTCTTAAAAAACCTGTTATGGTCTAACTCCACGCCGACCATCTCAGCTATTTTTTCTATCCCCTTTGGAGCTTCACACGCCACAGCCAGGATGGCCAGGTCAACTGTTAAGCTCTTTGGGGTCTGAGAGGTGGTCTCTTCATACCAGATAATGGGGTTTTCGTTTTCATCCTGGGTAATTTCAGCCACACGCCCACGAACGTAATTAAGACCGGTCTTTTCTGCCCCCCGTACCTTGTATTCTTCAAAACCCTTGCCAACCGTGCGCAGGTCCATGTTGAAGATATATGCATCGGTTCTGGCTTCATGGTCCTTGGCAATCATCGCCTCTTTAATGGAATGCATACAGCAATAACTTGAGCAGTACTTATTAAAGCGAAAGTCCCGGGAACCCACACACTGGATAAAGGCCAGCCTGGTGGCAACGTCAAACTTCTCCGCCTTGGCCTTCAGGGCCTCCAGTTTCTTGGTCGCCTCCTGTACGCTCTCATACTGCTTTGCCCATTTTGCAAACTCATCCCCGTCCGATATGTTCCCTGCCGTGAATTCCTTATAGAAATCAGCAGATGACTTCTTGTGTTTCTTTTCGTATTTACCGAGGGTCTTTGTTGCCTTCTTCAGCTTCTTCTCCCCGCTGTGGATAAGCTCGTGATCTCTTAGATCCGAGAGCCTTTCCACGTGGCCTTCCGTGGGGCCGCTGGCGCTCAGCAGGCGTTCAAATTCGAGGGCATTGATCACATTTGTAATCCGCCCATAGCCGTATTCCGGCAACTTCGCGGCATCAAAAAGGTCATACCCGACCGCCAAAACGATAGCGCCCACCTTTAACTCAAGGATTTTATCCTCCTGCTTGTAATCTATGGCTTTGGCCTGGCATATCTTTTCACAGACACCGCACTTTTTCCCCTTTTGAAAGGTCCGACAATGAACGGCATCTATACAGAAGGTAGAAGGGATACCCTGAGTATAGTACTTGTAGATCGCCTTTCGCTTCCCCAGCCCCATGTTAAATTCATCTGGTACCGTGGTTGGACATTTTTCGGCACATGCGCCGCACCCCGTACACAAATCTTCGTCAACGTAGCGGGCCTTTTTCCTCACGGTAACTGCAAAATCACCATTGCTGCCCGTTACTTTTTCCACAACGCTGTATGCCAAGAGATTGATCTTAGGATGCCGACCGACATCCTGTAACTTTGGCCCGATAATTCACATAGCACAGTCATTTGTGGGAAAGGTCTTGTCCAACTGGGCCATCTTGCCGCCGATGCAAGGGAGCTTTTCGACCATATGGACCTGAAGGCCCATATCCGCCAGATCAAGCGATGCCTGCATACCGGCTATCCCCCCGCCAATGACCAATATATCTTTGCTCACGACAACCTGCCTCCTTACCCGGTTTCCTGATACTTGCTCAACAACTTGATAGTATAGGAATTTCCTTTTTCAAGCGGCGTAGCCGCGTTATATAAAATCGCGTAGCGATTTTATCCACCGTTCATGGCAGAAACGACCATTTCAGTGAGATCTTTAATCTTGATATCAATACCCTCTATAAAACTTGCAGCACAACTAAAATGAATATTACACTTGGGACAGGCAGTAATCAAAGTGTCCGCCCCGGTTGCCATCGACTCTTTCAATCTGTTGCCTTGAATCTCCTTTGAGCAGGTAGAACAGTTCATCCATCCGGTAGTCCCGCAGCAAACAGAATTTTCGCCGTTCCTTTCCATCTCCACAAAGGAGGCCGCAACCCCGTTAATGATGTCGCGCGGGCTCTCATATATACCTGCCAGCCGCCCCAGCCGGCACGGATCCTGGTACGTCACCACGCCATTCGATTTTTCTAATGTTAATTCCCCGGCCTTTAACCTTTCCGCCAGAAAATCGTAGAAGTGAATAACCTCAAAATCGAGATCTCCGAAATACTTTGTATAGTAATTCTTGAAGATATAATATCCTTCAGGGCAATGGAAGATGACCTTCTTACTCCCCGCCTCTTTGATTACTTCAATATTGGCCGCAGCCAACTTCTTGAAGGTTTCAACCTCGCCATTCCAGAGCATATCATGTCCGCAGCATTTTTCGTCGTTGCTAACCACCGGCTCAATGCCCAATTTATTCAAAATCTTGATGACATTTCGTCCGATATCTAATGGCTGCGAAGGAAAATTTGCAAAAATGACATTGAAATAGGGTAAGCAGCCCACAAAATAGAAATACTCCCCCTTGTCTGCAATACTGCCTGCCTCTTTTGCCCAGGTAATCCTGTCCTGCTTGATTCCGGATGACTGTATCTCCATAATCGATTGGAACATACCACTGTGTGCAGGGCTGCCCTTATTGCCAAGCCTCAGTGCCTCCTCTCTGATCCCCCTGGCAAATTCCAGGTAGTCGATGTTAGCCGGGCACCTGTGGGTACACCGTGCACAGGTCAGACAGGACCATACATCGGGATCCGTCAGGAAATCTTCGGCCTTGCCCATAAGAGCCTTTTCAACCATCAGGCGGGGCGAGAATCCGGGTGAATACCGCGCCACCGGGCAGCTACCTGTACAAACGCCGCAGTCCAAACAGTAGTAAGCCTTGGTTTCATCTACTAATGCTTCAATGTTCATTCTTTAGCCCCCATTGGTATTCTCTGGGCAATCGATTCATCTCATCCACCCAATACTCCATCACTCCATTACTCCAATTCAACTAAGCGGCTAGCCGCAGCGAAGACATCCCCAGATCCTTGATCTTCTGGGTAAAAGAGGTGACGACTTCGGCAAAACGGCCCCCTTCGGCAGACGAAACCCACTCCAGGGCCAGGCGCTCATTGTCGATGCCCAGCAGGGCCAGCAATTGACGCGTCATCTCAATCATCAGTGTTGCTTTCTTGTTACCTTCCAGGTAACGACAGTCGCCGATGTGTCAGCCACTCACCAGTACCCCATCGGCGCCCAGTTGAAACGCCTTCAGAATGAAATTAGGGTCGACCCGGCCAGAGCACATCAGCCGGATCACTCGAATGTTGGGGGGATATTGCATGCGGCTGACTCCAGCCAGATCTGCCGCGCCATAGGCGCACCAGTTGCAGCAAAAAGCAATAATTGTTGGCTCGTACTCTGCACTCATGATCTCTCTTCCTTCATATTGACCGAGTGTAAATCACGGCTGTTGGCAATGAGAAAATCCGTGTCCGTCTGCTGCGTATTTAGTTTTGGGGAAAAGGTGTCAGGCTTCGGGTTTCAGGTGTCAGGATTGAGAAACTTAAAGAGCTGAAACCTGAACACTGACACTTGGCCATTGAACTCAATAACCAACAATCTTGATTTACACCCATATTCTTGATTTACACCCATATTAATCTACCCGCCGAGGCCGGCCTCGACCATGGCAAGCACTTGGCTGTCCATAAAATGACGAAGGCCTGCGGCCCCGGTAGGACAGGCCACCGAGCAAGCACCGCAGCCCTTGCACAACGCCCCCTCAACATAGGCTGCTCTCCTGCCCTCTTCGCGTTCCGCAACAGCAATGGCACCAAAAGGGCAGGCATCTTCACACTTGCCGCAACCGCGGCACAAAATCTCATTTACGTGGGATATAACGCCTTCGATCGTGAGTTCATCCTTGGAGAGTACTACCGACGCCCTCGAAGCTGTTGCTTTGGCTTGCGCGATGCTTTCATCAATCGGCTTCGGGTAATGGGCCATGCCAGCCAGGAAAATCCCTTCTGTAGCGGACTCTACCGGCCTGAGTTTGGCATGGGCCTCCATGAAGAACCCTTCCTCGTTGAGGGCCAGCTTATACATCTGGGCCAGGGGTGTGTTATCTCTGGGTACAATGGCACACGCGAGGACCACCAGGCCAGGTTTAATCTCAATATCCCGACCGAGTATAGGATCTTTGACCGCCACTGAGATCCCGTCTCCGTTTTTCTTAACATCAGGTTTTTGCTCCAGATCGTACCTGATAAAAATGACACCGCGGCTTCTCGCCTCTCTATATAGCTCCTCTCGCTGGCCATAGGTGCGAATGTCCCGGTAAAGGATATAGATATCCATTTCCGGGTTCATTTCCTTTAGTTCCAAAGCTGAATGGATTGTATGGGTGCAGCAGAGCTTGGAGCAGTAAGGCCTTTCCGGTTCCCGTGATCCCACACACTGGATAAATACGGCGGTTTTGGCCTTTGTTATCCGTTCTTCTTTACTGGCAACGGCCGAATCGAGGTCCAGGTGGGTCAAGACCCTGTCATCTTCGCCATAAAGGTATTCACTCGGCTTGTATTCCTCGGCACCGACCGCCACGATCACAGCCCCATGTTTCAGGGTAACATCTGTGCCGTTCTGTGAGACGGTGGTTTCAAAGTTTCCAACAAATCCGGTGGCCTCTTTGATATTCGATCCTTTGTACACATCAATCAAGGGATGATCCTCCACCTGGCGCACCATCTCTTCAACGCCATCTGCAATCTTCTCTCCCCTCCACGTGCTGACGAGCTTAAGGGCGTTTCCACCCAGTTCATTTGCTTGCTCCACAAGATATGTGTGGAAGCCCTGATCGGCGAGACCAAGAGCCGCTGCCATACCGGAGACACCGCCTCCTACCACAAGGGCCTTGTGGTCCACCGAGATGGTAGGCTGTGGTAATGACTGTATCAATCGAGCCCTGGCAACCGCCATGCGCACCAGATCCTTTGCCTTCTCGGTAGCCTTCTCCCCTTCCTTGAAGTGGACCCAGGAGCACTGATTGCGAATATTGGCCATTTCGAACAGATACTGGTTCAGACCTGCATCCTTCAGGGTCTCCTGAAACATGGGCTCATGGGTCCTGGGTGAGCAGGAAGCCACCACCACCCGGTTCAACCCCTCCTGTTTGATCACCTCTGTTATCTTCTCCTGAGTATCCTGCGAACAGGTGAAGAGGTTATGCTCAGCGTAGACCACCGCGGGGAGTGTTCGGACGTATTCGGTCACCGCGGGCACGTCCACGATTCCCCCGATGTTGATACCACAGTTGCACACGAAGACTCCGACCCGTGGTTCTTCAGAGGATACGTCTTTCTCTTCAGGATAGCTCTTTTCCTTAACCAGCGTGCCCCGGGCATCCGACAGAATTTCTTCTGCCCCGCAGGCAGCACCACTCGCTTCCATAACCGAATAGGGAATATCCTTGGGTTCCAGGAAGGTTCCGCAGACGTAAACCCCCTTTCTGGATGTCTCTACAGGAGTAAATGTTGCTGTCTCAACAAAATGGTCCTTGTCCAGGTCGATATCGAGACGTTTGGCCAGCTCCTTGAGCTCTTTGGGAGTTTCAAGTCCTACGGAAAGTATCACCATATCGAATTTCTCGACCTGGATGTTACCGCTTTCATCCGCATACCGAAGGATCAGGTCATTGGTATCAGGGTCCTCTTCAATGGAATGGATCCGGGAGCGAACGTACCTGACCCCCACCTCTTCCCTGGCACGGTTATAATATTTCTCGAAGTCCTTACCATAGGTCCTCATGTCCATGAAAAAGATAGCCGTGTCGAGTGGATGCTCGGAATGTTCCTTGGCAATAACCGCCTCTTTAGTGGCATACATACAACAGACCGATGAACAATAGGGATTGTCACATTGGTTCATATCCCTGGAACCGATGCACTGGAGCCAGGCAATCTTTTCAGGTTCCTTCAGGTCCGAGGGCCGGTGGACGTGCCCCAGATAGGGGCCTGTGGCGCTCAAAATGCGCTCAAATTCCATACTGGTAACCACATTAGGAAATTCGGCATACTTGTAAACATCCAGGTTGCCCGGATTGAATACATCATTGCCCAGGGCCAGGATTACTGCTCCTGCTTCCAGCTCCGTCCTTCTCGGTTCATCATCATAGCGAATTGCTTCAGCCAGACAGACCTTTTCACATAGCCCGCAGCCGATGCACAGGTCCCTATCAATGGTATAGGCCAGGGGTACGGCTTGAGCGTACTTGATGTAAATGGCGGCCCTGAAATCAAAACCGCGGTTGAATTCATTCCCGGCGGTCACAGGGCAGGCCTGGGCGCACACCCCACAGCCGGTACATCTAGCAGGATCAATGTGCCGGGGAACATTCTTTAGTGTTGCCTTGAAATGTCCGGGTTCGCCTTCAAGGGATTCAACCTGGGTGTTCGTAATGATATTGATGTTAAGATGCCGGCCGACCTCGACCAGTTTGGGCGAGATAAGTCACATGGTGCAATCATTTGTTGGAAAGGTCTTATCCAACTGTGCCATTAATCCGCCGATGGTCGGCGATCGATCAACCAGATGCACGTAATAACCTGAGTCTGCCAGATCGAGGGAAGCCTGCATCCCTGCGATCCCGCCCCCGATGACAATCACGCTACCTATCTTCTCATTTGTCATGACAATCCCTCAATATCGCTTTTTAAAACAAATCCGAAATCCGTATATCGTACTGTTCTCAAGGCGTGAGCCGCAAATCCGAAACAAATCCGACACGAAGTGAAGCCTGCGCTCAATTCAAATGTCTAAATGTTCAAAACTCTATTTACGCTGAGTGCTCTCCTTGAGCTATTCGGGTTTGTTTTGAATTTTGTATTTTGGTCATTTGATATTGTTTCGAATTTCGTGCTTCGAATTTCGAATTTTCCCTGTTGTTTCTGTGAAATTTAATTTCTGAGAATCTTTAGCATATTGGAACGTTATTTTGGAGTCCTCATACTATGCTGCCAGAGCGACGAACTTTGGGGTAGTCTCGTCATACCCCTTTATCTCCGCCTGGCCGGAATTCTTCAAATGACTCAACCAGAAAGAAACCCTTGGCTTCGGCAATCCGATCCTTCCGGAAATCTCCCGCACTAACTGGGGACTTTCCTTGATTGCCTCCAAGACCAGGGCCTTTTCATACTCCTCTTCAATGGCCTGGTGAAGGAGTCTTGTGTACTCTTCCTCGTTCAGTTTTTCATGATAGACGTTCTCACGCTCGGTGAGCTGCCTGCTCATTCCCATCAGCCATCGGATGCGAGGCGAGGTCAGGGTTTGTTCAACAGCAGCCAGCGGAAGCTTAAATTGGTCCAGATCAAAAGGCCCCAATTCCCGAGTCAAGTCACTAAATTGCGTCACATAATCTGCGAACAACTGCCCTTCAGCCGAACTGACCCAACGAAGCTGCATCCGATTTCGTCCAATGCCGGAGAGATCGAGCAGATATTCCACCACATGCATCCTTTTAGAAGCATAGACATTACCATCCAGGTAATGACAGTCTCCAAGGTGTCATCCGGACACAAAGACGCTATCAAACCCGCTCTTTAAACCGTTCACTATATAAAGGGGATCAACCCTGCCGGAACACATCACCCGAATTACACGGATCGCAGGGGGATATTGGAGGCGGGATACACCCGCTAAATCTGCACCTGCATAGGCGCACCAGTTGCACAAAAATGCGAGGATTTTCGGTTCAAATGGTTCACTCATCACTTCTCTCCTGCTGTACCCGTTAGGAGTTTCATTTACTCCAACACTCCATTACTCCAATACTCCATCGCATTACCCCCTTGCACCGCCTGCCTGAATCGCTGCAAATATCTGCCGATCGCGGAAATGCTGCATATCAATAGCCTTTTGCGGGCAAGCCGCGGCACAGCTCCCACAACCCTTACATACTGCTGAGATATTTTCGGCTCTATACCCTTTCCCGGGTATCTTCTCAAGGCGTATAGCGCCAAAAGGACACGATGTCTCACACAAGCCGCATCCAATACAGAGATCCTGGTCAACGACCGATACAATAGGTTCTATTTCCACATATTTTTGCGCCAGGATGGTAGCAGCTCGAGCTGCTGCCGCCTCAGCCTGGGCGATGCTTTCCTCAATCGGTTTGGGGTAATGGGCCATGCCGCACACAAAAATACCATCCGTGGCAAAGTCCACAGGCCGGAGCTTCATGTGAGCCTCGAGGAAGAAATTGTCCTGGCTGATGGACACCTTGAAGATCTGGGCCAATTCCTCAATCCCACGGGTATAGATGGCTGTGGCCAGGGTGATAAAGTCCGGCTTGAGGGTGATGGGCCGCTGGAGCACGTGATCCATTACCGTAACCTCCAGGGTGCCTCCCTCGGTTTCCCTGACGACCGGTTTATTCTCCAGGTCATAGCGAATAAAAATCACACCGAGGGCCCGGGCTTCTTTGTACAGATCTTCACGTTCCCCGTAGGTTCGCATGTCCCGGTAGAGGATGTAGACATCTATGTCCGGGTTGCGTTTCTTTAGCTCCACCGCCTTCTGAACCGAGAAGGTGCAGCAAATCTTGCTGCAGTGAGGGCGCTCCGGTTCCCGGGAGCCGACACATTGAATGAAGACTGCACTGCCGGCGTTTTTGACCTGATCACTCTCCCATGCCTTGTCAAGCTCGTGCCACCGGAAGACCCGGTCATTCTTGCCGTAAAGGTACTCATCCGGCTTGATAGAATGGGCGCCGGTTGCCAGCACTGTTACGCCGTGCTCCACCTCGCGAACGTCCCCTCCACCATTCAGAGTGATGGCTGTCTTGAAGTTGCCGATGAAACCGGAAGCCTCCTTGACCTTAGCGTTGAGGTGCACCTCGATATTGTCGTGCCCGGTTACGTCATCTACGAGCTTGCTCACAAACTCCGGGACACCTTCGCCCTTCCACGTTTTCTTTAGCTTCAGGGCATGGCCACCCAGGTGTTCCTTCTCCTCGACAATGTGCACCTTGAATCCTTGCTGGGCCAGATTGAGGCCGCACACCATCCCGGCCACACCACCGCCCACCACCAAAGCCGCCGGGGTAACCGGCGCCGAGGGCACGGGCAGGGGCTCGATGAGTGAAGCCCGGGAAACTGCCATCCGCACCAGGTCCTTGGCCTTTTCAGTGGCAGCATCAGGATCACTCGAATGCACCCAGGAGCACTGGTCGCGGATATTGGCCTGCTCGAAAAGGTACTTGTTCAGGCTGCTGTTGCGCAAGGTTTCCTGGAAGAGCGGCTCATGGGTGCGCGGCGAGCAGGCGGATACTACCACCCGGTTGAGGTTCTGCTCCTTGATTACTTCAACCAATTGCTCAAGGGCATCCTGGGAACAGGAGAAGAGGTTCTCCTGAACATAGGTCACGTTCGGAAGCGTTTTGGCGTATTCGGCCACTTCAGGAACCCGCACCACACCGCCTATGTTCACCCCGCAATTGCAAACAAAAACACCGATACGGGCTGGCTCAGCACTGATATCCCGCTCCTCGGGGAAAGTCTTTTCCTTTACCAGGGTGTGACGCGCCCCGGCAAGCCTGCTCCCTGCCGCACCCGCGGCAGCCGAGGCCTCCATCACCGAATAAGGAATATCTTTGGGGCCCTGCAAGGCTCCGCAGGCATAGATCCCGGGAACAGACGTATTCACAGGGGCAAAGCTGGCGGTGCGGGCAAATCTGTAATGATCCAGATCGATTCCCAGCTTCTCTGCCAGCTCTGCTGCACCAGGAGGGGACTCAAGCCCGACAGAGAGCACCACCATGTCAAACTCTTCTGTTTCGGCCCTGCCGTCTTCCGTAGCGTAGCGAATCTTCAGGTTATCTGAACCGGCCACAGGGTCAATAGTGTGCACCCGGCAGCGTATGAAACGGACACCACTTTCTTTTGCCCGGTTGTAATACTGATCGAATTCCTTCCCATAAGTGCGCATGTCCATGAAAAAGATGGCCGTCTCCAGCCCGTCTTTGGCATGCTCCCTGGCAATGACCGCCTCCTTGATTGCGTACATGCAACAGACACCTGAACAGTAAGCATTGTCACAGCGGTTGATGTCTCGGGAGCCCACGCACTGGAGCCAGGCAATCTTTCTGGGGGCATGGGACGCTGCCTCTTTCTCTTTTAGCGCGGCGAGCTTGCCGTCCGAGGCGGCAAACTTTTCAGCCAGCGAGGCCCAGCTTTTATAATCCTCGTCCTCGGCTCCCGCTTTGAACTGCTCGACTACCTCGGCAGTGGGCTTGCCGTGCTTTTTTTCCAGTTGTTTCAACTGGCGGTCCAGTTTTTTCAGCCCTTTCTCCGCCTTAACAATCTCTTCCCGGAGGGCCAGGTCAGAAGGTCTCTCCACGTGACCGGCAGTAGGACCGCCTGCACTCAAGAGTCGTTCAAACTCCATGGAGGTGATCACATTGGGTTGACTGGCATAAGCGTAAGCCTCAAACTGGCGGGGATCGAAGGTCTTAAAGCCGGTGGCCAGGATAACGGAACCGACTTCCAGGTTCAGAAGCTGCTCTTTTTGCTCGAAGTCAATCGCATCGGAGGGACAGAGCTTGGCACAGACCTCGCACTTTTTTCCGTCGCCCAAAAGGCGGCACTTCTCAGCGTCGATAGCATAGCCCGACGGAATCGCCTGGGGATAGAGCTTGTAAATTGCCTTGCGCTTGGCAAGGCCTTCATTGAATTTGTCCACCACCACCTTCGGGCACTTTTCCGCACAAGTGCCACAGGCGGTGCATTTGTCCAGATCGACGTACCGGGGTTTCTCCCGAACCGTTACCTGGAAATGGCCTTCTTCACCGGTGACGCTTTCCAGCTCCGCAGAGGTAATCAGATTGATATTGAGATGCCGGCCGACCTCGACCAGCTTGGGGGAGATGATTCACATGGCGCATTCGTTGGTGGGGAAGGTCTTATCAAGCTGTGCCATGCCCCCACCGATAGCGGAGTTTTTTTCCAGAAGATGAACATAATAGCCTGAATTGGCCAGATCCAGGGAAGCCTGCATCCCGGCTATGCCACCGCCCACGACTAAAACCGACCCGACGGCCCCTTTGCCAGGTTCTTTGTTTTTCATGTTTTCTCCTGCCTCGAACTTGATAGTATGGGAATTTCCTTCCGTTATTCCAATTACCGGAAAGCCACTAAATTCGCGCCTCGGCAGCGCGTCCCCACCTAAAATTCCTGTGCTTCAAACCTTGACCCCCATAGCATTCAGGCTGATCGTTGTCAAGCAAAAAAAAGGCAAAGATCTGGCGTAGCCTCTCCAGGCCTGAGACCAGCCGCGACGGTCGCGGCAAGCCCGCCCTGCCTGCCCTGGACTCCGGCTCGTAGAGGCACGAGCCTACGCCTCGGAGAGCGCGATAGCCTTAGCATTGATGTCCGTCCCCATCATCCCGGCCCGCCCTGCCCGCCCTGGCGCGACAGAAGCTGGAGCATGCCACAGAGAGAAAAACCCGGTCTGGGCCAGGGTCTGGGCTAGGGGCGCTACCTCCTTAAATTAATCTACTAAGCCTATAATGCCGGTCTGGGCCAGGGAATGCCGCTCCGACATAACACCTGTTGATAGGATGAAAATAGACCTACTTTTTCCTTGACACCTCCCTTGATATTTGCTAATGCCTTGCGCAATTTTTTGCTATCTGGAGGCCGTGAACGCCGACAATAGTTCTTGGTGTCGTTAGGCGCTTAAGAGTAAAGTTCGTGTTCTTACTGGCAGAAAATTATAAAAAACAATCACGCCTTTTCTCAAGGCGAAAAGCCGCAAAGCACGAAATAGAACAACTTTCAGACTTTCGTGTCTTCGTCCTTTCGTGCTCCTGCCCGCCATTGCCACGTATGCTAGCATTGAAGCTGTATGCCGTGCCAGGCGATGGCAGGCGGGTTCGTGAAAAATTTATTTTTCTTGTTCCGGCTTGTCCGGGTTAGGTTTCTGAAAACCCAACATGATAATGAAATTGCTGGCATGTCACAGGAGTAATAGTATTAGAATCTTTAAGCGGTCAGCCAAGCGAACAAAGAGAGAAAGGAACGTGAGGTAATAAGATGACATCAAAGGGAGAACAAGCGTTCGCATTTGCCCTTGCGGCGATATTACTCGTCGTAGGCGTTGTATGCTATGCCGCCTTTCCGCAAGAAGAACCTGAAGAACCTGTAAGACTCATGTTCAAGAGCACTGCTGGAAAGATCTTGTTTGATCACAAAACCCATACTGCCGACGCAGGGTATGGCATTGCGTGCGATGATTGCCATCACGAAGAGCAGGAAGGTTCCAGCTCGTGTAGTGGTGAGGACTGCCATGGCCCGGACAGCGACCCAAAAAGGGGCGATGCCCTGCACACCAATTGCAAAGGCTGCCACGAAGAGAGCGGGGCAGGTCCGGTCGAATGTGCGACATGTCATGTTATGTAGCGGGCACCTGGGATAATGGAATGTTGGCCCGCCCTGGCGCGACATGAGAATAATAAGCGGTGCCATGTAAAAACCCGGTCTGGGCCAGGGAATACTGGGCACGAAGTGAAGCTGCGCGCTATATTGGGTTAAGAGGAACTTTCTTAATTTTCGAGCGGCGAAGCCGCGTTACATAAAATCGCGAAGCGATTTTATAAAGGGTTAAGCTATGATAAAGAGATCTTTTTTAGGTTTGGCCAAGCCGAGGTTACAGTACAATCTGGTTCCAGATCCGATCCAGGAGCTTCCAATTCCAGGCACTGTTACATTGTTGTTGAAAGAGCCGCAAAACGGAGGGGGTGCAACCGCTCTCAAAGTTGGCGATGCTGTCAAGACGGCCCAGAGACTCGCCGCATCACCGGACAGTGCCGAATATGTCATTTCATCGGTGACGGGAACCGTATCGGCCATGGCCCCTTATATTGATGCCTATGGCCAGAAATACACTGCCATCACCATCCAGGCCAGCGGCCAGGACGACTGGGATGATGAGTTCAAAAAGGAACAGACCATTGATACGGCCCTGAAGTTTTTTGAATACGCCCCCGGAAGCCCTTCTTTCAAGCCGTTTGCCGATCCCGAAAAGAGCATACGGACCATCGTCGTAAATGGGATGGATCAGGATTTACTCCTTACAGCCAATCAATATGCTGTCCAGAATGAGGCCGCTGAGATCAAGAGCGGTGTTCAAGCCTTAAGAAAGATGACAGGCGTGGACCGGATTGTTATCACAGTGCCAGACATCTTAGTTCAGCAAGCCAATACCACAGGTGCAGAAGTTAAGACTGTCAGCGCCACCTATCCTGACGGCCTCCCTCATATGATCATGAAAGAGGTGGTCGGCCAGGTGGTCCCAGGTGGTAACACCCCGGAGGACCAGGGTGTTTCCTTTATAAGCGCTGAAGCCGCGGCGGCATTAGGGGCTGCTTTTGAGACCGGCCAGCTTCGCGTTACTAAGGTCGTGACCGTGGTGGGAAAAGACGGCAAGACTACCAATGTTAGGACCCGAATCGGCACGCCCTTGAGGGATGTCCTTCAAGCTTGTAATGTCTCGCTGAACGATCGGGATCGTCTCATCCTGGGGGGGGCAATGAGAGGCGCCGCCACCTATTCCGTAGACCTGCCAATAGAACCCCGCACAGACGGCATCGTGGTTCAGGATGAGGCCGATAGCGCCCAGACCACGAATTATCCGTGCATCAACTGTGGTGAATGTATCAGGATCTGTCCGGTTAAGATCCCGGTGAACATGCTCGTCAGGTTCCTGGAGGCTCGCCTTTATGAAGACGCGGCGGCCATGTACGATCTGGAATGCTGTATCGAGTGCGGGTTATGCTCGTATGTCTGTATATCCAGAATTCCTATTTTCCAATATATTATGCTCGGAAAGTATGAACTTGGCCTGATCAAGACAGCGGAGGCAGCATCAGCCTGATCGAAACTCTGGAGGCACTATGAATAATGAAAAGAAACTTGTTGTTGCTCACGCCCCTTATTGGCATGACGGCAGCAAGATATCGACAAAGAATTACAATATCATAATTGCCGCACTTCCGGCCGTGTTGATGGGCATTAGCCAGTACGGAGCACCGGCTCTCGCGGTGATTGCCTTTGCCATGGCCTGTGCCATGATCTGGGAAGTCATCATGAATCTTGTCCTGAGAAGGCCTATTCCCATTGGCGACGGCAGCGCTGCGGTGACCGGGCTGCTCCTGGGGATGCTTATGCCTGCCACTGCGCCCTGGTGGGTAATTGCCCTGGGAACCTTTATTGCCATTATCGTGGGCAAACAGATATTCGGCGGAATCGGGTTTAATCCATTGAATCCTCCCCTACTCGCCCTGGCTATGCTCGTCATCTCGTTCAAGGGTGTCTTTGATTTTAACGTAGCCCTTCGCCATTATGATCTGGGTTTTGTCATGACTTATCCCCTGGCCGATCTAAAGTACTTTGGCACAGAGGCCATTGCAAAGTTTAGCCTGGGCGATCTCATTATGGGCAGACAGGCAGGGGCCGTTGGATCCACATTCGGCCTGGGACTCATTGTAGGGGGCCTCTACCTTATGTTAAGAGGATATACGCGATGGGAGATCTCCCTTTCTTTCCTGGCAGGCGTGTTTATTACCGCCCTCCTGTTTAACCTCTCCGATCCCGCAAAATACGCCGGGCCGTTTTTCCACCTGTTTACGGGTTATACATTGATCGCGGCCTTTTTCCTGGTGCCCGAGGACTCTTCATCTCCGGCTAACTTTATCCCCATGCTCATCTTTGGGGCGTTGGCCGGCCTGGGGACCGTACTTATAAGAAATGTCGGGGTTTATGTGGATGGTATTCCTTTTTCCATCCTCCTCATGAATCTTGCTAATCCGCTTTTTGACAGAATTAGACCCAAAGCGATTGGAAAGGTGGTAGAAAATGCGTGATGTCATCAGGATGATTGTGGTTCTGGCCACTCTGGCGGCCGTTTCCGGATTCGTGCTGTGGGGTGTTAAAACAGGCACTGCGGCAAAAATCGAATACCAGCAGCTAAAGTTTGTAAAAGGCCCTGCCATAATAGAGATCTTGCAAGGATGCACCAACGACCCGATCGTTGATCGTTTCAAGATCAAAGACGGTGAAATAGAGAGGAGCTTTTATGTCGGGGTATTCGATGGCAAGGCGAATGCCGTAGCCTATGAGACCTTTGGCAAAGGCTTTGGCGGAGACATTGGCGTCATGGTGGGTGTCAACCTTGAGACGGATGAATTATTGGGTATGGGTGTCAC
Organism: Desulfobacterales bacterium; assembly: GCA_030616475.1. Taxonomy (GTDB): domain Bacteria; phylum Desulfobacterota; class Desulfobacteria; order Desulfobacterales. Next base: position 56,109 of record JAUWXF010000001.1, read on the forward strand.
CACCCACGCTGAGACCCCGGGCCTCGGTTCCAGGGCAAAAGATGATCCGTCTTTCAGGGCGCAGTTCAAGGGTTTGTCCATCACTGAGCCTATGAAGGTTAAACCGGACGGGGGGCAGATAGATGCAGTATCAGGCGCTACGATAACATCAAGGGGTGTGTGCCAGGGTGTTACGGACAGCGCAGAATTGTATAGCAGACTGAAGCCGCAAATCATAGAGCAAGCCAGGACCTTTGCTCAATAGTGTCCATCCAGAAATGGTAAGTTTTGTCACAAGACAAGGCCGCACAAAGGTTTCTACCGCAGTCGTAGCAACGCTACGTCGAGGATAGAAACCTGCGGAGAACGCAGTATTGGGGCAAAAGATGCCGTTTCTGGATAGACACTAAATAGGGAGAAGAGTAATGGCCAAAACAGTTGTTCAAGAATTTACCAAGGGGTTATGGGAGGAGGTCCCGCCTTTCAGACTTGTCCTCGGGCTGTGTCCGGTGTTGGCGGTGACCAAAACGGTGGCAAATGGCATCGGCATGGGGATTGCGACCACCTTTGTTCTTGTGTGTTCGAATATCCTGGTCTCTGTGCTTCGTAAGATCATACCAAGCCAGGTGAGGGTGCCCATTTTCATCATCATCATCGCGACCTTTGTGGTGGTCGTGGAACTCGTGATGCAGGCAGTAGCCTATGAGCTTTTTCTGCTGCTTGGGATCTTTATCCCCTTAATTGTGGTGAACTGTATTATCCTTGGCCGGGCCGAGGCCTTTGCCTCCAAGAATGGCGTGTTACCATCAGCAGCAGACGGGCTCGGTATGGGCATCGGATTTACGATTTCCCTCGGTGTGCTGTCCGCTATTCGTGAGGCCTTCGGTAGTGGTACCTTCTCCATTCCATTCCCAGAGCAACTCGCTCCACTATTCGGGATAGATCCAGTCATTCAACTGTTCGGGCCGTCCTTTCAGCCCTTTACGTTCATGGTTGAGGCCCCTGGCGCCTTTGTCTGCCTGGGCCTAATGCTCGCTGTGATGAATCTGTTTGGAAAAAAGTAATTAAGGAGTAGTCAGATGGGAGATTATATTTTACTTGCCGTAGGCGCCATCCTGGTCAACAACATCTTGCTGATTCAGTACCTGGGTAACTGCCCCTTTCTGGGCACATCCAAGAAGATGGAGACCGCTACGGGGATGGCCATGGCCGTGGTCTTTGTCCTTGCCCTGGCAGGTATTATCACGTGGATCTTCGAGGCAGTCTTCCTGAAGCCGTTGGGCCTTGAGTATATCAGGACGATCGTATTCATCGTGGTGATCGCGTCGCTGGTGCAGTTCGTGGAAACCTTCATGAAGAAGAGCATCCCGGCACTTTATGCGGGCCTGGGTATCTTTCTCCCCCTCATTACTACCAACTGTGCGGTCATGGGTGTGTGCCTGATCAATATCAAGGAAGAGTATAACTTCCTGGAGATGCTTGTCTCCGCTATAGCCTACCCGGCTGGTTTTGGCCTTGCCCTGATTCTGTTTGCCGGGGTACGCGAGAGAATCATCATAGGACGGGTGCCCGGGCCGTTGCAGGATGTTTCGATTGCCCTGGTTACGGCTGGATTTATGTCCCTTTCGTTTCTTGGGTTTAAAGGGATGATTTAGTGGATTGAATATTGACGATTGATGATTGACGATTGACAATTGAATATTTGAGGATCGAGGCTTGTTTTTACAATCTTCAATCGAAAATCGTCAATTGATTGGTCCGGTTTAGGAGGAAGAAATGTTAGAAGCCTTACTTCTCATGATGGGTTTAGGAGGTGTCGCCGGAACATTGCTGGGGGTTGCCTCCAGGATATTTTATGTGTGGGAGGATCCCCGCATTGCGGAGGTAGAAAACTGTTTGGCCGGTGCTAACTGCGGTGGGTGCGGCTTTACTGGATGCGCTGCCTGCGCAAAGGCTATTGTGGAGGGTAGAGCGGATGTGGGTGCCTGTCTCGTAGCGGGCGCGGATGGTGCAGCAAAGGTGGCTGCCGTTCTGGGTTTGGAGGCCGGCGCAGCCGAGCCGCTCACGTCACAAAACACCTGTACGGGCGGATTTAGGGCGCCTGAGAAATTCTCTTATATGGGCGTTAACGATTGCCGGGCTGCCTACCTGCTTTATGCAGGGGCCAAGGATTGCGATGTGGGTTGCCTCGGGTTTGGGAGTTGTGTGAAGGCATGCCTGTTTGACGCCCTTAAGATTGGGCCTGATGGTTATCCTGTGGTTGACGCGGAAAAATGCGTGGGTTGCGGCGCCTGCGAAAAGGCATGCCCCAAGGGGATCATGCAGGTGCGCAAACCTTCTGATCGAATTCTCCATGTGAATCTTGTTACCGATCGTCTGGCCCCATGCCGTCAGACCTGCCCTGCTGAGATCAACATTCCCAAATATATCCACCATATTAGGAATAAGGAATACGACAAGGCCTATCTGACCATTATGGAGCGCAATCCAATGCCCCTGTCTACGGGCCGGGTCTGTCCTCATCCGTGCGAAGATGCCTGTCGCAGGGCGTTGGCCGATGATCCGGTTTCCATCAACCAACTGAAACGGTTCTGCTCAGACTGGGTCTACGATGAAGGGGCACAGGTGAAGATCCCTGTGGCACCTGATACGGGATACAAGGTAGCCATTGTGGGTGGAGGGCCGAGTGGTCTTACGGCTGCCTATTTCTTGCGGCGCCTCGGCCACAAGGTAAAGATCTTTGAGTGGTTGCCCAAGTTAGGGGGGATGATCTACTACGGTATTCCCGAATACCGCCTGCCTAAAGAGATCCTTTACAAAGACATTAATCGGATTCTTGATCTCGGTATTGAGGTCAAGACCGACGTAAAATTCGGTGTGGACTTTGATCTTGAATCCCTTGTGGGAGGCGGTTTTGATGCCGTCCTCATGTCGATCGGGGCCATGAATCATGCCTCTGCCAGGATACCTGACGAAGACAAGGTCAAGGGAGTGGTCCCGGCCACAGACTTTCTTAGAAAACAGGGTTTGGGAGATCCGTATCGGGTCGGAAAAAAGGTTGGGATCATCGGCGGCGGGAATGTCGCTATGGATTGCTTGAGGTCCAGCGTTCGCCTGGGCGCTGAGAAGGTCTACTGCCTCTATCGGCGGACAATCAAGGAGATGCCTGCCAATGTGGTGGAGATAGAGGCGTGTGAGCACGAGGGGATCGAGTTTATTACTTTGTGTACCCCAACCAAGTTCACAACGGATGATGAGGGAAACCTCACAGGTATTGAATACCTGAAAAATGAGTTAGGAGAACCGGATGCGAGCGGCAGGCGCAAGCCCGTACCCATCGAAGGCTCTGAGACCGTGATCCCCCTTGATAACTTTATCCTGGCAATAGGTCAGACCACCGATTCAGCCTTTGCGGATAAAGAAGGGACCGCAGTATCGAGGCTTGAAACCAAGAGGGGCTCGATTCTGAATGATCCGGATACTCATCAGACAGCCATCCCTTACGTGTTTACCAGCGGGGACTCCGCAGGACCTCCCGGGCTTTTGGTTGCGGCCATTGGGGCCGGTAGGCGAGCTGCCAGGGGAATCCATAAGTATCTCATGGGAGAGGATATGGCATTTCCTCCGGCAAGGCTTCGGGTGGACTCAAGGCGCATGAAAGGTCACATACCCGGTACGATCTTCGATAGCATCGAGGGCATCAAGAAAAAAGGCCGCATTGCCCAGCCCGAGCTGGAGCCAGGCTCTTACGAAAGGCAGCATACTTATGCCGAGGTGGACCTGACGGTTACCGAGGAGGAGGCCCTGAAAGAGGCCAACCGTTGCATGCGGTGCTGTCTTACGTGTTATAACAAAGACGCTAGATAAAATCGCTCCGCGATTTTATATAACGCGGCTACGCCGCTCAAAAGTGGAAATTGCTTAGACGAAAAAAAAGTCCGTCTGCCTTAATTGGACAGGCGGACTTTTTTTTGACTTTACATGGTATAATCATATATAAAGAATTAGGTTAGTTCAGCCCATGTTGTCATTTCGAACGAATGTGCCCGCCCTGGCGCGACAGAAGCCGGAGAATGCCCAGCAGAGAAAAACCCGGTCTGGGCCAGGGAAGCTGGAGCATGCCACAGAGAGAAAAACCCGGTCTGGGCCAGGGTCTGGGCCAGGGAGAAATCTTGATCGGAAAGTGACAGAAAAAGCAATGGGTGCTGAACTATTACGAATATAGGTTCACGAATTATTTCAATTGATCCAGAGAGGAGGTGGTACCAACCAGGTTTACTGGTAGTAGCCATATAACAACCCTATGAAAGGAGGTTCAATGTGAACAGGTTACTCGGAGAAATATCGCGCAGGGACTTCATGAAGTACTGTGCAACCACTGCGGCCGTTTTGGGTCTTTCAGAGCTTGAGTTCGCAACCAGGGTTTCAGAAGTCCTGGCTGCCGCCCCCGCAAAGCCTCCTGTAATCTGGCTTGAAGGCCAGGATTGCGCCGGGTGCTCGATTTCATTTGCAGGCTCCCTTAACCCGCCCTTTGCTTCCATGATCCTGGACAGGGTATCGGTCAGATATCACGAGACCATCATGGCGGCTTCAGGGCATGTGGCAGAGGCGGCATATCACGAAGCCGTTGAAGCAGGCGGCTTTGTATTGGGTGTGGAAGGATCGATCCCCACGGCCGATGACCGCTTTTGCATGGTAGGGGGTCGCCCCTTCAGGGAAATGGTAGAGGAGGCCGGGGCAAAGGCGGCCGCTATTATTGCGGTTGGTGCGTGTGCCGCATACGGTGGCATCCCGGCAGCCGGCCCAACCGGTGCTGTCGGGGTCAGCAAGATCATTAAGGACAAACCGGTCATCAATCTTCCCACCTGTCCGGTCCATTGCGATCACCTGATAGGTACCATCCTGTACTATCTAACCACCGGATCAGTTCCACCCCTTGACAAGTTGGGCCGTCCAAAGATGTATTTTGGGGAGCTTATCCATGACAACTGCAGGCGGCGATCCTATTTTGACAATGAGCAGTTCCTGACAGACTGGAACGATCCTGCCCAGAAGAACTGGTGTCTATATGAAAAGGGCTGTAAAGGGCCTGACACCTATGCGGACTGCCCTGTGCGCAGGTGGAACGACGGGCTGAATTTTTGCATCGACTGCGGGGCCGGGTGCATGGGGTGTGCTGAGCCGGGATTTTATGCTGAGATGAGTCCTCTGTACACGGCAGAGAGCGAGCGGTCACTGAACATTATGGCTCGAAAAGCGGCCGGGTTGATTCCGCCGCTGAAAGAAAAGGTATGAAAGGAGGTGGTAAAAGATGGGAAAGAAAATAGTTGTTGATCCGGTAACAAGGATTGAGGGACACCTCAAGATAACAGTTGAAGTCGAAAACGGTAAGGTCAAAGATGCCTGGAGCAGCGGCACCATGGCGCGCGGCATTGAGGCCCTTCTTCAGGGGAAAGACCCGAGAGATGCCCCTTTTGTAACCAGCCGCTTATGCGGTGTATGCTACAGTGTTCACCAACTTACGGGGTGCTATGCGCTGGATGAAGCCTTTGGGGCCAGGGTGCCCTGGGGCGGTACGCTCCTGAGGAATCTGGCCATGGGTGCCCAGTATATCTATGACCATGTTCTCCATTTTTACCACCTCAGCGCCCTTGACTATATCGATATCATGGCCGTAGCCGCGTATAAGGGCAAGGACAAGGCCCTGATCGCGGTAAAGGACAAGATAGTCGGCCTGGTCAAGGCAAAGGACACCTTCCCCCTCACACCCCGGTATAAACCGGACGAATTCTGTGTGACGGACCCGGAAATGGTGATTTCAGCAGTCAAGCACTATATAGACGCCCTTTCCGTGCATGCCAAGGCCCGGAATATGGGCGCCATCTTTGGAGGCAGGCAGCCGCACTACCAGAGTATTGTGGTGGGTGGTTTTACACAGTTGCCCGACGTCAACCAGGTGGCTATGTTCCGCGCTATGCTTGATGAGCAGGCTAAGTTTGTCAACGATGTTTATATCCCGGACGTACTTGCCTTCGGGATGGGCCCGCTCTTCCCCCTGGCCAAGGCAGGCTTGGGCGGGGGCCATTACAACTATCTCTCTTATGGAGCGTTTGCCTTGGATAAGGCGGGTAAAGAGCAGGTTTTTCCGCCAGGGGTTATCGTGGGCTTGAACCCTGCCAACATCAAGGTTGATCGATTTGATCCCAACAAGGTCACCGAATCGGTAAAATATGGCTGGTATAAGAAAGATAAACCCCGGCATCCGTACAAGGGGAAGCAGGTATTTGATCTTGACAAGAAGGACGCCTATTCTTTTGTCAAGGCCCCTCGCTATAAGGGCAAGCCCATGGAGGTTGGGCCGCTGGCACGGATGCTAATAGCCAAGAATCCGGATGTCCTGGGATTGGTAGCAAAGGGTGTAAAACCGGGTGTGGTCGCGCGTCATGCGGCCCGCGCCATTGAGACCAAACTGGTCGTGGATGCTTGCTACAAGTGGTTGGATGAACTCCTTTCGGAAATGACCAAGCCGGGATTCAAGATCCACGATACAGCGCACTGGGAGCCTCCGAATACTGGTATGGGTGCCGGATTCTATGAGGCACCGCGCGGTGCACTGGGTCACTGGGTTAAGATCAAGGACAAAAAAACCGCCAACTATCAAATGGTAGTCCCTTCGACCTGGAACGCATCACCCAGGTGTGAGAAAAAGCTGAGGGGGCCATATGAAGAAGCCTTGATAGGCGCGCCGGTACCAGACCCGGACAATCCGATCAATGTGGTGCGCATAGTCCGTTCCTTTGATCCCTGTCTGGCGTGTGCCATCCACCTAATCGATCCAAAGACTAACGAAATCAAGAAATTCCTTGTAGAATGATCGGTATTGACCAATTTGATACCTCTGAACGAGTTAACACCTCCTCCCAAACCCTCCTTGAAGGGGAGGGCAGGGTGGGGGTGAAAAAAGCAAATCCCTATGCAATCGACTTGGGCGGGGGCAGCAATGTCCCCCCAAAAAACTCAACGTGTGGTTACTTGGAAAATTCCCCCTAACCCCCCTTCCCGCCTGCCAACGCCACGTAGGGCATGCAGCTTACATGCAAGCGTACCTGGCAATGGCGGGCAGGTCCAAAAGGGGGGAGGGGGGGATTTTAATGGTGTTGCTACGATTATGAATGTACCAACCGCACAGGTCGAAAAAATTGTCGTCTTAGGGGTAGGCAACCTGCTATTGTCTGACGAAGGCGTAGGTGTGCATGTGGCCAATAAGATGATGGAGATGAACCTGCCTGCCGGCGTAGAGGTAGTGGAGGGGGGAACCGATGGTTTTGGGCTCATGAATGTTGTAACAGGAGCAGAACGGGTTATAGTCGTTGATGCGGTAAAGGCCGGGGGGGCCCCTGGTTCGATCTACCGGTTTGACATCAAGGATGCGCCTTCATATCCTGATGCTTATAAGACCTCGGTTCACCAGATTGGGATTCTGGAGGTAGTTCACCTCTCAGAACTCATCGGCCAGACCCCTGAAACCACGATCATCGGGGTTGAACCCAAATCCCTGGACATGGGCATGGAACTCTCACCCGAGGTGCAGGCCAAGCTTCCAAGGATTATCGAACTGGTCCTGGACGAGGTCAAGCGCCCTGCGTGAAACTTCGCTGGAGCAGCGGAGCATACGAACAGTCAGCGTAGAACTAGAGCATAAGAAAACAAGATTAACAAATGCGCGGAAGCTGTTCTCCTGTAAGCATGTCCACGATCCGGCTTCCTCCGATACGCGTTTTCATAAAGACCTTGCCGGGCGAATCGGCAACGACCTCCCCTATGATGCAGGCGTCTTTTCCGTATTTGCTCGCTTTAATCGTCTCCAATACCTTTTCCGCATGATTTGGTCCCACAAAGGCAAGGAGTTTTCCCTCATTGCCGATATAAAGGGGATCAAATCCCAGAAGTTCACATATTCCTGAAACTTCTTCTCGGATGGGCAAGGCTTCCTCGTAGATCTTTATTCCCACCTTTGACTGGGCGGCAATCTCGTTCAGCGAGGTTCCCACACCCCCGCGGGTCGGATCCCTCAGGGCATGAATTTGGTCGCTTGCACCGATCATTTTGCGTACCATGTGGTTTAAGGGGGCAGTATCGCTTCGTATCGGGGATTCAAAGGTCATCCCTTCCCTTTGGGTCAACACGGTAATGCCGTGATCGGCAATAGTTCCACTGATGATAACCATGTCTCCAGGACGGGCGTTATGCGCGGAAATATTTATCCCCTCTGGGATGAGCCCGATCCCGGAGGTGTTGATAAATATCTTGTCTGCTGCCCCGTTCGGCACCACCTTGGTATCGCCGGTGACAATCAGAACATCGGCCTTTATTGCCGCTTCCTTCATCGCTCTGAGTATCTTTTTCAAGTCAGCTAAAGAAAAGCCTTCTTCGATGATCAACCCTACGCTCAGATAAAGGGGGGTTGCCCCGCACATGGCAAGATCGTTTACCGTGCCGTTGACGGCAAGGTGTCCGATGTTTCCACCCGGAAAAAAAATCGGATCAACCACATAGGTGTCGGTCGAAAAGGCGAGCCGCTTTCCTTCAATATCAAGGACGGCGCTGTCATTGAGTTCCGCAAGGATCGGGTTGTCGAACTCGGGGACCAAAAGATCGGCTATCAGGCTATGAGATGCCTTTCCTCCACTCCCGTGATCCAGAAGAATCTTATCCGTGCTCATGGGTAAATCCATACTATTCCTTACTCAGCCTCGATATGGGTTATTTGAAGCTCTTTTCCCGAGATGATTTCACTGGCAATCCCCCCACATTCGGGACAGAGAAAAAAGAAGCTATCCACTTCAAAGTCTGTGTTGCAATTATGACATCGTCCCCTGGCAGGTACAACCTCTATGTCAAGTCCGGCCCCTTCAGCTACAGTCCTCTCTGAGATCACCTGAAAAGAAAAGGTCAGGGCCTCAGGAACAATGGCGGAAAGGGTCCCTATCCGGACACACACTCGGGTAACCCGGGAGACCCCGTGTTTTTTGCTTTCATCTTCGACGATCTTGAGCAGGCTTTGGGCAATGGAAAGTTCATGCATGGTACTTATAATACGCAGCGCACGTTCCCTCGGTTGAAACCATACAGGGGCCCACGGGACAGCTCGGTGTGCAGGCCGTTTTGTACAGAGGACACTCCGGCGGGGTCTTGAGCCCCATGAGTATCTCACCACAGGCACACCCTTTTGGTTCTCTTGAATCAGGGACTGAAAGATCAAACCTTTTTTCTGCGTCGAAGCGATCAAATTCCCTTCGGATCTTGAGTCCGCTTTGCGGGATCATCCCGATTCCGCGCCAGGCAGCATCAATCGGCTCAAAGACCTGATACATGATTTGTGTGGCCTTTTCGTTCCCTTCAAAAGTCACTGCCCGGCGGTATGCGTTTTCCAGTTTCGCATCTTCCACCTCGATCTGTCTTACCAGCATATAGATGGCCTGCAACATATCCGCCGGTTGAAACCCTGAGACAACGCAAGAGGTACGGTACGTTTCAACCACCGGAAGGTAGGCCCTGGTCCCGATAATCACGGAAACGTGGCCCGGACAGATAAAGCCGTCAATTTTCACGTCATCTGCTGCCACGAGGGCGGCCAGTGCCGGGGGGACCAGCTTGTGAGCGGAAAGTACGGAAAAGTTTTTTAATTTCCGCTTTTCTGCTTCCACTATTGAGGCGGCAATTGTAGGGGCAGTAGTTTCGAATCCCACGCCAAGGAAGGCCACCTCTTTTTGAGGATTTTTCTGAGCAATATCAAGGGCGTCAAATGCCGAGTAGACGATGCGAATCTCCTTCCCCTCGGCCCGTTCTTTTTGCAATGAAGAATGGGTGCCGGGGACCCTCATAAGGTCCCCAAATGTGGCCACTATGACATCTTTTATTCCGGTCAGTTTGATAAAGGTATCGACCTCTTGCTGAGAGGTTACGCATACAGGACAGCCCGGTCCTGAAAGGAGCGTAATAGTTTCTGGCAGCAGTGCCCGGATGCCGCTCCGAAAGATGGCCATGGTGTGTGTCCCGCATACCTCCATCAATCTGACTTTTCTCCGGCTTGTTGCCTTGATCTTGTCTACTATTCTGCGGGAGAGTCCTGGGTCCCGGTATTCGTTTATATACTTCATATTCGATTGTTGATTGTTGATTGTTGATTGTTGATTGTCGATCGTTTTTTCCTCTGTGCCGTCTTCCTTGTTGTAATGAAAATTGATGATAGCTCATGCGCTTCATTGAAGAGAGGAAGAACCCTTTTTCTTTCCATCAATTCTTCATCCATAATCCAGACAATCACCAATCACCAATCACCAATCATCAATCGTCAATCACCAATCATCAATCCAAAGATTTGGCAATAGCGGCCGCCACAGCCGCCTGTCCCAAAGAGATCCCTCCGTCGTTGCACGGAACAACACAATGGGTGAAGACCTGAAAATGTTTTTCTTCCAGGGCCTTTTTCAGGCCGGCTAATAAGATCGCGTTTTGAAAGACCCCGCCGCTTAAGACCACATGATCCAGATCGGTCTCTTGACGCAGAACTGTGCAAAGGTCGGAAAACAATCGGATCAGGGTCATGTGAAATTTGCTGCTGATATCAGACACCTCAAGGCCATTTTCCATATCCCTTACCACACCGCGTACAATCGGGCCAACCAGCACCTGGTACGACTCTTTTCCCAGTTCCCATTCATAGTCATAAGATTCCTCTGTCTCTTCGCGTATTGCCATCTCCAGTTCCATGGCGGCCTGTCCTTCGTAAGCCACCTTCTTTCTGATACCGAGTATCGCAGCGATTCCGTCAAAAAGACGGCCGAGGCTGGAGGTTTGAGGAGCGTTGACCTTTTTGGAGATCATGTGCATGATAATTTTGATCTTTTCTTTCTCAAGACCCTGAAAGAGAGGAAGCTTCAGGCCGAGGAACCCTTCTCCAAAGGCATCGTAAAGGTAACTGATGGCCATTCGCCACGGCTCTCTAATTGCTGCTGCGCCACCCGGCATTGGGAGATACGCAAGATGGGCCGCACGCGTAAATTGATGTGCTTCAGCGATCAGCACCTCTCCTCCCCAGATGCGACCGTCTGTTCCATAGCCTGTTCCATCAAAAGAAAGTCCCAGGACCGGCCCGTCCAACCTATTTTCCACCATACAGCTTACGATGTGTGCATGGTGATGTTGCACGGCGATATTTTTTATGCCTTTTTGTTCTTCTGCGTAGCGGGTGCTGAGATAATCAGGGTGAAGGTCGCAGGCCACGATCTGGGGATCAATGTCAAGAATTCGTTTCATATGTCGTACCGTCATCTCAAAAAACCGATATGTCTCAAGGTTTTCCAGATCCCCTATGTGCTGGCTGAGAAAGGCATTCTTTCCCTTGGTGAGGCAGACCGTATTTTTCAGTTCCGCGCCGCACGCAAGTATCTGCGGACCCTTTTCTTTAAGGAAAATAGGGATCGGGATGTAGCCTCTTGATCGGCGAATAAATCGGGTTGCTCGGCCCACCCTCCTGACGATGGAATCGTCGCTGCGCAGATAGATGTCCCGGTTGTGGACCAGGAAATAATCGGCAATGGCGCCAAGGCGTTCAAATGCCTCCTCATTATCAATAGCGATCGGTTCCTCTCTTATGTTTCCGCTGGTCATGACCAGTGCTGTGAAATCATAGCTCAAAAGGAGATAATGAAGCGGGGTATATGGAAGCATGACCCCGAAGTTTATATTGTGCGGCGAGATTTCATGGGAAAGCGGATTCGAATTCCTTTTTTTTACCAGCACGATTGGACGCTGTGGCGAGGTTAGAAGAACCTCTTCGTCCGGTTCGATGTAGGCATATCCACGGACCCGGTCAATGTCGTAAGACATCAGGGCGAGCGGTTTTTCTTCCCGGTGTTTCCTTTGCCTTAGACGGACGACCGCATCACTATTTTCGGCATCCACGGCCAGGTGGAATCCACCCAAACCTTTTATTGCAACAATATGGCCTTTTTTCAGAAGCTCTGCTGTCCTTTTGATGGGGTCTCGGGATAGAACATGAGTGCGACCGTTGTCATAAAGGGCGACGTTTGGGCCACAGACCGCACAGGCGTTCGGTTGGGTATGAAACCTGCGATCTGCCGGATCATCATATTCTTTCTGGCATGGCTGACACATTGTGAAACGTTTCATGGAGGTGTTTGGCCGGTCGTAGGGGATATCGTCTATGATGGTATAGCGAGGGCCGCAGTTGGTACAGTTGATGAAAGGATATTGATAACGGCGGTCTGTTGGATCAAACAGCTCCCGAAGACAATCATCGCATATAGCCGTATCCGGTGAAATCAGTGCCCATCGAGAAGATTGGCGTTTACTCGGCTCTATGGTAAATTCCGTATAGTTCCTGGCCGGTTCATAAGAAGTTGAAACTTCGGTAATGTGGGCAAGAGGCGGGCTCTTTTCGGCAAGATCCCGGATAAAGGCCTGAAGCTTTTCTTCGCTACCCTCAATATGGATGGTTACTCCGGAAGAGGTATTGGAAACCTCTCCTTTAAGCCCGTATTGGTGTGCCAGTTGATAGACAAAAGGGCGAAACCCAACCCCCTGCACGATACCATTTACCGCCAGTCTTCGTCCAACTATAGGTTCTTCCGGGGTGACACGGTATTTCATCATTTGTAACGGTTCCCTATGCTATGATATGTACTACAATCTTTCTAAGTTTGTGGAACCGCTGTCTTAAACCCGAAATCCGAATATCGTACTGTTCTCAAGGCGTGAGCCGCAAATGCGAAACAAATCCGACACGAAGTGATGCCTGCGCTCAATTCAAATTTCAAATTTTCAAAACGTTTACTCTGTGTGCTATAGTTTTCGTGATTTGTATTTGTTTAATGTCTTGGGTTTGATATTTTGGTCATTTGATATTGTTTCGAATTTCGTGCTTCGAATTTCGTATTTTCATGGTTGCGTCATTGTGGCTCACAAATAACTCTCTCGGACATCACAGATTAGCGATCCATGTCTCATGTCTTAATATGGTCTGAAACCCATTGGAACCAGTTATGAAGTCCCTCTTTTGTCTGGCAGGAGATTTCAAAGATCGCAATGTTGGGGTTGATCTTTAAGACCGTCTCGCGAATCTTGTTCATATCACAATTCACATAGGGCAGAAGATCGATCTTGTTAATCAGGAGGACAGATGCCTCGTGAAACATCAGGGGATATTTTTCCGGTTTGTCATCCCCTTCGGCGACGCTCAATATCATCACCTTGTAATTCTCACCCAGATCAAATTCTGCAGGGCAGACTAGGTTTCCCACATTTTCGATAAACAGGAGATCTGTTTCTTCAATGTTGATAGCGGGAAGGGCAGCTTTTATCATGTTTGCGTCCAGGTGGCACGCACCGTCCGTATTGATCTGTACGGCGACGGCTCCTGCCCGGAGGATTCTTTCAGCGTCTGCCGAAGACTGGATGTCTCCTTCAATGACTCCAATACGGATTGTTTCCTTCAGATGTCCGATGGTATGTTCCAGCAATGCGGTCTTCCCGGCCCCAGGCGCACTCGTAAGGTTGAGGACCAGAAGGTTGTTTTTCCGAAACAACTCCCTGTGTTCGTTCGCAATACGATCGTTGACCTCAAGAATGTCGCGTACAACAGGTATTTTCAAAGTAAAACCCCCTTCAATTGACTATTGACTATTGACGATTGAAGATTGATTTCTGATTCCCTTTCGATTGTCACTTGTCAATAGTCAATATTCAATTCATTGTGCTGCTGCCAATTCTCGAAGGAGCCTAAGAGATTCTTGCGCTTCTTCCGGATCTACCCTGTGTATGGCAAACCCTGCATGAACAATGACGTAATCTCCCAGAACCACATCAGTAACGAGCATAAGAGAGGCAGAACGTGTTACACCGCCAACCTTGATTGTGGCCATATCACCATCGATTTTCGTTACTTTTGCAGGTATGGCAAGACACATTAGACGTTTCGGAATTTCTACAACTTATTGAACTTATAGCACATCATTAACCTGGCTGCAGTCTCAAGAAAGGAATGATGGAATGATGTAGAAGTCAAAAAGACCAAAACCCTCTTAAACCCATTATTCCATCATTCCATCATTCCATTATTCCAATTGAGGAGCTAAGTTCCATCCGGCTTCTCTATGAGTAAACGCCAAATGAAAAGCTTTCCCAACACTTTTCTGAAAAGCCAAACACGGACAAGGCCTATGGACTTGAAAAAACGTTTGATCGCATGAGAAGAAGCCATTGTTTCCGGACTCTGTTCGATAGTACCAGCGTATGCTTCATCTTTTATCTTGCTAATCCTGATTTGCTGGTCTTGTGCTTTCAACAACTTTTTCCTTTCACCCAGTGGGTTAATAACTCTACATTACCTAACGGGATGATATTGCACATAATGCCACCAAAAACAAGCAAAAATCGCTCAACTTAGGTTTCAGCTTCTTCAAAATCAACCAGCCCCTTGAGAAAAAGTAGCTTGCTGTTTAACAGAACTTCATATCAGAAAACAAAGGCTCCTCGATGAGCTTCACGCTACAATTCTTTGGAAAGCAATTCGTAAAAAGGAAGAAAGTACAGCATGGTTTTGCCGATTCTAACTGCTTTTCGAAAATCAAGATTAACAATATATGCCTCAGAAGGATCATACTTTTCAATGAAACTACGCAAAGAACGCGTAATCTCTTGTTTTTTTAAAGATTTAAACTTTACTTCTATCGGAATGATCTCTTTGCCGCGTTCCAATACGAAGTCGACTTCGGCTTTATCCTTTGTTCGCCAGAAATGCAGCTTGTCCGAACCGAGTCTTGTTTGCGCTTTAAGCAAGAGAAAGACGAGATTTTGAAAAACAAATCCGCACTCCGATGGGCTACTCAAGTGACCGAAAAGGCCCAAGGAATAGTTCCTCAGTCCCAGATCCCAAAAGTACGCAACGGGCGATCGTGTGATCTCCTTGCGAATGTTGCGGGCATAAGGAACAACGAGCTCTAAGAGAAATATCTTCTGGCAATACCATAAGTACTTCTTCACCGTCTGATATGAAATATTGATCGTGGATGACAGTTCGGAATAATTGATAAGATTTCCGATTTGACTGGCGAGGATCTTGAAGAGGGCGCTGAACGCTTCTGTTTTGTCAACTTTTAGAAGGTAGGCGATATCCTTTTCCAGGATGCTTTGATAGATTTCGTCCACTATTTGAATCTTTTCCTCGTGCTGCGGCTCGAGAATCACTCGCGGGTATCCGCCAAAATTCATGTACTCCATCAATAGTTGGCGGGTCTTGTCCTTTTCTATCTCAAAGAACTTGAATAGATTCTGCTCGTACTTATAGTTGGTTCCGTGATTTACGAATTCCTCAAAAGTAATCGTTGTCAGCTCAAACAAGCGCTTTCTGCCAACAAGAGATTCATGTATCTTTTCTTTTAGTTCAAGGCTTCCTGAGCCCGACACAATGAATTTGTAAGTCAACTTGAGATCAAAGAGTCCTTTGAGGAAAAGACCGGCATTCTCTTTCCTCTGAATCTCGTCAATGAATACGAACCCCCTCTCCTTGCCCAACTCCAGTTCGATCTTTTTGACCAACGCCGATTGGGATTCGAAATGAGGTCTGTCCCGCTCGATGTCAAGATTCAGATACAGCGTGCGTTCACCCCTTCTGTCGACGTATTCCCTAAGCAACTCCATAAGGGTAGTCTTGCCGGCTTGTCGAGGTCCGACTATGATGCTGATTTCTTTCTTGGGCAGGTGTTTTACGAGGGGTGAAAATAGCTTTCTTTTAATCATGGGTTGCATTATAACCCGAGTATTTTTAAAGTCAAGATAATAATAAGTGGGGTGGCGCTGCCGGTCTGCAAGCCAAGCCGGAAGGGGGCTTCTATGCCGCTTCTTCGTAGAAGAATCCTTCGTAAAGGAAGGCAGTGGCGATGGCTTCGCAGTCGGCCTCGCTGACGCCCGCCCGCCGCATGGTTGGCCGCCACGCGTTTCGCACAGTCTCAACGATGTGATCTAGAAAGGCTGTCGCGTCTTCTTCGGATAGCAGGAAGCGGCCATGTTGGCTCAGAAGATTCTTGCGGTTGGCATAGCGCCCGGCGCTGCCGCACGCCATGGCAAGATCGCGCCTGTCCATGGCGATCATGGGCGTGGGCATCAGATCAAAGGCAGGGCTTAGACGCCAGTCCCGGCCTTTTGCCAGCACGGCATGATTGCGTGGATGGTCGTCCAGGTTGGATACTGCCGCGTTGAAGCACATTCTGGCGAACAGCTCGCGCAGATCGGCTTCCGGTTTCGTACTCACGCGCCGGATTTCATCTGCAAGCAGGATGTAGGACCAGTCCCGCCGCGCTACCGGGTCATCATCACTTTGCAACAGGGTCAGCGCACTGACCATGCGGTGCCGCCGGTAACCGTCTTCTACCCGGTCGCGGTCGAACCGGCGCACGAGCAGAAGGTCCCGTCCGCCAGCCGTTGTGATGTCGCTGTCAGCCACGGTGAGGCCACAGGCTTCGGCAAGCTTTAACAGGCCATGCTCCACGCGCGGATGGTTCCAGCGGTCATCATGTCGGGTGAACTTGGCGATCCATAGGTCCTGTCCCTGTTCCACCACAGTTTTGGGCCGGGCACCCCCCATTGATGTGCCGACCAACATGAACTCCTCGACCTGCCTGGCAGCTGAGCCTGCAATATTTGGATCATCATTGCTTATGGCGTCGGCCGTAGCCTGTAGGCGTTCCAGATCAAGGGTGCGGTTGAACCGGCGCTGTGTGGCCGGTGGTTCCACATTGAGGCCGAACCCCAGCGCACCCGCCCGGTCATCCGGGCCGTACATCAGATAATCGAACTCTTCGAGCTTCGTGTGGCCGGTGTGTCGTTCAATGACACGCCGGCCCCAGAAATCAGGCATGGAATCACGGATCGCACCAAAGACGCCTTCCATCCGGGCGGTTTCGTATGGACCCCTGCGGAGCCGCAGCTCTACAGGGTCAAGCTCGACCGCCTCATTACGTTCAAGATAACGCCGCCCGTAGACGAACTGTCCGACCGGCTCGCCATCACGAGTCAGGGACACTCGGAAGCGCCCCGCTGTGACGAATTCCGTCGCGCCGGGCGGCACTATGTAGACATAGCACTCCCGCTCAGAAGTCATCGTCTAGCGTCTTTCGCTTCGGAGCCGTCTTCGGGCTTCTGGCCCGCTCCAGAATCTTGCCTTCCTCATCGCGGTCCGGATCGGCCACCTCCCGCATATCTTGGAGGAGACCGAGCGCCCACAGTGCGCCCAAATAGGCGGCTATAGCTGTGGTTGGCTTGCCCTTCTCGATATCGGCCAGCACATATCGCGAGATGCCGACGCGTTCGGCGAGCTCTTCCCTGGAAAGCTTGCGCCGCAGGCGGGCGGTGCGGATATTCCTGCCCAACCGGTTGAGGATGTCTTCGACCGCGGCCGGTGGGGATTTCGAGATTTTGCTGACCCGTGGCATGTTAATTTAAAATACCTTATAAACCTTTTATGTTAACTTAAATCAACATATCGTAAATCCGTGGCTTGGTCAAGAAAATTATGAATCAATGTTGCTTTAAAGCACCTCAAAAGCTTTTTAAAATAGTTTAAAGCAACATTAATCGGACTCAATTCGTTTCCGACACCGAATAATGAGGGACACCTCGGTTGGCCCGCTTCAACAGAAGCCAGCCGTGAAGGATGTATTGCTGGTGGGATAAGCTCGTAGGGTGGGCTGTGCCCACCATTAGTTAGTTTCCATCCAGAAATGGCCATTTTTCGCAATCTCGGCGTCAATCTGCGGGATCGCTTGTGCGACGTACCGACGTACGTCTCCGCGCAATCCCTTGATTTCCTTGACCTTGCGAAAAATTA
>JAUWXF010000247.1 GCA_030616475.1 Desulfobacterales bacterium
CCAAAATGGTTATATTTAATACATTTATCAGAGACGGGGAAATCCGAAATCCGAATATCGAAATTCGAAACAAATTCGAATGACAAAAATATCAATGACCAAAACATAAAGACACAGGGCTAAACTGCTTTTGTTTGTTTTGAATTTTGAACATTTGGATTTTTTCATATTGTTTCGGATTTCGGATTTCGATATTCGGATTTTCACAACTATTGTTACATTCCGGCAACATGTTGAATTGCCAAAATTGAATGTAGAACATTTGGGTCAATGAACTAGTGTATATAAAAAGATTTGTCAAGATTAAAGATTTGACCCCAAACCTAATTCTCCCCGCACGTACCTTTCCGCCAATTCCACATCCTCCTTGCTCCCGATAAAGAGCGGCACCCTCTGGTGGAGCTCTTCAGGTTCTATTTCAAGGATCGGTTTTTCCAGTGTGCTGGCATAGCCACCTGCTTCCTTTACTACAAAAGCCAGGGGATTGGCCTCGCACATCAGGCGCAGTTTGCCGTGGGGCTTTTTGGGGTCTTTGGTGTCTGCCGGATACATAAAGATGCCGCCTTTCAAAAGATTCCGGTGAAAGTCAGAGACCAAAGAGCCAATGTATCTGGCAGTGTACGGTGGCTTGGTGTCTGGAGACTTGAAATAGTCCACCAGACGCCTGACGCCATCACTCCAGTAGTTGTAATTGCTTTCATTCACGCTGAAGATCCTGCCACGTTCTGGAATTCGAATGTTTTCGTGGGAAAGCAAAAATTCTCCTATACCCGGAAAGAGTGTAAAGCCGTGAACACCCTCTCCGGTTGTGTAGACCATCATGGTGCTGGAGCCGTAAATGAAATAGCCTGCGGCGACCTGCTTGTATCCCGGTTGCAAGACATCGCTTAAGGTGCCATCTTCATGGGAGCTTGTCTTTCGGTGTATGGAAAAGATGGTTCCGATGCTTACATTGACATCAATGTTCGATGACCCATCCAGGGGATCATAGATAAGTACATAATTCCCCTTCGGGTACCGTGAGGGAATTTCGATGATATCCGCGTTTTCCTCAGAAGCCATAACACAGAGCTGGCCGATGTGACACATCCTTTCAATGATGGTGCGATTGGAAAACTCATCAAGCTTCTGCACGTCTTCTTCCTGAATGTTTTGGCGACCGGCATACCCCAGGATATCTACAATTCCAGCCTTGTTGACCTCTCTTGAGATGATCTTTGTAGCTACAATCAGCTCTGAAAGGAGTCGTGTAAAGGCCCCTGTGGCCTCAGGGTTTTCGCGCTGTTTTTCGAGAATGTGCTCGGTAACCGTCATGCCTATGGATGTTTTCATGGTTGCTTCCCCCTATAGTTGTGAGATTTCTGCTTTTTTCTGGCAAAAAACTTATAATACCAAATAAATCCGAAATCCGAATACCCGCCTGCCAACGCCTGAGACAGCATTCAGCTTATGTGCCGGCACCCGCCTGCCACCCGCCTGCCTTCGCCAGGCACAGCGGGCAGCTTCAATGCCAGCATGCGTGGCAATGGCGGGCAGGTCTCTGGCAATGGCGGGCAGGTCGAAATCCTAAACAAATTCAAAACTCGAATTTCCGAATGTTCAAAACAGTGAAGTGTTCCTGGGGATATGATTTCTTACGTTTCGGTCATTTGAATTTTGGAAATTTTCTCATTGTTTCGATATTCGATATTCGAATTTCGTATTTTCCGGCTTATCCGGGTTAGGTCTTTATTCTGGTTACAAATAATTGTATTAAGAACGAGTTCGTGCTGTCAAGGGGAAACCAGGCCAGTGCAAACCGTACTAACACTGTTGAAACCTCGCATATGGGCTTTCAGGCACCGACTCCAGGGGCGGCTTGAAGGCAGGGCATGGGTGGGGATTATCCTTGCCCTGATAGGCTTTCTGTTTTGGACGGGAATCTTTGCCGTGTTTTATCGTGTCCTGCACTACTTTCAGGGTGTTGAAGGATTCGGCGATATCCTGGCCCGAAAGCTTCTATCCATGGTGCTTCTTACCTTCTTTTCCATCCTTATATTCAGCAGTATCCTTACGGCCCTTTCCGCGCTTTATCTTTCAAAAGACCTGCCATTGATCCACGCGGCTCCGGTCATGGTTGAAAAGGTATTCCTGGCCCGGTGGCTTGAGAGCACCTTTGACAGTTCCTGGATGCTATTTTTGTTCGGCCTGCCCGTATTTTTCGCCTATGCTCTGGTTTATAACGCGGGCCTATATTTCTATCTGGTCTTGTGCGGCTCGCTCCTGCCGTTTTGCCTGCTGGCCTCTGCCATCGGCACACTGATTGTTTTGTTTCTGGTGGTATCTCTTCCGGCTAACCGGATGCGGGACATCTTTGTTCTCCTTTCCATGGTTCTGGTCATCCTCTTATATTTTATGTTTCGGTTCATGAGGCCGGAAAGGTTGGTAGACCCGAGCGCCCTGGCGACCCTGGCGGGTTATCTCACGTCTCTTGAGGCCCCTGGTTCTCCGTTTCTGCCTACCACATGGATACTCGAGACCTTATGGCCGGTCTTGAGTAATAGAAGTGGTACGCCATTGTTTTATCTGGGACTTTCCACCACTGGCGCTTTGTCCATGGTTTTTCTAAAGATCAAGCTCGCTCGTATCTTTTATTTCAAAGGCGTTTCAAAGGCCCAGGTGGCCCGCCGCTCTCTACGAGGCAGAAAGAGGGCATTTCGCAAAGATTTGACGCGTTTTTTGCCGGTTTCCGGGCAGGTGGGGGCACTCCTTTCAAAGGATATCAAGACCTTCTTCCGGGACAATACCCAGTGGTCCCAACTCTTTCTCCTGGGTGCCCTTATTGTAATCTATCTATACAACTTCAAGGTCTTGCCCATCGACAAGGCCCCGATCAAAACCTTCTATCTTCAAAACATCCTGTCGTTTTTGAACATGGGCCTGGCCGGTTTTGTGCTTGCCGCCGTGGCAGTACGCTTTGTATTCCCGGCGGTGAGTATCGAGGGACAAGCCTTTTGGGTGATAAGATCGGCACCCGTCCCCCTGAAGACCTTCCTTTGGGTGAAGTTCTGGACGTACCTGGGGCCCCTGCTCATCTTATCTGAAACACTTGTCGTGCTTTCAAACAAGTTACTCTCAGTAACCCCCTTCATGATGGGACTTTCCACAATTACTGTCTTTTTCATGGTATTTGGTATCACGGCCATGGGTGTGGGTCTGGGTGCTGCCTATCCTAATTTTCGTCTCGAGAACATGGCGCAGGTGGCTACCGGGTTTGGCGGCATGCTCTTTATGTTCCTGTGCATGGGTTTTATTGGATCAGTCATTGTACTGGAGGCAGGTTCCGTCTACACGATTTTTATGGCCAGACTTCGCGGGGAGGCCATACCACTGGTCCACTGGATGTGGATCACCCTTTCCTTTGCATTGGTGGCAGCCATCAATGTGTTGGCCGTGTTCTGGCCCATGCGGTTAGGGGTAGACAGGCTGTCTCGGATGGAGGAATAAAAGGATTGTGGTGCTTGACTATATTTCCCGACATTGATAAAAAGGATTTGCCTTGGCTAATTTCATTAAAATCCGGTCATCCTTCATTCCTCGGTTTACACTTATCAAGGATGCGGGCGCCAAGAGATAAGTTCTTTTGTTCCTACTTTTTGGTGTCAGGTGTCAGGTGTCAGGTGTCAGGAGCGACAAACGCGAGATCTGAAA
>JAUWXF010000153.1 GCA_030616475.1 Desulfobacterales bacterium
AAGTCCCGAAACCTGGTCATATACTTGAATAAGCCCTGGTTGATTCCGGCCGAAAATACGATGCTGGAGCGAAGACCGCTCTTAGCATACCCTCGAAGGGCCGCTTTGGCATCGCTGAATTCATCCCCCAGGGGGTTGCCATTGTTATCAGGACTAATGGCGTCCAGTTCGACCATGATATTGACGTCAATGGAGCCAGGTTGCATTCTACGTGTCAAATCCTCTGCCAGGGCGCTTCTCTCAGGCCCGGCCCTCATTTTGAGAAGCCTGTTGTATTCCCTTTTTATGGGAGTTTCTTCGGAAAGGAGGTCAAAGTATTTACCTTTGTCGTTGACCTCGAAGAAAGGCTGTTCTCTAATGTCCTCCATCTTAATCCGCACGATCTCCCTGACGGTCTCAAGATAAGCGGTGATTCTTTTTGCCCGGCCGTCCTCTTCGTTCCTTGGTAGCTTGACATAGGGCAAGCCGTACTTTTCGCTGTAATATTTGCGGATTTTCTCGAGAAAAATATCGTCCACGAGCGAAATAACTGATGTAATGCCTAAAGGAGCTACACGGATAGGTGTGTTAACAGAGTGTCCGATCCCCATAACGGGAATGTGAAAGGTGTGGTAATAGTCTTTCATATATCTACCTCTTAATTCAATGCAGCCGAATCTGGATTCGACCACCTATACAGAACGACTAAGATTTCCAACAAACAATTTCTTGCCTTTCATCTCCTTCCTCCACTTGGGTGAGGGTAGCTTAGTACAAAGGCCCTTGGATGTCAATGTGTCAAAGGGAAAGGCTCAGGACCGCGTCAAAGCCGCATAAACGAGCGTCGTTATAAAACCCTGCCTGTCGATTCTTTCAACAATATATGCGGAACATCCTTAACGGCCCTGATCCTCCTCTTCGTGCACTCGATGCTATTTGTGCCCACGACACACAATCACTCTGCGAACAGTTTATGCGTTCGTCATAGCGGCAATGACCAGCAGAGTCCAAACAAGATAATCGCTTGACTTGCTTGGGGATTGCTGGTAACTTCAAATCACGTGGAGTAACGTAAGTAACTGATATTTTTTCCTTTGAGGAGGGGCATGACTCGAAAAAAGGCAAATAAGCGCTCTGCCAAGGTGGCACGCGCCACGAAGGAAACGGACATCAAGCTTGAATTGACCATAGAAGGGAAGGGCAAATCGGCCATTACAACGGGCATCCCGTTCATGGACCACATGCTCACCTTGATGGCTGCCCACGGTTTCTTTGATCTCACCCTAAATGCAAAGGGAGACATCGAGATAGACGATCATCACACGGTTGAAGACATCGGCATAGTGCTGGGCGACGCCTTTAACAAGGCATTAGGGGGTCGAAAGGGAATTAAGCGGTACGGCAGGGGCCTGGTTCCGATGGACGAGGCACTGGCCTCTGTAGTGATTGACTTTTCGAACAGGCCTTTTCTTGTTTATCATGTTAACCTTAAACGCGATACCGCCGGGCGTTTTGACGCACAACTCATTCAAGAATTCTTCAGGGCCTTTGTCAACCGAAGCGGCGTGACCCTCCACATCAATGTCATGTACGGCGAGAATACGCACCACATTATAGAGGCCGTGTTCAAGGCCTTTGGCCAGGCGCTCGATGAGGCCACCATGCTGGACAGCAGAATTACCGAGGTCCGTTCTACAAAAGGAATATTATAGATGCTGATTATCCCGGCAGTGGACATAAAAGGGGGCCGGTGTGTCCGGCTCCTTCAGGGGCGCGAAGATTCCGAGACGATATTCTCTGACGACCCCTCTGCCATGGCAGCAAGATGGGAAGCAGAGGGGGCTGAGTTACTGCATGTCATCGATTTGGATGGTGCCTTCAGGAAGAGTCCACAAAACGTAGAAGCCATTAAACGTATCCTGGATAGGGTTCATATACCCGTGCAACTGGGTGGCGGGATACGGAGCATGGAAACCATTTCCATGTTTCTGGACCTGGGCGTTAGCAGGGTTATTCTTGGAACTGAGGCGATTAGAAATCCTCGTCTGGTTGAGCAAGCATGCCAGGCTTTTCCAGGTAAGATTATGGTAGGAATTGATGCCCGCAACGGAATGGTAGCCATAGAGGGATGGACGCAAACTACCGAGCAGCAGGCCATTGAGGTGGCCAGGGGTTTTCAGGGACACAGACTTGCCGGCATTATCTTTACGGACATCCACAAAGACGGAATGCAGACCGGCCCAAATATTGCCCAGACCGAGCGGTTAGCTGAATCTGTGTCCATTCCCATTATCGCTTCCGGGGGTGTCTCAGATATCAACGACATCAGGGCACTTCTCCCCCTGGAGCGCCTGGGCGTTGAAGCGGTTATCACCGGGAAGGCGCTATATGCAGGCACCCTGAACCTGAAGCAGGCCATGGAGGTTGCCCGGGGTTCCGCGTGAATCCTCGATTTTTTCATTTTTTTCTTGACATCCTCTCAAAAGATCCCTATTTTAAAAGTTTAAAAAAATTTGCGGAAAAAATCAAATCCTTTTCGTGCCTTTCGTGGAGTTGACTATCCCAACGATGGCCTATCCTCTTGTTGCACCTAAGGTGACTTCCATTTCAGGCGCTGATTCAAGATCCCGGGTGTCACACTTATTCGCTTCACGCAACTCATGCATCCAAGGTATCCCATTTCAATGAAGCCAAACGATTAGGCCGGCTATCGAGAACAAAGACATGTCCCTACAAGAAATGATCCAGAATCAGCCCATTGTCGCAACCAAGAAAAAGGATGCGGTTCACGTTGGCACACTGCGGATGTTGCGGGCGGCTATCAAGAACCGGGAGGTAGAGTTACAGGCTGGCCTTGACGACCAAGAAATTCTGCGCCTGATTCGGACTCAGATCAAACAACGCAAAGAGTCCATTCGTCAATTCAAAGAGGGTGGTCGAGATGATCTTGTCAACAAAGAAGAGCAGGAATTGGCCGTACTGATGTCATTTATGCCCGAGCAGCTTTCCGTGGAAGCGATTAACGATGTCGTTGCTGCAATGATTCAAGAACTGGGCGCCAAAGACATGAAGGACATGGGGCGGGTGATGAAAACGGTGATGGGCCAATTGGCCGGTTCGGCCGATGGAAAGCTTGTAAATGAAATGGTGAGAAAACACTTAAGCCATTAAACATTTGCAATTCATATTATCCCTGCAAGTTTTGCCGCTATATATAGTGCTTGACACAATCAAAACATACGATATATTGTATCAAAAACGTTATTAGAAATTCTGATCCGGAGGGTATTACATCTTGGCCGGTTTTATACCCGAAGATATCATTGCCAATGTTCAAAACGCAGCAAGTATCGTTGATGTGATTTCAGAATATGTTGCCTTGAAAAAGACTGGTAAGAATTTCATAGGGTTATGCCCGTTTCATGCGGACAAGAAGCCCTCTTTTACAGTCAGCGAGGAGAAGCAGATATTTCACTGTTTTGGGTGTGGACAGGGCGGCAATGTTTTCAGTTTTCTCATCCAGTACAATAATCTGAGCTTCCCAGAGGCTGTGGGGTTTGTGGCACAAAAATACGGTATTGAGATACCGACCCGGAAGATGTCGCCGACTCAAAAAAAGGAGTTGGAAGAAAGGGAGAGGTTGCTCAAGATCAACAAAGAAGCTGCAAATTATTTCAGGGGGGTTTTGTCCCATCCCTCTTCAGGTAAATGCGCAAGGGAGTATTTGAGCAAACGGCAAATGACACCCGAGGTCACAGAACGTTTTATGCTGGGGTATGCACCGCAGTCGTGGACCGGTCTGACACAATACTTTTCCAGAAGAGGGGTGCCGCTCGATGATCTTCAAAAAGCAGGTCTGGTGGTTGCCAAAAATGGTAGATATTATGATCGGTTTCGTGACCGGATCATATTTCCCATTGTTGATATTCATAAAACGGTATTGGGTTTTGGTGGGCGGAGCTTGGACGATAGCCTCCCCAAGTATCTTAACTCACCTGATACACCGGTTTATCACAAGAGCCGAACATTGTACGGGTTGGATGTTGCCAAAGAGGCCTGCCGCCAGAGCGACTCAGTCTTTATCGTAGAAGGCTATTTTGACCTGCTGGCCTTACACTGTCACGGCATACAGAGTGGGGTAGCAACCCTCGGAACGGCCCTGACGCGTCAACACGTGCGCATCATGAAGGGGTATTCCCGGCAAATGATCCTTGTCTTTGATTCAGATGAAGCCGGCATAAAAGCTGCTGAGCGCAGTCTGCCCCTGTTTCTGGAAGAGAAGGTTGATGCTGGCATATTGATTCTTCCCGAGGGAAAGGATCCGGATTCCTATGTCTTTGAAGTTGGTGCCGATGAGTTTCTCAAGGCAACTGAAAATGCCTTAGGTGTTATGCCATTCCTTATAGCGTGTGCTATCAAGAAACATGGCCTCTCTCTGGAAGGCAAGGTGCGTATTATTGAAACACTGAAAGGTCCTCTCGGCTCTTTGGTCGACGGCGTAAGTCGTTCGGTCTACATAAGGGATTTGGCCGAGCGCCTGGACATCGATGAAGCGGCCATCCTGGAACAGGTCCGGACCTCAGCAACAAAGGACAAAAAGGCGGTCTCTTTACCCAAGCCACGGCACAACTCAAAACTTGAAGAGGCCCTTGTCGCAATGATGCTGCAATGCCCGGAGATGGTGTCCAGTTTTGATCCGCAAAAAATTATAGAGGGGTTTGAAACAGTCGAGCTTAAGGAATTAGGGCGCATGATCTTGCAGAGATCTAGTTCAAACCGACCTGTAACAGGTGCTGATCTGATCGCACAGACTGATGATGCCAAGATCAGGAACTTGATATCTTCATTGTTAATGGAGGATATCCAGGCGGATCGTGATAGTTGTCACAAGATCGTAAGACAGTATCAAGCCCGCCTTAGAAAGCGGCAGGTTAGACTACTTTCAAAGAAGATCAAAGAGGCCGAAAGGGCCAACAACCAAGAGTTGTTGAATCAACTTCTTGCTGAGAAACAAAAATGGGCTCAACAGCACGTGGAAGCTCTTTGAGTTAGGTTTTGAGGGAGATTCTTATGGCCAGCAGGACCAAGGTTGAAAATTTAAAACAATTGATAACCAAAGGGAAAAAGTATGGCTACCTTACCTATGAAGAGCTCAACGATGCCTTACCGGAAGGTGCAGTTTCCGCCGATCAGATCGATAGAATGATAATGGTCTTTGACGAACTTGATATCGCAGTGATCGATGGGAGCAAAATCAAGGTATTTGAGCCGGATGTGGAGAAGAAGAGCCCGGAAGAGAAGGCAGCGATGCCTCCGGAACCAGAGCGAGATGTATTTGGCAGGGTCACTGATCCTGTTAAAATGTACCTCCGTGAGATGGGATTGGTATCTCTACTGAGTCGAGAGGACGAGGTGGAGATCGCCAAGCAGATAGAAGCAGGGGAACAGGAAGTATTGAAGACCCTCGTGCAGTCTACAGTGGGGGTGGAAAAGATTATCAGCCTGGGTGATCCCCTTTCGAAAGGCCAGATTCGCTTAAGGGATGTCTTGCGGGACGTGGATGAGATCGATACCTTTGTCGAAGAATCGGTGCATAGGGAAAAAATTTGCAGGATTATTGATTCTGTCAAAGAGATTTACCAGGAGAACGCACAGTATCGAGAATCCATGTTTTCAACCAAGATGGACTCCGGTGCCCGTCGCAGAGCGAGGCGCTGTATAAATCGTAGGAACCACAAGATCTTTGACCACATCAAGGATTGGAGATTGGATGCCAGGTTAATCAATTCTGTTGTAGATGCAATCGAAGACCATATCACTCGGTTTGACAGCCTGGAACAGGAGTTTGCACAATGTGCTTCACAGTTGGGAGTCACGTTGACCGAAATGCGCGAGGGTTGTAAGCGGAAAACAAAATTTGTCGCGAAGTTATCGAAACAACATAAGCCGAAAAAAGACGGAGTTTCAGCCATCGTCGGACGCGCCAGCCGGATAATAGAAACCATTCATCAAGAAAAGCTCCAACTGAAAATGAATGGTCAGGGCCTGAAGCGCGTGTTGGCCCGAATTGAACAGGGTCAGCACAATACCAGAATTGCCAAAGGAAAAATGATCAATGCCAATTTGAGGTTGGTGGTTAGCATTGCAAAGAAGTATACCAATAGGGGGCTTCAGTTCCTGGACCTGATTCAGGAAGGAAACATCGGCCTTATGAAGGCTGTGGACAAGTTTGAATACCGGAGGGGCTATAAGTTCAGCACATATGCCACCTGGTGGATTAGGCAGGCCATCACGAGGGCTATTGCCGATCAGGCCCGAACCATCCGAATCCCGGTCCACATGATCGAAACAATCAACAAGCTGATTCGGACCTCTCGCTATTTGGTGCAGGAGCTGGGCCGGGAGCCTACGCCAGAGGAAATCGCTGAAAAAATGGAATTTCCCCTGGAAAAGGTGCGCAAGGTCTTGAAGATTGCCAAGGAGCCCATATCTCTGGAGACACCTATTGGAGAGGAAGAGGACAGTCATCTCGGGGACTTCATAGAGGATAAGAAGTTCATGTCGCCTTCTGAGGCTGCTATCAACCTGAACCTGGCCGAGCAAACCCGAAAAGTGCTGGCAACCCTGACACCCCGTGAAGAAAAAGTCCTACGCATGCGATTCGGGATTGGAGAGAAGTCAGACCATACACTTGAAGAGGTGGGAAAGGATTTTGCGGTGACCCGGGAACGGATCAGACAGATCGAGGCAAAGGCTTTGAGGAAGCTGCGCCATCCTACGAGGAGCCGCAAGCTGAAGGCCTTCTTGGAAATTTGATACGTTCAATTTCCTTGACAAGACGGGCTGTTGGGGCTACACATTGGCTTAAACGGATAGTGTCATAATATGGATCCTTTTTTGAGCGGCGTAGCCGCGTTGTATAAAATCGCGCAGCGATTTTATAATTGGACTTTTCGGGCCCATAGCTCAGTTGGAAGAGCCACCGGCTCATAACCGGTAGGTCCCTGGTTCGAACCCAGGTGGGCCCACCATGGAGCATTCCCGGAGTCTCACCGACCTCGGTCATGATCTGCCGCAGGCGGACTTGGATCGAGAAACGGGAAAATCCGAAATTCGAAATCCGAAGCACGAAACAAATACAAATGACCAAAGCACAAAATCCTAAACAATATGACTAAGAAGATCGAAGACTTGCATTCTCAGGAAAGACGATACTACGCAAAAGTCAATAAGGTTTTGAACATTTGATATTTGAATTTTGAATTTGTTTCGGCCTGCCCTGGCGCGACATTCCTGGATGATTCTGCTGTCTATGTAACCCAGGTCTGGGCCAGGGATTTAGATATTCGGATTTCGGATTTATTGAGAGCGTTTTGAGAATCTGGCGCCCATCAAGGAGAAAAGATATGTGTATACGGTCTCGGAGGAGATGGCACAGGCGTCATGTCAAGAAGCCAACCATAAAACGCTTGGCCCTGGTTCCAAATGGAAAAGGTGTGGTCCTCCGGATCACACCTTTTCAGTTTTAGGCGCTTAGTTCGAGAATTCGTGTTTTTTCTGGCAGAAAATTTTTTGCCGTATTCAATTTGGAGTGATCTAAAGTGCCTAAAGTGTCTAAAGTGAGCTAAAGTTAATGTGCACGCCTTCGGCGTGGTCAGTCTTAAAAACAAGTTGCGCTGAAAGCGCATTCCTTAACTTTAGGCACTTTAGTTCACTTTAGGCACTTTAGGCA
>JAUWXF010000064.1 GCA_030616475.1 Desulfobacterales bacterium
CAACGATCTTCGTCTGCCCGCAACTCGCCGCCACTGCCAATCCCTCACAATATGTAGTGCCGCATTAATCCTTTACACACAACCCTTTTTTTGCTATATCCTGTCTTCAAAAAAGCGAGTTCTTATCGATGAAGGAACGGGCGAGAGCTTCCGAACCCTGTGGTAGCCTCGGAACTACCCTTGATCGTCCAAACAAAGGCAACCAATGAATATCCTTGACTTAAGGGGTTGTGTTGTGATAGCCATGTGCTAGATTGTATCATAATACGTTAACCCTTGCTGGGAAGATGCTATGAATTGGATGCTTGAAGCCCATGTCTCCAAGAGAGGTGGGCTTTTCACTTTTTGGAGATCAAGTATTGGCACACCACCGGAACGACTCTCATTCTTTCGTTCTGATTGAGGATAAGTAGGGTTCCATTGAAATGTGGTGGTTGAACACTTGACATAGACCTCCAGGTTTATTCAAGAGGACATGACCATGCCTATTGAAGAAGTGTTACAAAGAGATCTTACTCCCCGTCAGTACAGGGCGGCTGTGGACCCTGCCAGGGAAGTTCTTTCTCTGGCCTGTGCAGGATCCGGTAAATCTCGAACACTTGCTTATCGCATCGCGCGGCTTGTAGCGGAAGGAGAGGCTCCATCCGGCATCGTCGCATTTACTTTCACCGATAAAGCCGCCGATACCATCAAACTGCGGGTTGCAAAGGCTCTTGAGGCAGCCGGACAAGAGCCCACAGCCCTAGGTGCAATGTATATCGGAACTATCCATTCTTATTGCTACAACGTCCTTGCCGACATGGATGCGCGCTACCGTCAATTCGAAGTGCTCGACGATAATCGACTGAAGCTTTATCTAATTTCGCGATATAGTCAGCTCGGCCTTTATCAGCTACGAACAGCACGCGGGGCACGCTATTTTTCCGCAGTTAAGGAGGTTTCGGACGCATGGAATATAATGAACGATGAAATGGTAGGAATCGAGGATGTCGCTGAACACGACGCAGCACTGGGAGCCGTACTGCAGACTTTGGAGACATTGCTTGATAGGGACGAGTTTGTCGATTTCTCCCTCATGATCCGTCGTGTCGTTGATGCCCTCAGGCGCAACGATCCAGGGGCGGAAAGGGTCGTTGCGGGACTGAAGCACCTAATGGTTGACGAATACCAGGACGTAAACTCCGTACAAGAACAACTCATCCAAGAGCTCCACCAACGTTCCGAGACACTGTTTGTAGTTGGCGACGACGACCAAGCCATATACGCTTGGAGGGGTGCCGACGTTAACTATATAGTCACATTCCAAGAAAGGTACTCAACCCGTTCACCTCACAAACTTTCTTTTAATTTCCGCAGTAGCCGAGCAATCGTGGAAGCAGCCGACAGGTTCGCGGCCGAGGAACTGGGCGCCACCAGGATAGAGAAGGAGCCGGATGCCTCAGATCCCGACGGGCCACGAGATTTTCGAAAGCTTTGGTTCAACACGCGGGCAGATGAGGCTGAATGGGTGGCGGCACGTATTGAATCACTCCTGGGCATGGCATATTGTGAACAGAATGGTACCGTCCGCGGCCTGACTCCGGGTGACTTCGCCATCCTGATGAGGTCTACCCGATCTAGTGAACGGAACAATTCACCACGCCACGCCGCATTCACTCAGGCACTTCGTGCACGTGGAATAGACTATAGTTTGGAGGCTGGTGGAGGTGTCTTCGAGAGACCTCACATCAGCGTGCTCCGGGACACCTTCGAACTGCTCCGTGATGGTTCTCCAGGCCGCGAAATTGCCCGAAGTCACTTCGACACTGCCATACGCCCGGTTTTTCCTCTTGCGGATTTTGAGCAGTTTGCCCGTGTGCTTACAGATTGGGGGCGTCGCATACATGGACCGATCGACGGCCCGAGACGCCGAGTATATCCTCAGCAACTCCTACACGATGTTCTGAAAGCTTTCGGTATCCGGCATTCTGATTTCGGTCCCGCCGTCATGCAGGATTTGGGGGTTTTCAGTAAAATCTTTGAAGATATCGAGGCAGTCTATCTCAGCATTGATTCGACTCAGCGTTTTAAAGAAATTCTTAACTTCCTGAACAATGTTGCGGACACCGGATATGACACATCCACCGATGATATTGTCCGTCATCCTGATCTCGTCACCGTTACAACTGTGCACAAGGCGAAGGGCCTTGAATTCCCAGTGGTATTCGTAGTAGACGTCGAACATCAAAGGTTCCCCCACAATCGGAGTCGTTACTCCGGCTGGCTTCCTCCTGCCGTTATTCAGCCTGCTCTCCGACGAGGTGCATACCAAGGCACCCGTGAGGGAGAGGCCCGACTCTTTTATACCGCTATTACAAGGGCAGAACGATACCTCTATATTTCCGGTTGCGAGTGGTTACCCGGTGGTAGACGGAGAAGAACTCAATCGCCGTTCTTCCAGCGTCTCAATCATCGTCAGATCTCCACCGACCCCAACGGACTTCCCGCAGGACTCGATCCCCATCGACAAGTCGCCAGGATCGACGAAACCGTCGTTCCTACAAGCTACTCCGATATTCGATATTATCTCCGTTGTCCAGGCGATTACCAATTCAGGAAGAGATTCGGCTTCAGCCCCCCGATCCCAGAGATGTTTGGCTTTGGCATGACGGTCCATACTGCCGTTTTCAAACTTCACGAGCTGTATCCGAATCGAGCACCCACTGTTGATGAGGCCGAAGATGTCGCGCGTGACATATTTCACTTAAAACACGTGGCTCCCAGTGGGGATCCAGAAAATAGGCCTGGTCCTTATGAAGGCGCCCGTGACAAGGCCTCCGAGATTACTAGAACTTATGCTGAGGCCTTCGCTGACGACTTTACTCGGAGACGTCAGGTAGAGGTCCGTTTCGAGGTGCCCTTAGAACAGGCTGTGATTTCGGGGTCAATCGACCTTATGTTGCACGAAGACGAGGCGGGCAATATTCTCGATGCTAGTGTAATTGACTTTAAGGCTATCGAGGGGGGCCGTGACCCTGAGGAAAGTGAGGAACTCCACTGGTCGGAACTGGCCCTACAGGTCCAGCTTTATGCCAAAGCGGCCCGAGAAGTTCTTGGAGAAAATGCACGGACCGGTGCGGTCCACCTTCTTAAAGATAGCCAGCGCATCGAAGTACCAGTGACTGAGGAGGCAGTGCAAGCTGCTGTTGAGAATGTGGAGTGGGCTGTAGAGCGAATTTTGGCAGGTGATTTCCCTATGCGTCCCCATAGGAATAAGTGCGATGCCTGTGACTTTAAGGCGTTATGTCCTAAGATACCCCAAGATTTCGGATCTGACTTTACTCCCCCGCCTATTCATATTCCGGGTACCGCAGGCACACAAATGCCGCTGGCATTCAGCGAGTTCGAAACAGGTTCATAAATGCTTGCCGGGGAGCAGGAAGGATAGATCGCTGATTGTAAGCCAGAAATCTATGGCAATTTCGAATTTGAGGAAGTATATTAATAATCATGTCTCACGGTTGGCTTAAGGAGAGAGATTATCTTAATGACGGAGAAATGTACTAATACTAACCATTCCTTCACTGACGATAATCGTGTAAAAAGACGTGATCATTGTCTATCAGCCATGGACATTTTCTCTGGGTGCGGGGGGCTGACCCTAGGTTTGAAGCGGGCTGGCTTTAGGATTATCGGCGCGGTGGATGTGGACCCTGCAGCCGTCGAAACCTATCGAGCTAATCATCAAAAGGTTAAGGTATGGGAAAGGGACATTCGAGACCTCGCCGTATCCGAAATCATGAGTTGCCTAAACATTAAGGAGGGGGGGCTTGATCTCTTGGCCGGATGCCCACCCTGTCAGGGCTTCTCCCGCATGCGGACGAGAAATGGTCCGGCTCCCGTGGATGATGAACGAAACGATCTTCTCTTTGAATTCGTTCGTTTGCTGGAAGGTCTGTTACCAAAGAGCGTCATGATAGAGAATGTGCCAGGGTTAATGTATGATTGGCGAATGGCGAAAACATATCAGAAGCTTGGAGAGTTGGGCTACCGATGGGATTGTAATGTGGTTGATGCGGCAGACTACGGAGTTCCTCAACGGAGGCGGCGTATGATTTTGATGGCATCGAGACTCGGCAATATTACTATTCCAAATAGGAAGTATAAGAGGAGAAGTGTATGGCATGCTATTGGCGATATTCCAACACCTACCAAAAGCCGCAAGGCATTGCATCGACTCCTGGCAAAGCACGGTTTTGCGGTTCAAGAACGAATCAAACGCATACCCAAAGACGGAGGTAGCCGCTTGTCCCTGGGCATGGAAGAGCAGCTTCCGTGTCACAAGAAAAATCAATATATCGGATTTAAGGATGTTTATGGGAGGATGGCATGGGACAAAGTTGCACCTACACTGACTCGGTTTTGTGTAAATCCTTCAAAGGGTAGGTTCCTACATCCGGAACAGGATCGAGCCATAACACTCTATGAAGCAGCTCTACTTCAATCGTTTCCCCGATCGTATAAGTTCCCTACCGAGCTTGGCCGCGGAGCAATAGCGTCGATGATAGGTGAAGCGCTCCCCCCATTGCTTGCGGAAAGACAGGCTCGGCATCTATTGAAACACCTTCGGTCAGTAAAATGACGGACGTGTTCTCCCCCCAGAAACGATCTCAGATCATGCGCAAAATCGGTCCGAAGGATTCGAGTCAAGAGCGGTATGTTCGATCGCTGGTTCATTCAATGGGGTATCGGTTCAGACTGCACCGGAAAGATCTTCCCGGGTGTCCTGATCTTGCATTTCCAAAGTACCGAAAGGTGGTTTTTATAAACGGATGCTTCTGGCACGGTCATAAGAACTGTAAACGGGCTCAGTTGCCTCAAACAAATCGCCTGTTTTGGGACCGGAAAATAAATGGAAATGTTGAACGAGATCAGAAGAATTACAAAAAACTGCAAATGAACGGTTGGCAATATCTGGTGATTTGGCAATGCGAAATTAAGAAGGCCAACGAATTTCTGTTAAGCGGCAAGATTAAAGAGTTTTTGCGTTCGTAATTGCCGCCAACGGCGGGAAGGGAGAAACTTATAGGATTACAAAATGCGTCTGAGTGGATTCTTCCGGTACGAATTTGGGTTTTATAGCAATATTCGACAGAGATACCTTCCTTTGCAGAGTACCAGGTAGATCTTCCGTAAACTTTCATTGAATATGAGGTACTATGTTTCGCCATCTGATAGCTGCACACATTCGTCGTTAGATATCTTAAGATCATGCCTGATATCATTACAGAAGCCCTGCTCGAAATGTATTTCTTTCGAGCCATGGTAGAACATTTTAGAACCATATATGGAGGGAACTTCCTACGCTTACTCAAACCTTCTAATCAACAGGAGGCCTGGATTGGCTTCGACCAAGGTTGGGTCCACAGTACGCTATCGACTAAAGAGCTTCTTGGAGAGCTTCAGCAGGCTATCCAATCTCAGGAAGATGTGGTTGACTATTTCTACCTAGGATATTTTCTGCAATTCAAAAAAGTGGAAAGAATGACACAGCGAAGCAAATACATGCCTGCTGCCTACGACCCACCCTATCTGCGATCACGGTTGTCTCTGAAGCCAAACAGGAGAACCGGCCTATCCCAACACGAAACCCTACTTCGCCTGAGTAACATCAGTTACACGAGTGTGTGTTATGCATGCGGTATGCTATTTACTCTAGATGACATCTATGAAGATCCAGATTTGGATCGTTTGGTTTGCGTGGACATATCGTCCTCACCAAAGGGATGGGCTACAAACCAGGATCATTTTATTACATTTCAAAATGAAGCAGACCGGAGTGCCCTATGGTGCAGTGAGCCAACACCCGGAATGGCTTTTGGTTTTCGCGAATGGGCTTTTCCACATAGCGACATTGCGCCCAGAAAACTGTCGGCAAAACAAATACTGAATCTTATTGAGGAGGCATCTAAGATAAGCGCTGGTGTTCACGAAGGGAAGGCACCATCACGTTGGCATAATTCCAGAGAGGTAACGCGATTCCTTCCTCAGAGTTTTACGATTTTGCAGTTTGGTAAGCTCCCCCGCAAACCAGAAGCTGAATTGCTGAGAGCAATCGATCTCTAAGGAGCTTAGCTCCCCGCGCATCTCAGATCGAATGTCGGCAATATGGAAAGCGTGAGTATGCCATCGCGAAAGATAGGGGACGTTCGTTCCGAGCGTTCTTGACGGGAAAGTGGAAGGGGACGTTTGTGCAGAGCGTGCGCAGGGCTTGCTGATTAGGACCAAATCCCTTATGTGTTGCAGGAAATGCTTCATGGTGCTAAGAGTCTTAGATAGACGCTATGGCTGAAAACACTTTACGCAAGCTCCGAACGAACATCCCCTATCCATTAGGCGGGGGTTCGCTACGCGGGCTTACGCGCCCGGTAAGGAAGATGGCCATTTTTGTATAGCTCCCCTCGACCCCGCCCTAAAGGACGGGGGTTCTGCCTGCGGCAGCGCTTCGCGTGGCGGGGAGCAGGCCGGTCAAAGGGCTTATATCGCCAAATTGCGTCATAAAACGTGAATAAGGGGTTTTATGGCGCAGAATCGC
Source organism: Desulfobacterales bacterium (assembly GCA_030616475.1). Lineage (GTDB taxonomy): Bacteria > Desulfobacterota > Desulfobacteria > Desulfobacterales. The sequence goes on from JAUWXF010000064.1 coordinate 6,575, forward strand.
AACTTTTTCTAGATTATGGCGCAATAACGCAACAAAACAATGTCGCTTTTAGGCACCCTACTATAAAGTTAGCTGGACAGATCCTATTTTCTTAGTGCTTCGGAATATATAAAGTTATATAGATTTGGAGAGGTCTCTGATATGGACCCAAACACGAGAAAAACCATAATTCTTGCCCTCATTGCACTGTTGATAGTTGGTACCGTTGTTGGCCTCATCTTGGTGATATTCCTGCTTAGCGGCCATCAGGATCTGCTTTCGCAAATGCTTCAGAGCACTGCAAAGGGTGAATTCTATGGAGTAGCGTTCACTGCTGGAGGGCCCTTCGGGATGTGGGTCATTGCTTTTCTCCTATTTAGGTATACAATAAAAGGGGCTTTGATAGGATCAATCAAGCTAATTCTGCGCTTTCCAGATTCACAAGTGCCACCTCCATCACAACCTGCCGATTTCCGCAATACAGAGTGCCAGTATTTAACTTTCAGCAATGGCCATAAAGTGGATGAAAAAAAAGTGACAATTCAGACTGATCAAATTGATGGAAATGTCTATGTGCCTTATATTTATGTTAAAGTTCCAAAGATTGAAAACCCCGAGTTTCAAATTAGTTTGAAATACGAAGGAGAAGAATGGCTCAGTGATAGTTATTCACCTAAGAAAAGAAATGTGGATTTGCGATGAGAGCTGTTAACACATACAAAAAAATACGGGATGATTGGTACTCCTGGAAGGTCTATATCCAGGGTACAGATGAGGAACTAAATCAGATCAAATATGTCACCTATCTGCTTCATGAAAGCTTCCCTAACCGTCGAATAGTAAGTAAGGACTTGGCGAATAATTTTGCCAGGAAAACTAGCGGTTGGGGAGAATTCCTGCTACGAGCGGAAGCGATGATGAAAAGTGGAGAGACAAAGCACGCAGAACTGTGGCTAGATCTGGGTTTTGATCACACAAAAGATAAAAAGCAACAATATATAGGAGATTTTACCTGATAATAATACGATACATTGCCAGCTAACCTTACACTTCACCTGACACCAAGGACCTGGCGGCCCTTGGTGCAGGTTTGTTGGTTAGGCCGTGAACGATTAAACAGGATTATAGGAAATGCAGAAATTACAAGAGAGACTGAATGACATAGCTCAGCAGTTAAAAAAAGGAGTTACGCCACCAAGAGTCACTGTACGTGAAATTCTTGGCTGGCTTAATGTATCGAGACGGGGGAGCAATGTGAATTGGTTGGTAAGACGTGCACTGGAGAAAGCAGGCCTTGAAACCCAGCCGGAGTTTGAATGGGCGTATATCGACGGGCCTATCAAGTTTATTGCAATCGGATCTAAAGAGGAGCAGGAAATTATTTCAACAACTTATCAGATCGACGGGCTGGAATCAGCGAATCGCAAACCAGTCTCTGTTAAGCCAGACAGTCCGCTTACCGAAGCGACCACCATTATGCTGACCAATGACTTCTCTCAATTGCCGGTGATGACTACTGAACGTGAGGTTAAAGGGGCGATCAGCTGGAAGTCAATTGGGAGTCGGCTGACGTTAGATAAAAAGTGCACAGCAGTCCGCGAATGCATGGACCCAGCTCAAATAATAGGTGCTGAATCTTCTCTTTTCGAAGCAATAAAAATAATAGCAGAGCATGATTACGTCTTAGTCCAGGCCCAAGATCGGACAATTTGTGGCATTGTCACAGCAAGCGATTTGAGCCAACAGTTTAGTAATTTAGCCGAACCTTTCCTGCTGATAGGCGAATGCGAGAATCTTATACGCCGTTTGATCCACGGGAAGTTCAAAGTGGAGCAACTGGAAGAGGCAAAGAATTCAAGCGATCCTAAACGCACAGTGGCTGGAGTGGCAGACTTGACGTTTGGGGAGTATGTACGGCTACTTGAGGATGCAGGCCGCTGGTCCAGGCTGAGGCTTTCTGTGGATCGGCGTCAGTTCATAGATCGGTTGGACAAGGTCCGTGAGATCAGGAACGATATAATGCATTTTGATCCGCAGGGCGTCGATCCTGAGGCAATGAAGGTTTTAAGGGAGTTTGCGCGCTTCTTACACGAACTGCGTCGTCTTGGTGTGATGTAAGGGAATCGTATGATCGGGAAGTTGTTTGTACTAGGCAGAGGCCTAACTTGCCACTTCACCGGACAGCGAAAGCCTTACGGCTTTGCTGACGGTGAGTTCTTCGTTAGACCTTGAAAGGCGTTAGCCTCCCACATGGGACTTAGATGTTTCTCGAAAATAAATTATGACTAGAGACCTAACCATTTTTCTCGCGTTTGCAGGCGAAAAGCTTGGCCATGCTGAGAGCATTTTCGAAATAGGCGAAGGCTACGAATGTTGGAATCTGAAGAAGTTCAGCTTCGACCAATTCATTGCAACGCTAAAAAAAGAAATCCCGCCGGTGAACGAGAATGTCTTGCGGAACTACAAAACAGAAGATGAGGGTGCGAGGTTTGGCATTACGGAGAAAAAGTTCAAGGAATGTTCATGGGGATTGCTCATTCCGGATAGCCTAGAGGGCGCGATTGCCTACCCCGAAACGATCTTCCTAATCAATCTTTACTCCCCGGTGTTTCTTTACCCGCTATTTTAAGAGAGACACGGGGGTCGCATCTTAAATATTAACTATTGACAGTGTGGCGATTGTCTTCGCCTAACCGGTCACTTGAGCGGTCAGCGAGACATCTTCTGCTATTTCAAACATCTATCCCTGCTGCTCAGTTCTTCGTTATGTGAGTAGCGGAGAGTTTTTCTAAAATGAGTACAAAGATAGGGGACGTTCGTTCCGAGCGTTCTTGACGAAAGTAGAAGGGTGACGTCGTGCAGAGCGTGCGCAGGGCTTGCTGATTAGGACCAAATCGCTTATGTGTTGCAGGAAATGTTTCATGGTGCTAAGACTCTGAGATAGACGCTATGGCTGAAAACACTTTGGGCAAGCTCGGAACGAACGCCCCCTATTTTTCCCGGATATCCCATTTATCATGCAATAATGAAGCATTATAATACGACTTTTAGGCAGTCTACTTCTAGTTCGAAGGGAAAGAATGAGGGATCTCAACCTAAAACCTGAGTATTCCAGTAGCCACGCTTTGATAATTGGCATTGATCAATATGTCCATGCTTCCCCTTTGGACCATGCAGCAAACGATGCTAGGGCTGTCGCCGATGTGCTCCATAGGTTATTTCTATTTCCCGACAAATGCGTCAAAATCCTTTTTAACGAACAGGCAACACGAGCAGGCATTTTATCCGCCTATCTGTCATACACTTCCACAGCAGATCCAGACAGTCGGCTGCTGGTCTTCTTCGCAGGACATGGGTACACCAAGACCGGAGCTGGTGGCGAGGTCGGATTCCTCATTCCCCACGACGGACGCATTGACGATCTCTCCACGTTGATTCGCTGGGAAGAACTTACACTCAACGCAGAGCTCATTCCCTCCAAACACATTTTCTTTATAATGGACGCATGTTATGGGGGATTGGTCTTTAACAGGGCGGTTTCGGCCGGGAGTGTTAGATTTTTGAAGGACATGATGATTCGCCCTGTCCGTCAGGCCCTCACAGCCGGGAAACAGGATGAGCCCGTCGCAGACGGTGGAGGGCCACGCGTCGAACACTCGATTTTTACTGGTCACCTTCTTGATGGCCTTGAAGACCGAGCCCGTGCCCCTGAAGGACACCTAACAGCTAGCGGCCTCATGTCATACGTGTACAAGCATGTCTCAAATGACATCCACTCTAGACAGACACCACACTACGGCTTCCTGAACGGAGATGGCGACTTCGTGTTCGATGCACCGGCACTGAAATCACTCGGCTCAAGCGACACTGCAGAAAAGGACACACTCATAAGTATTCCATCCTTGGACATACCTGAACAGCAGGACGTCCAGAAGGATGCTTTTTCTATGGCAAAACAGTATCTCTCGGATCCGAGATTGAATATTCAAGTCCATGATCTGGTAGTTCATCACGTTCGCAAAGTTGTAATTGAAACGCAGAAAGAACAATTCCCAGTTCAAGGCGTCCCTTTCTCGGTCGAAGAGTTCACAAGAAGGTTGCACCTTTGCGAGACCGCTACACAAGATTTGAGACGCATCCTCGCATGCCTAGCCTACTGGGGCACAGACGTTCATCGACCAATTCTTAGGAAAGCACTGTCACGGGTTACTGACCACTTGCAATCTGAGAGCGGATCGGTGATCTGGATTAGTCTTCGGTGGTATCCAACAATCCTACTGTCTTACTCTTCGGGAATCGCTGCACTAGCGAATGCGCAGTATGAGAACCTCTGTGCCATCTTCAATGCGCAGGTCAGATCAGCATGGTTAAGTTCAGAATACAGCACCCTGGCACCAGCTATCGGCGATGAGATTCTTGAGCTGGAAAGAACTAATGCCTTCAAGCAACTTCCCGGACATGAAAAATTTTACGTCCCCCGAAGCGAATACTTATTCAAGCTGCTGCAGCCGGAGTTAGACGATGACCTGTTTCTAGGGAAGGAATATGAGCTGATGTTTGACCAGTTCGAGATTTTCCTGGCTTTGGTCAACGCTACCATCCGCAAGAAGGATGAAAACAATGTCTGGGGGCCGGTGGGTCGCTTCGGATGGAAAGGCAGGCGCACGGCCCGGCGAGAAAACCCACTTTCAAACGTCATTCAGCAGGCAAGAGACGAAGGAAAAAACTGGCCACCTTTCAAAGCTGGCTTATTTGGACCTGACTATGACCTGTTTCTTTCTGCTGCAGAGGAGTATTCTCAGATGATCAGTCGTCTCGGGTGGTTTTAGTGGAAGATTATCTCAAACCTTCGAACAAGCGGCTGAAGGCGGACTGGCAAATCCGCTGTGCTCCTTTGCCAGCCGCTTAGCCGCGGCGTTCGGTGGGAGAGAAAAAATGAAACCTTTACACGGAATTGAAGAAGGAGATAGGGGACGTTCGTTCCGAGCGTTCTTGACGGGAAAGTGGAAGGGGACGTTCGTGCAGAGCGTGCGCAGGGCTTGCTGATTAGGACCAAATCCCTTATGTGTTGCAGGAAATGTTTCATGGTGTTAAGAGTCTTAGATAGACGCTATGACTGAAAACACTTTAGGCAAGCTCGGAACGAACGTCCCCTATTTCGTCCCCTATTTCGATAAGGGGCTCTCGATAAGCTTATGTTGCCGTGCATAACAAGGGAAGGCCTTGAAATGGCTAAAACTTTATGATAGTGGTGGCGAATCTGGCGAAAGCTTCTCAGGCTTTTGAATGCTAGGACGTGGCAAGCGATCACAACTTCTATCTGTTTAGACTGATCCACAAGTTCGCAGGTTTTATAAGGCCTGGAATAGGAGGCATAGTGAGACGACTCTTTGCGATAATTGTCCTTACTGTGGCGCTCCCTTTCTTTGTATACGCAGCCGAGCCGACAAGTATAGCTACCCCTCCCAGCCAAGTAATCACCCAAGAAAGTCAGCCCTCTTCTACCGTTCACAAAAAAGAGCTCAAAACCGGGACAGAGACACGCAGGGCAGAATCCGTAGTTAAGCCTTCTCCTCGTCTAGCCGTTCCTCATAACATCACATCCCCTCAAGTTACTGATCAGGGGGACCCCGCAAATTCTTCCTCGTGGTATTGGCTCTTACGGGAACCCCTTTTCATTGCATTTGTCTCTTCAGGCTTTTTTGGGATTATAGTTGCCATTTTGGGAGCCCGGTTTCAGCATAGAAACTGGAAGAAGCAAGAAGAGATAACGAGCAATAAGGTTGCCCAAGAAAAACGTTTCGATAAGAGGTGTGAAATTGTAAGTAGGTTGTTCTATCTAACCAAACAACGAGAACAGAACATATGGAATTATCACCATGAGATGAGGCGTCAAAGGGAGACTATAAACAAAAGGAAGGATGATTTGCGAACTATGTTCGCTCGATCCGCCCAAAAATATCGAGACAAAGCGCAGGAATTAGTTGCCGAATCCAATGCTCTGCTTGAAGAAATGAAAATACATTTTGGCGTCACACAAGAGTCTGATTTAATAAGGAATTATTTGGAAATATGGAGGATATGGCATACTGTTCAATCGAGGATAACCAATGAAATAGTAACAGATGAAATCATCAATAAGGAATCTGAGAAAGTCCAAGAACATCGGCAGGCAATACAAAAGAGGCTAGGGGAGATTATCTATGGACCTCAGCCAAGAACCTATTCAGACACTGAGCGTTTGACCGATATCATGTCCAGCATGTCTGGCGTTTCGACTAACAACTAAGCCGAGGTGGAATTAACTGGCAAACGGGAGGTGCAGGGAGAAACAGGAGGGTCACCCATTAAAGGGCTTGTGGAATTTACGGGGATCGGAATTGCCCATAATGTATAGCGTAAGATGGAAGAAAAGCCCCATTTGGTCATTACTGCCCGGGTTATGTGGAACAATTTCCCCACTTGCCAGATATGGTGGAAAAACTTCCACGTTCCCAAGTTATGGTGGAAAAGTTTCCACTTTTTGCAAGGAATACGGAAAAACGTGGAAAAAACTCCACTGACTTACTAGTTGAACTAAACCGCTTCGCGGTAGTTTTTTGGCTATATCCCGATTTCCCAAAAGCAAAAAAGCTGTGAATTCAGGGATTGCCGTTCGTCAATAGTGTGCAAATTTGCAAACAAACCTGACCAGGGGTATCAAGCTCTTACTGCATTGCGTTTGAAAAGGAACGGTTATCCAGGAGTTCGATGCTGCTGCGCCCACCTTGCCCGATAACCGTTCCTTTTCAAACGCTCCGTAACGACGGAACTTAGTCATTTCACCTACTAAACTCTTTTGGCAAACTCAGATAGACCAGTTTTTTTCTCTCTTATCCCACGTTGTTTTCTCCCAAAGTTCCCGCCACTGAAGAGCTTTTTTGTCTCGTGATCATCAGTTAGAATACCTCCTGGCCCTTTGGGCATAAACCAAATCCCATTCAACAAGGAGGTAGATCATGACACCATTACGTCAAAAGATGATCAACGACATGAAGCTGCGGAGGTTTTCTACCAGTACTCAACAAGCCTACGTCGATGCAGTGGCTGGTTTGGCGAAGTTTTTCAATCAGTCTCCTGACAGGCTTAATGAGGAAAATGTACAAGCTTACCTTCTGCACCTCATGGAAGAGCGCAAACTGTGTTGGAGTTCGTGTAATGTAGCTGTTTCAGGACTACGCTTCTTCTACGGTAAAACCCTTGGCACGCATTCAATGTGCCTGGCTATCCCACCCATGAAGCAAAAAAAGCAACTTCCCGAAATATTGAGCACAGAAGAAGTTGAGCGTCTTTTTGCCTCTGCCATCAACCCCAAACACCGGATGGTGTTGATCACCACCTATGGCGCTGGACTCCGCGTCAGTGAGGTTGTGCGGTTGAAAGTAACCGATATTGAAAGGGACCGCATGATGATCCGTGTTGATGACGGCAAGGGCAATAAGGACCGTTACACCATATTGTCAGAGCGTCTGCTGGAAGAACTCTGCGTCTATTGGAAAATGTTTCGTCCACCAACTTGGCTATTTCCCGGAAGAGATCCGCATAAGCCGATGCACATCGGTACTGCTCAGAAAATCTATTACACTGCTAAAAAAAGAGCCAAGATCACAAGAGGAAAAGGAATCCATACGCTTCGGCACTGCTTTGGTACCCATATGTTGGAAGCCGGTGAGGACCCCCGCACCATTCAGGTCCTGATGGGACATCGCTCTATTGTAACCACCATGGGTTATTTGCAGGTAACCCGCAAAAAGCTCGCCTCCACAAAAAGTCCCCTAGACCTGCTGGAAATCCCCGACAGCAAGAAATTCGATTAGGAGGTGAGCCATGCCTACTTTAGCGCATAGTCCATGTATAGACGTACATAGCCTGTCAGCCAGGTTTGGGCCAGGACTAACTGCTTTCAAACATCCAATGGAAGATGAAGTTCCCCAGGCCAGACCCAAATGGGAAGTGGCTGACATCTTACGTGAATATGGCCATGCATATCTCCTTAATCATCTGACTCCCACTTCCCATCTGGAAGTGATACACGACATTCTGGCCTGCCGTACCGCATGTCTTGGCGGTCACATTGAACAGTGTGACACGTGTGGAGCTGAAAGGAATGCGTACAACTCCTGCCGCAATCGACATTGTCCCAAGTGCCAGGCACTAACAAAAGCAAGGTGGCTCGAATCTCGCAAGTCAGAGCTGCTCCCCACAACATATTTCCACAATGTATTTACCCTACCTCACGAGATCAACCCGATTGCTCTGTGTAATAAAAGGGTGATTTTTGACATCCTTTTCAAAGCAGTTTCTGAAACCCTATCGGAATTCGGCAAGAATCCGGAAAATGGTCTCGGTGGGAAATTAGGCTTGATCGCTATCCTTCATACATGGGACCAAACCCTCATGGACCATATCCATCTTCATTGTGTCATTCCAGGAGGTGCCCTTTCTTTTGATGGCAGCCAGTGGATACCCGGCCGGGAAAACTTTCTTTTTCGCGTAGAGCCACTTTCCCAAGTTTTCCAGGGCAAGTTCATGCATTATTTCGAAAAGGCATTCGAAAAAGGCGAACTGATTTTCCCAGGCAAGACCGAACGTCTTGGAACCCAAAAAGGGTTCAAGGATCTGGAAAACCAACTATGGGCAAAGAACTGGGTTGTTTATTCCAAGAAGCCCTTTGGTGGACCAGAACAGGTGCTCGACTATCTCGGTCGCTATACCCACCGTGTTGCCATCTCTAACCATCGCATCATCAATGTCGAAAACGGCAAGGTCACATTCCAATATAGAGATCGCAAGGACAACGACACGGTCAAGGTGATGCCCCTTGAAGCAGGTGAGTTCATCCGGCGTTTCCTGCTCCATGTCCTGCCTGATGGTTTCATGCGCATCCGGCATTTTGGCTTCCTGGCAAACAGATCGAAAAAGAAAGACCTGGGCAGGTGTCGTGAACTCTTGGGCCTTTCTCCCGAATTGCCCAAACCCAGCAAAAAAACAACACAGCAACTCATGCTTGAACTCACCGGCATCGATGTAACCAGATGCCCATTTTGCAAGAACGGAACCATGAAAGTTGTCGGCAAAATCCCTGAAGTTTCGGGTGGTTTCTTTAATGCTTATTTCAGCGCATCCAAGATAAAGGATACTTCATGATCAACACCCGTTAGAAACAAAAACTAAAGCCCGAAAAAAATTGCTCCACCGGGAGCAATAGGACAGGTATGCCTTGATACTGAGGTTTTTCAACAACATGGATCGGTTCTGGTGTTTACGATTCCTCCATGAGCCCTTTCTGACGGCTCAAAATGCCACTTTTATCATGAATCTCCCCTCAAAAAAGCTCATGGCCGCCTTTGGTTGCCATAGGATCCTAAAACCCGCCCTTTACAATCCCCATAAATATTGATAAGTTCACCACATCGCGGCTCAGTTCAACAACGTTTTATCCGTCATCCCGCTAATGGAACCCGAACGGATTTGCCTTCGACGTTCCGCCTCTGGTCATAGTTCATCAAGCCAATCTTATTAGCGGGACAACGGATAAAACGCTATACGTTGGACAACGGATAAAACGCTATACGTTAGGTCTTTTATTAAAGGAGAACCTATGTCCCTCACGGATAGCCTTCTTGCAACCATTCTTGGCGCATTAGTTGTTTGGCTGATCACAACAGTTGTCTCGCATTTCGTAAAAAAAACAAGATTGC
>JAUWXF010000138.1 GCA_030616475.1 Desulfobacterales bacterium
GTACCGACGTACGTCTCCGCGCAATCCCTTGATTTCCTTGACCTTGCGAAAAATTACTCATTTCTGAATTGGAAACTGACGCCAGTGCCCAGTGTTGTGAGATTCATTTCCGGATGGGCACTAGTTAGCGGGTCAAAGCGGAATTTCGATGGAGGCTACCGAAGAGTCGGGTTTTTGTCAAGGATTGGGCTCTTCATTTTTCTGCTTGTTTCAGGTAGCTGATCCAGTATGGCATAAAGGTGTCAGAAAATTGATAGGAGCCCCCCAGGTCTTTGAACAAGATTCCTTTTCTCGTAAGGGAATCAAGAGAAGCCTTGATGGAGGATGAGGGGCCAATGCCGTAGGTCAGCTGAAATTCCCCGGAAAACGGTTTTGCATCAGGCTCTTTGCTCAGGGCAATAAGTAGGATTTTTTGTTGCTGAGATGCAGCTTGCCACAGCAACTCAAAATGAGGTGAATCCTGCTGAGCAATCACCACCGGGAGTTCCTCAATCAAGGACGGGGTTATTTCGCGGGTCTCACGGGCCAATTCCCACATGGTGTGGCATAGCCTCTGGATGTTGTGCGGCACATCCCTGCCCAACTCAAATATCTTTTCTAATTCTTGCCTTTCAACCTCGTATGCCCCTTTCTGCAACCAGTTATAGATGAAATCGGCGTAGACTCGCCTGTCAATGGGACCGAGAGCCATGATCCTTCCTAATTTGTAAAACGCCCTTTTGCTGTCCCGAATCATAGACAGCATAACGGACTGTTCTGAACCCGAGAGGATATACCCGATATGGTCATGCTGCTGAAGCTCAGCACGAAGGGCTTTTTCAAGAGTTTGGCCATCATACTTGGGAAGGTCAGAAAATTCATCGATAACAACCACCAGCTTCTTACCTCTTTTGCGTGCCAGTCTTTCGGCATGTTGCATCCCCTCCAGAAGAGCAGGAAGGGCATCTTTGACTTCGGCAGCCACATCAACGGTCGCTGTCAGCGAGCCGTCATGTCCGACTGAAATCTTCGGCCTCAGCCACTGGAGTCGGGAAAAAATCTTCGTCAATTTGTCCGTATTCGATTCCAGAGCCTTTGAGGTCAAATGGGTTAAGGCAGCGGCAAGACTTCGCACATCTGGATAGGCGTTGAGATCGAGATAAGCCGTGGCAAATCCGAGATCGCGGAGTTTATCCATGAGATTGAACAGAAGGCACGTTTTACCGAATCGTCTTGGGGAGATCAGAAACACTCTGGTAAGATTGTTCATTTCCCCAACTAGTTCAGCCAGTTCCTCTGTCCGGTCAGCAAAATATGGACCACGGACGATTGCGCCGTACTTAAACGGGTTTTCCATAAAAACTTTCTCCGGTTCGGTATTAGCGAATCGGCATTAACGTATTTTACAATGAACTCAAATGTCAAGCAAAATATTGGACCATCATAATATGCTGCTGAGCTTTTTTCCTTGACCTCCAACTCAGTTTCTCCTACACTCGCCCCGCAAACAACAAGGGAGGTAGAATATCATGCGCAGAGTCCCGTATTCGGTTTTGATCCTTGCACTTGCTCTCTTACTACTCACCAGTTGCAAGGCCACCAAAGGTCTCAAGGGTTCTCTAACCTCTGGCGTGGATGATGACCTGTTTTCTCAGGTGCCGCCGGAGGATCTACAAGAGGTGCAAAAGGCCGAGTTTGACCTGAAAGTTGCCGAGGAAAAGGTGAGGCTCGCCGACCTCGAGATGAAGCTGGCCCCTCTTCAGAAAAAATATGCAGGCTATGAGAAGGATCTGGCCAATAAGTACCGCAAAAAGGCGGCTGCTGCCGTGGACCTCGCCAAGTTGGAGGCGATAGACAGGTCAGGTCTGGGTCAAAAGGAAGACAACATCAAGACCATAGCTGATCTGCAGGCTAAAAGGCTTAAAATTGAGGCCGATATGGTCAAGATCAAGGCCAAACTGGACACCACAGAACGTCGGATCAAAGGCTTAACCAAACAGATAGAGGAACAGGCACAAAAGATCGCGGGAATGAAAATGCTCGAAGGGCAAGAAGAGGAAGCAATCAAGAGCCCGTCGATAGACGAGGAGGAGCAAAAAGAGGAAAAGGTTGACACTTCAAGCGTGGAGGAAGGGAAAACCCTATTCTAACTGGATAACTACCCTGCTCCCTGCTATGTCGGTAATCGATAGCCTTTTCCCTCCAACGGTTTTTCCGTCAACCGCTTCGCTGAAAGAATCAGCAGTTCCTTTATAGAGAACAGAAAGGTTGAGCTGGCCACCACCGAAGCTGCGCTTATTCACAGAAACTGCATCAGTAAGTTCGCCGAGGACTTCCCTGACCGCCCTTTGCATACTAAAATCTGCAACGTTCTTAATGGTCACGTTGAGGGGAATGCCGTTATTAATCATATCCTGGAAGGAGGAGACGATTTCTTCAAAAAGCTTTCTGTCCATTAGCTTTCTTGCTGCCTTTTCCGCAGCTTTGGCCTTGGCAACGTCTTCTGAAATATGGACAGCCGCGCTGCTTGCCGATTTCGATGCAACGATTTTGGCATTAGAGCAGTTGACCACTTTTGCAGTAATATTAGCCTGGCCCGATTTCATGCCGGAGCTGCTGAGGAACGTGCTGGTCACGAGGCTCTTGGTGATCTTCCCGACAATCACATACTCTGCACCGTTCGATGCACCGATCTTGGCTGCGGCTACAGGATCGCCTTCTGCCGCCCGCTGTATAAGCTGATCCTCCTTTTGCATGAGTGCAGCCACAAGCGCTGCATCCACCAATTCAAACTCTTTTTCAGTCAGGTAGTCGAGAATCGCGTTTTCTGCATAGTTTCCGTTCTCTTCCCGTATGACCACCATCATGCGAGGCTTGTCCATGGACTCGAGGAGAATCTTCAGGGCAGCAAGGTCTGCCTTAATGTTTGCAAAGGAGACAACGGCCCGTATTCTTAGATAGAAGGTGTCGTCCTGCTGCTTTTGTTCCTGGAGAACATTATATTTCTTGACTGAACCCGTCGTCTTGGTGAGGATAATATCTTTCTGAAGTTCAAAATTCCTAACTTCGGTCTGTGATATGAGAAGCGTACCGATTCCTTTCTCAACAGCGTTCCGCTTTGCTTTAAGGAGAGCATCGCTCTTGGATAAGCCGTAGCCTTCTGCTTCAATGGTAATATCGCCTTCAGGCGTTTCCGCTGCACAAAGATGCGCAGAGCATATGCAAATAAGCAGTATCGATAAAAGTGGCACTGTTGTGAATTTCATGTTTCTCCTCCCCGCCGGTTATTTAATGGCCATCCAGAAATACCTCAAATTCCCTTTCCCTTGAAGCACTGGCGGGCGGGGATAAACCCCGCCCCTACGAACCGTACCTTCCAATGTGTGTAGGGGCGGGCTTTATGCCCGCCCGAAAGGGTTGCCTTAATTCAACAGCATTGGGGATAGGGTGGTGGTATTAACTTGATGATAGAACTTCCTTTCTGGTCAAGAGGGTATATTAAAAGTATATTGAAATGAGACTTGTATGTCAAGCAGGACATCGTCTCAACAGCTTTCCGCTATTTTTTCCAGGGCTTCCCTTGCCGCTTCTTTGACTTCGCTTGGGAATTTGATTTGACAGACAGAACTGGTCTGTTATGGTATCTGCAAAACATGACACAGCATAACGGTTCTATGAGTCAAAAGAGCACATATACCACGAAAGAACAGCATACCCCCTTGAAGCGCATAGATAGAAAGAGGGGCATTTGTCTTGCCTGTGGACAGACTCCGATTCCAAAGAGGAGGCGCCGCTATTGTAGTGACAAGTGTAAGAAAAGACTTGATTTTGCGTTGTATATTGCCACAGGCTTGGTGCAAACTTTACGTGCGCGTTACGCTGCATTCTCCTACACGGAAGATAGCCTGATTCTGGATATACTCCCCGTAGGCGCAAATGTGATATCGAGATTTGTTTGGGAGAGGAGCAAACACAAGAAAGTGGCTGATGACCTCTTAGACATGATTGAGCAAGCGGGCTGCGAGTGGTACGAGAGGGAGGAAGAAACCGGCTCAAGGTGGTGGGCATCTCAGCATTTGTTGGACAAGGCATCTCGCAGGGACATTCCTGTGAGTACCATCGTGCCCGTTTCAAAGAGGAGGCCTCAGTTGAACGACAAAGAGAAGAACGCTCTTAAAGTACTTGAGCTGACCAAAGACCAAATTCTTTCCAAAACGTGTGTGCAGTACGTCAAATCGGCTTACAGAAGGAAGGCAAAGGTTTATCATCCTGACAAGGGTGATACAAGCAACAAGTTCATTGAGATCAACGAAGCCCATGCAGAACTTCTCAACTGGGCTGAGAATCCTGTATTCTATTCCAGAACAGCTCTTCCGAATAGCTGGTGCTATGATGCCTCAAGAAAAAGATGGGTGCCGCCAGCATAGCGGTTTTTGCGGCTCCGTGCCTTGCGCTTGGCATCGTCATATTTTCCGAATCTACCGCCCATAGACATTTCCTTGAATGGATAAAACGTCACAATAAACTCTGCCTATTTTTTTTCTAGTATCTGCAGCATGCTCTCTAACCATCGATCTCGCTCACATTCATCACTAAACAGATAGGGAGCCACGCTTTTTAACCTTTTCCTGACCAGTTCTGGCTTATTCTTTATGGCTTGATCATAAACGGCACTTTCGACACTTAAACGTATCAACGCTCTTGCTTCATCTGCTGACTTCTCTGTTTTCTCAATCTTGGCCAAAAGATTTTCGAGTTTCAACTCATAAGTCTCGTTTAACTTTTGAACACTTTCTGCCGTAACATCATTGAGTCGACCGACATACTTATCTAGATTAGTCAAATCAGCTAAGACGTCTAATGCTTTTAGACTATAGAATTTATCTGACGTAACAAAAGCAGCCAGAAAGAAAAATATGAGAATCCATTTAATTTGTTTCGCGTGCCCCTCCCCTTTGGCAAGACACCATATAGTGAGCAATAGCCCCAAAGCCAATATACCGCCTGCAATATAATTATTTGGTATTGGTATCGGCATACTTTTCCTAGCCTCCTTAAAAGACGTTTAGGTTTCTAACTCAATGTTACTGTATTCAATCATAATCATAGACGCTGTTTCAAAACCCTTTGACGACTCCATTTTGGCCATTTTTGCCAAAAGTTCTTAGCGAAGCGAAGCGTCAAAATGTGGGTACCCCTGAATAGAGGTCAGACCCCAACAAAAATAGCCTAAGTTTTGAACTAACAAGCACAAAAATCATCCAAAGTCAAGTGTTAAGCTGTGTTTGCCTAAAATTTCTGACCGCTTCGCTCCTAATGCTTTAAAAACCAGATCCAGCCCAACCTTTCCCCTCAGTAGCATAATCTCCTTTATCGTCTTGAATACTCAAAATTTAACATGTGACCCTCCTGTCTTTCCCTTTGTGAATGTCCATCTCGTTGAAGCCTGGTTGATTTTCTATATCAATCATGACTGTGACTTTCTTTTACTGCCCAACATAGGTTGTTGGGTCCGGAATACCCGCCTCTGTGAAACCTTTCTTTCTGAGAAGGCAACTGTCACATTGGCCACAGGCTTTTCCCTCCGGCGATGGATCGTAGCAACTATGAGTGATTCTGTAATCTATGCCGAGTTCGACCCCTTTTTGAATGATTTGTGCCTTGGTCATGTTGATGAGAGGTGTCCTGATTGTTATTTGTGTGTTGCCTTCTACCCCTGCTTTGGTGGCGAGTTTCGCCATGTGCTGAAACGCCTCAATGTATTCAGGCCGACAATCCGGGTATCCGCTGTAGTCGATGGCGTTTACACCTGTGAAGATATCCGATGCTCCGAGCACCTCTGCCCAGGCTAAGGCACAGGAGAGAAAGATCGTGTTGCGTGCGGGAACATAGGTGAGCGGAATTTGTTTCTGCATGTCTTGTCCACTCCGAGATTTTGGCACGTCGATATTGTCCGTCAAGGCGGAACCGCCTATTTTTGCCAGGTCAATGTCAATTACCAGGTGTTGTTTGGCACCAAGTGTCTTTGCCACTCTCTGGGCCGCCTCTAACTCCAGAGCATGGCGCTGTCCATAGCGAAAGCTAAGGCTGTAGATCTCGTAGCCTTCCTGCCTGGCGATGGCCATGGCCGTGGTGGAATCGACACCGCCACTCGAAAGGACCACAGCTCTCTTATTATTACCCATCTGCTTTCTTTCCGCTTACACCCCTCTTTGATCAGAATCCCATATAACTTTATGGAGTTGAAGGTGAAGCCTAACATCCAGATGATCTTTCAGGATCCACTCTGCCAACGTCTTGGGTTCCATCTTGCCGAAGACAGGCGAGAAATGAACCTGATTCTCTCTGAAATGGTTGGGATTCACGAGATTCACTATTTGCTTCGCGTACTCATAGTCTCCCCTATCTGCAATGACAAATTTGACCTCGTCACGGTCCGTCAGTCTTTCGAGATTCCCCAAATCGTTGTGACTGGTCTGCCCGCTGGAGGGACATTTGATATCGACAATCTTCATGCAGCGGTCATCGACCTGGCTGATGTCCTGGCTGCCGTTGGTTTCCATCAAGACCTCATAGCCTTCTTCAAGTAAAAGATAGATAAGAACAGGTGTCTCTTCCTGGATCAGGGGTTCGCCGCCCGTGACTTCAACCAAAGGGCATTGGTATGATGAGATCTGCTTGATAATGTCAGCGATTTCCAGTTCTTCGCCTTCTTCGTAAGCATACTGTGTATCGCAATATGAGCACCTGAGGTTACACCCGGTCAGTCTGACAAAGACGCAAGGGCGGCCAGCATAGGAGGACTCTCCTTGAATGCTGGAGTAAATCTCATTGACCTTCAAGGCCATCCTATTCGTCCCAATAGCAAGCTCCAGCCACAGGGGTCTCGCAGACCTTGACCCTGGAAACTTTCACAAAGCCCGAATTGAGCTTTTCACCTAATTCCTGATATAGAAATTTGGCAATGTTCTCCGACGAGGGATTCACGTCCCTAAACGCCGGGAGTTCGTTGAGATTGAAGTGATCAAGGCCTTCGAGGACATCCTTAACAGCCTGTTTGATATCCTTGAAATCGATGGCCATTCCAATCTCATCCAATTGCTTGCATTTTACAAAGATTTCTATGATCCAGTTGTGCCCATGCACCCGGGCACAATCGCCCGGGTAGCCTTTCAGGGAATGGGCGGCGGAGAAATGGGTTTTCACATACACTTCAAAAACTCCGGACATACACCCTCCATTTTACTAGTGCTGTGTCTCAAAAGTCTTGTACGTTATTTTGGCAATTCAACATGCCCGGCAATATCGACAAGGTTTCTCAATAAATCCGAATATCGAAATCCGAAATCCGAAACAATATCAAAATCCAAATGTCAAAAATTCAAAACAAATGCGGATAACTACCTTTCTTTTATAGTATTTTGGAAATTTGAATTTCGGTCATTCGAATTTGTTTCGAATTTCGATATTCGAGTTTCGATTTTCCCCGTCTTTGATAAGTGGATTAAATATAACCATGTTGGCGGTATTTCATTTTGCCAGTTTAGGATACAGAATTTATGAGACGGGGCACTAGAAGCTGTTTCAAAATCCTTTGACGACTCCATGGTAAATTCAGTATCCGGGAACGTTAGGTGGGACAGCGGAGGCATATGCGAGACGGCCTAGAAAATATTCATGTTTTGCTACAGTTGTGACTCTCCTCGCTGGACCCCGCCTGGCGCCTTGCTCTTAATGAGACCCTTTTAAGGACCAAGTGTCCAGCTTTTATTTGGCTGCCAACCATCTTTCGATCATTTCCCTTTTTAAACTATTAAGATTGTAATCTTTCAATCCTGCGTTACTGCCAGACAGATTGATTTGAGATAGAAAGACACCATCATCGGTAACAAACAAATCTATATATGCCCATGGGAATTTTCCAATGTTCATCATCTCTTTTCCAAACTCAACAATTTGTCTGCTGGGAGTTATGAACTTCGTGATGCCTCCAAAAATTCTGGTATTCCAGAAAATTCCACCTTTTTTTTTCTTTTCCTTAGCAACAATGGTATCTCCCAATATCACTAATCTAAACTCTCTGAAATTCTCTAACATGGGTTGAACAACTATTGGGGGTTTTATCACGTGAATGATTAGGCGAGCTAATTCATTTAATGACCAACAAGGATGGACTCCCATACCCATTGATGCGCGGTCCTCCTTGACAACGGCCTTCAGTATATTTTTTTCTACATATTTTCTTAGAACATTTCGAATATGAAACATTCTGAACAAAACCTGCGTATTCGGAACCATGTAATCCATGTAATGCAAAGCCTGATGGACTTTGCTCATACTTAAACTTTGAGAAAGCAAAGGTGGAAATATGTCAGTTCCTCTCGATTCGATTTCATAGAATATTCCTATGAAGCGGGGATCTCTAATTTTACACGAAATTTTATCCCCTTTTTTAGATTTCGATAATAACTCACTTATCGTAGTATGATGTCCATTTAACGATAAACTGTGAAAATGCATAATCGAATCCTTCTAAATACTGCTCCTTGCCTCCACACAGCCTCTCTAATAATATCACATAACCCGGACAAGCCGGAATTAAGGGATTGCGAATTGAGGAATTTAGGAATTGACGGAATCACCCATGTTTTAATTCCTCAATCCCTGAATCCCTAAATTCCTCAATTATTTGTCAGTATTGAAAAACAGTGTATTCTAAATATCTTCTGCCAGAAAAAACACGAACTTCAC
>JAUWXF010000063.1 GCA_030616475.1 Desulfobacterales bacterium
GCCAGGTGTCAGTGTTCAGGTTTCAGCTCTTTAAGTTTCTCAATCCTGACACCTGAAACCCGAAACCTGACACCTTTTCCCCAAAACTAAATACGCAGCAGACGGACACGGATTTTCTCATTGCCAACAGGCGTGATTTACACTCGTGAATCGAAAATCGTTATTCGTGAATCGATTTAGCAGGCTACCTTGAGTTTTGCATCGACCAAACTCGTAGGGTGGCATTTTACATGCCACCGTTGCGGGCGGATATAAAATCCGCCCCTACGTAAGCCCTATCTATTTGGCCGAAACCATGATAATTGGCCACGATTTCCTATGAGTGTTTTCGCCAATATACTATAAAACGCACGCTTCACACAAGATGTTATGGCAACTTACCCTACAAAAGTCGGACGTTTCGAAAGAAATTGTGGCAAGGGTAAGTCCAGAAAAGGTTTTTCCTTCATCAGTGGCTCAATTTCGGCCAGAAGCTCGGGCAGAGTCATCTTTCTCTGAGCTCCATCCCTGGTTCGGACATTGAGACATTGTTCTGCAACCTCTCTTGCCCCCAAAACCAATATATATGGTATCCATTCCCTTTCCGCATCCCTTATTTTCCGGCCCATGGTGATATCACGATCGTCATAGTCGATTCGATATGGCACTTTTTCCAAAACCTGCTTGCAGGGACCATCGAATTTCTCGGACACCGGAATAAGGCGTAACTGAATGGGGGCCAACCAAAATGGAAATGCGGGCTTTTGTCCTTTCCTCATGCGCATAGCCTGGGTCTCCAGTATGGCGTAGAGGACCCTGTCTATCGAACCGGAGATAGAGGCATGCAAGAGGAGGGGGTGCTGTTTTTCTCCCTTTTTGTCTACATAGGTTATGTCAAATCTTTCGGTATTCTCCACATCTATCTGGACTGTTGACAGGCAGGCTGCTTTGTCCAGGGCATCAATGAAATTGAATTCAAGTTTTGCAACAAAGTAAAAAAATCGTTCATCCCACAGTTCAATCAGGGCAGGGCGGCCACAACAGGAGGCCAGCTCTTCAACAAAGGACCTGTTTTTATCGCCAAAATCTCGCACAAACCGTATGGCCACCTCAAAATCAAGCCCAAATGCTTCCATACATTGAATGGCCAAATCGGTCTGGTGCAGGAATTCTTCTTTGGCCTGCTCCACGTCCTTGACCAGCGTATGAAGGTCCGGCATGGTAAAGGTTCGCAGACGTTTTAGGCCAGCCAGCTCCCCGGACTGCTCCCGCCTGAAAGAGTAATGGGTTAGCTCGTAAAGTTTGGACGGCAAATGGTGGTAGGAAATCTGCATATCATGCTGAATCAGGTATTGCCCAAAGCAGGCTGCAAAACGGAGAAAATATTCTTTCTCACCTGAAAGGAGCACATATTGCCTGGCCGGAAACCGCTGCAGGTAGAGGTTGAGCTTGGGATGCTGATAATCGTACATGATAGGGGTCTCCACCTGCATCCCACCATAATCAATGACCAGCCCGCTCACATAGGTCTCGGCCAGGCGCTTCATCAACTCGCCCTTTGGGTACCACCGAAAATTCCCCGGATCCGCCCCTGGCTCGTAATCGACCAGCTCCATGCGCCGCATCAACTCAATGTGTGGGGGGGCTTGATCAGACACACGGGTTCCGGATTTCTCATACCTATACAACTGTTCCAGGTTAGGCCGTGTTGCAAACGAAAAATCTTCGACCGATACCTGTTCCCCGTCAGGCCCCATGATAATCCATTCGGACTTCAAGGTCTTTTCTGCTTTGAGGGCCTCAGACTCTTCGGCCTCAGCGTCCGCTTTTGCAAGTTTGCCCGGCGTGATCGTTTTGGCCAACTCTGACAGGGGATGTCCTTTGCAACCAATCTCAAAGGCCTTGTAGTAACCAAAGGGCGCCCTCAAGATTTTGATCTGCCTACGGCGGAGAAGCTGCCGGCAGATTTCATCAAACAGACGCACGGCCACACGGGGAGAAGAAAGCGTGCTTGATAGATGGGCATACGGATAAATGACCAGATGACCTGTGCCAACCTGATCTGCAAGTGATAAAACCTCTTCGATCACCTGGTTGGCCACAGAATCAACATCGGCTTCATCACCTTTTTCAGCCGCTATAAAGACCACCAGGCATTCAGCGACCTCACCCTCATGGCTGGCCTTTTGCAGCTCGCCGGGCATGGCCACCGAGGTTTCGCCTGTGACACGAAACGAAAATCTGTCTGCATGGATCAAAAGAATGCGCATGTTGACAACCCCATGAAAAAACAAGGGTCTTTTGGGGTCAAACCTTTTGGCAAATCTTTTGGGGTCAAATCTTTAATCTTGACAAATTATCACAGCCTATAGCCTTTCCTAGAAGGAAACAATTTGTCAAGATTAAAGATTTGACCCCAAATAGTTACCAAATAGTTAAAGATTTGACCCCCAAAGACCCCTAATGGAGTAGGCACGGCGAGATTTGAACTCGCGACTTCTACCGTGTCAGGGTAGCGCTCTCCCCCTGAGCTACGTGCCTGTACGTTTTTTTGCTATCAAGTATTGGGAACAGTGTCAAGGGAAATTTGGGGTCAAATCTTTAATCTTGACAAATTGTTTTGTCCCAGGCAAGGTTATAAAGGCTATTTGGGGTCAAATCTTTAATCTTGACAAATTGTTTTGTCCCAGACAAGGTTATAAGGGCTGTAATAATTTGTCAAGATTAAAGATTTGACCCCATAGCCTTAAAGATTTGACCCCTCTTCCTGGAGAATATTCAGGCCTCTGTAAATATATTGAAACCCGGAAACCATGGTCATGCCGGCCGCAAACCAGAACAGTGGCTCTTGAACCTGAGCTATCCTCGGGGCCTGGTAGGCTACCAGAACCGAAAGCACACTGGTAAGCTGTGCCACGGTTGTGATCTTGCTAAGGATGGATGGCACCGGTTGAAACTCGCGAGCCGTTATGATAAAAAGAGCAATCCCAAACAGGATCAGAATATCCCGTGTGATAACGATGACAGCCAGCCAGCTCGGAATCAGTTCCTGAATCGCCAAGGTCACAAATGCGGTTGTCAACAATAGCTTGTCCGCGGCAGGGTCCAGGTAGGCCCCCAATGTGGTCTTCTGATGAAAGAGACGGGCTACAAGCCCATCCATAGCATCGCTTACTGCAGCAATTGCAAAGACCAACAAGGCAAAACCCAAGAGGTGTTTGATCAAAAAAATGGCAAAAAGCGGCGTCAACAGGATACGGAGAAGCGTCAGTGTATTGGGAACGTTAATGGGAATTGAACGCTTCACGATTATCGCTTCTGATCGCGCATCTGGTTCCATCGTACCCAGTCATCGGCATCCACCCTGGGATCAAAACGAAAGGGTTTTGAGACCGTACCATCCGGCAGGATAACGATCTGGTGCATAGCTCGGACGATATAAGTCCACTCCTGCATAGTAACAGGACGGGGGCCCTCAACCGGGTGCGGGCCTTCTACCCTCCTTGGTTCGGAAACCCTCAGGGGACCGTCAACCTTTTCGGGGGGGCTGCTCACATGGATTTCTCCCCAGTAAACCTTGACGACAACAGATGTGTCCGGATTCACGTTCATCCGGTAGGTGGTTCCCCTAACACCCGCAATGGCATTCTCGGCTGAAACCTGAAACCTTCCTCGGCCCCCTACCAGTCCGGCAACTTTTGCCCAGGTTTTGCCCAAGGCCAGGCGTACATCGACGTTCCGCTCCTTTGTTTGTTCATCGTAGTCTGCTGAAATCAATTCAAAGGTTGTCTTCTCGTCAAAACGTAGAATACTCCCATCAGCCAGGGCCAACTCGATTCTCGTCTTGTCTCCAGTGATCACGCGATCCCCGTGGCGCAGCACATCCCCTTCGCTCAAAGGTTGTCTCAGCTTGGCTTTTTTGCGAAAGAGATCTGCGTTGCCTTCAACCAGGGTCACCTTGGCCTCCCCGCCTTCCACCTCAACGACTTCAGGTTCATCAGCAAAGCCTGTTGAGGCCACAGAGAGAAGAATCAGTGTAACCAGGGCAAAAAGAATGACTGCACATCTATGTTTCATTGTTCCTTCCTCGCTATTCATCATTGGTCATTGGTCAATAACGTAGTGCCGGGTGTAAATCAAGATTGTTGGTTATTGAGTTCAATAGCCAGGTGTCAGTGTTCAGGTTTCAGCTCTTTAAGTTTCTCAATCCTGACACCTGAAACCCGAAACCTGACACCTTTTCCCCAAAACTAAATACGCAGCAGACGGACACGAATTTTCTCATTGCCAACAGCCGTGATTTACACTCGGCAATCTGGAATCGAGCTGCTTCAAGAACTTCAGACTTTTTGTTTCCTTCCCGAGATAGTACGGTACAAAGGCTTCAAGCATCCGGAGACTTTCCTCAATGGCCTGTCTGGAGAACCTGAGTCGATTGAGTCTTTCTAATGGTGCATTCAAGATCCAGCGGAGGAGTTTGACAGTCCCCTTGGAAAGATAAAGAGGACCTGCTTCTTGAGTGGCGCATTTTTCGCATAATACCCCTCCGCGCCTGACATCAAATGCGACAGCGGAGCGCCCAAACCGCTCGAGGGGCGTCCGGCAGATGTTGCAATGGTCGATGCCGGGTCTAAAACCACTTATGGTCATGAACCGAAGCTGAAAAGTGATGTGAAGGGCGTGCTCAGACCGGCTCCCACAGTTGAGCTGATCCAGTGTATGCTCGAGGAGCCTATAGGCAGAATCCTGCCGTTGGCCTTGCTCCATCCACGCATAAACCAACTCGCACCAATAACTCGCATAGGCTGTCCAGGTGATATTGGTTCGGATCTGCTCAAAGGGATGGACCATCGATGCCTCCTGGAGGATTGGCAGCCCCCGGCCTCGCCCGAAGCTCCACACCAGGTTCAAGACCGAAAAGAGCTCTAAAACCCCTCCAAACCGCTTGATGCTCTTTTTGGCTCCCTTGGCTATGAGTGAAATCTTGCCTCGTTTAAGGGTAAAGAAGGTAATGATTTTGTCATAGTCACCGTGCTCGGTCGCACGGAGCATAATGGCAGGTGAAGACACATGCGGCATAAGGACTATAGACGGAGCAACACGGTTGCGATCTGGAAGTAGAAAAACACGCTCAGAATGTCGATAGAGGTGGTCACAAAAGGCCCGGTGGCGACAGCCGGATCAATGTTTATGCGGGCAAAGACCATGGGCACCAATGAACCAACCATGGCGGCAATGGTCATGGAGCTTATCACAGCAAGCCCTACGGTCAAGCCGAGCAGTAAAGCCGGCTGCTCTGTTGGTATAGCAGCGTGGGCAACGAATCCAAGGAGAATCCCGTAAAAAAAGCCGAGGAGAAACCCAATCGTTAGCTCCTTTAACACGACCTCCCGTATTTGCTTCAAATTCAGGCGACCCGTGGCAAGGCCGCGAACGACGATCGTGGAAGACTGGGTCCCAATATTTCCACCCATACCCATGATAACCGGTATAAATGCCGCAAGGTAGATAAACTTGCTCAGGCTGCTCTCAAAATGGCCGATGATAAAAAAGGCGATCACACCCCCGATCCAACTGGCCAAAAGCCAGGGTAGTCGGATCCGGGTGCTCTTCAAGACCGACTGTGATTCCACGAGATCTTCACCCGCTCCTGCCATTTTCAAGATATCCTCTGTGGCTTCCTCGCGGATGATATCTATCACGTCGTCCACCGTGACGATGCCGACCAGTTTGTTGTTCTCGTCTACCACAGGCACTGCGAGGATATTATAATGGGCAACGATTCTGGCTACCTCTTCCTGGTCCATGTTGGTCTGCACACTTACAGCATCTGTGGCCATGATCGATTTGAGCGTGGTTTCAGGGGGTACAACAACGAGTTGCCGCAACGAGATGACACCTACAAGACGGCCGTGATCGTCAACCACATATAGATAGAAAGGCATCTCTACATCGACATACTCCTTCTGCAAGCCGTTGATAGCCTCTCTTGCCGTGGTGTCTTCCTTCAAGGCAATAAAGTCCGGAACCATGATACCGCCAGCGGTCTGTTCATCGTAACGGAGCAGCCCTTCCACCTCTTCAGACTCTTCCTTTGTCATGAGATCGAGCAGGGCCTTGGCCCGGTCATCAGAGAGTTTTCCCAGCAGGTCAGCCACATCATCGTTGGGCATCTGCTCCAGGATCTCAGCAATTTTCTCGGCAGGCATGTCTTCGATCAGCTTTACAAGTATTTCTTCTTCCAACTCACTGAAGAACATGGCCTCATGTTCGACATTGTCCATGAGGTCAAAGACGGCTTCCTGCTCGCGGAGTGTCAGAAACCGGAAGACGACGGCCAGGTCCGCGGCGTGGGTCTTGTTGATAATCTTGTGAAGATGGACCGTGGCCCCTCGTCTGAGGAGTCTCTTGATGGTGTCTAAAACAAGTCTTGTTCGATCAACAGGCATGTTCTAATCCCTGAAAAGTGCCTAACTATGGATACAACCTATCCAGAAGCCTCGGAAATGGGATGGACTCCCTGACATGCTCAAAGCCGCAGATCCATGCCACGGCTCGCTCAATGCCCAGGCCAAAACCAGCGTGTGGCACACTTCCGTAACGTCGCAGGTCCAAATACCAGTCAAAGCTTTCAGCCGGGAGTTCGGCCTTCTCGATTTTCTCCTTCAAGATAACCGGATCATCCTCGCGCTGGCCACCCCCGATAATCTCCCCGTAGCCTTCGGGGGCAAGCATGTCCACGCAGAGGGCGACCTCCGGACGATTGGGATCGTTTTTCATATAAAATGCCTTGGTCTGAGCCGGATACCTGTGAATCAGCACGGGTTTGTCAAAATGATTTGAGACAATGGTCTCCTGGCTGGCTCCAAAATCCTCCCCCCACGGCAGGGATTCCCCGGCATCCTTTAGGATCTGCACTGCTTCATCATAACTGATGACATAAAAGGGGGGCTGAATCTTCTCAAGCCTTGTGATATCGCGCCCCAACAGCTTAAGCTCTTGCCGACGTGTTTCGAGGACCTCTTCCACGATAGCCACAATCAAGGCTTCGGCCAGCTTCATAATGGTCTCAAGATCAGCAAAAGCAATTTCAGGCTCTATCATCCAGAACTCGGTAAGATGGCGCCGGGTCTTTGACTTTTCAGCCCGAAATGTGGGTCCATAGCAGTAAACCTTGCCAAAGGCCATGGCACCGGCCTCCATGTAAAGCTGTCCGCTCTGAGACAAGAATGCCTTCCTGTCTCCAAAGTAATCTGTTTCAAAAAGGGTGGTGGTACCCTCGCAGGATGACGGCGTAAAGATCGGGGCGTCAAGGAGCGTGAACCCCTGATCATCGAAGAACTTGCGTGCTGCATTGACCACGGCGTGGCGAATACGCAAGATAGCCTGCTGTCGAGAAGACCGAAGCCACAGGTGGCGGTGATCCATCAAGAAGCCTACACCGTGCTCTTTTGGTGAAATAGGATAGGTTTCGGCAATCTGAAGCACCTCAATGCTCGATGCCAGAATCTCGTAGCCCCCTGGAGCTCGCTTGTCCCTGCGAACCGTTCCCGTGACAGTCAGTGAAGATTCATGGGTCAGTTCAGGGTAGAGGTCCAGGGCCTGCTCGCTGGTCTCACCCTGAATCAAAGTACACTGTATCGTGCCCGTACCATCTCTGAGCACCAGAAAACGTATACGACCACTGGAGCGTTTGTGGGTTAGCCACCCGCAAATGGTGACACTCTGGCCGTCGTGCTTTCCTACGGTATCGATCGTAACTGTTGCCATAACATACCCGGATTGCGGATTTCGGATTGCAAAGCGCATAGAGCATGGAGCATAGAGCAAGAATTCGGAGGCTATGCGCTATCAGTCAATCGTCAATCGAAAATCATCAATCGTCAATTAGCGACCATCCAGTAACCAATGACCAATGTTCATTGAATGATCTTCACATAGGATCTGTCCCTAAGCTCCTTTAGCCAGGCCCTGTATTTTTCTTCAACTAACTCCCGGTAAAGCCTTTCCTGAATCTCTATCCTGGCCTCCCTTAATGTCTTTCCCGGTATCTTTTTTATCTCTTGAAGCATAAGGATTTGATACCCATTTTGTGTCTGTAAGACCGGACTGATTTCACCTTCCGACATCCGTCGGACTGTCTCCTGAAATTCGGCCGAAAGCTCATTTAGGGTAAATAGTCCAAGGTCTCCTCCTGCCTCGGCAGTGCCGTCCTGCGAATACTGCTTGGCCAGTTCATCGAACGCTGTCCCGGACTTCAAGTCTTTTACAATTGATCCAATTTTCTCAAGTGCTGCCCTTTTTTGATCAGCACCAGCCGGGGGCGGTACCCTTATCAGGATCGTGCGGAGGTGGTATTTCTGTACTCCCTGATAGTCTTCCTTGTGCTCTTCATAATAGTCTCGAATGTCTTTTTCAGTGACTGCAATCTTGGATTTGACCTCAATATTGATAAGTTTGATCCGAAGCATCTGCTCCTTGATCCGTTTGCGATATTCTTCGAGCGTGTAGCCCTCGGCCGCAAGAGATTTTCTGAGTTCCTCTTCTGTTAGGAAATGTTCACTCTTTATCTGTTCTATGTGCCGATCCACCTCCCTGTCATCAACCGAGACGTGCAATCTTTCGGTCTCCTGGTAGGTCAACTTTTCGTCGATCATCTTGTTCAAGATGTCCTGACGAAGCTTGAACAGCATCTCACGCCCCACCCCAGGCGGATAGTGGGCCTCACGGATTTGCCGGACATAGGGTTCAAGAGCTTCATTTAGTTCTGAAAGGGTGATGATATCATCGCTAACTATGGCCACAATGCGATCTGTCAGTTCGGCATAACCTGCCACAGCTCCTGAGACCAAGCTGCACAGCATGATCAAAAAAGCCTTTATTGGAATCGATCGTCCCTTCATCAAATAACTTCCTGGTTAATCTCGATGCGATACCGTGATCGGAGCTTGGCCAACCACGGCCCATAGGCAGTCCCCAGCCTTTCCTTCTTGATGCCCTGCTTGATTCTTTCAATGCACTCTTCGATTTTCGGCTTACTCGTCTCTCTTTTTTCGATCACCTGAAAGATGTGAAAGCCGTAGGGTGTCTTAACCACGGGACTCACGGCCCCCTGTTCCAGGTCGAAAAGGGGTTTCTCAAGGGACCCGGGAAGTTGGCCGCGGACCAGATATCCCATATCCCCACCGTTTTGAGCCTCGGGCGCTACGGAATGGAGGCGGGCCAGGGTGGCAAAATCATCGCCATTTTGGAGCCGCTCCAAGATGTTCTTTGCCTGATCCTCACTCGGTAGCAAGATGTGACGCGCCCGTATCTCTTTCCCATGGCTCCATTCTTTCCAGTGTTTGTCATAATAATCCTTTATTTCTTGCGGTGTAACCGACACTTCTTTCAAAAGCTCTTTTCGGATTACCTTTTCCATTAGGAGCCGCTTCTTGAGCCTTTCTTTCCACGCTTCAAAGGAAATCGCCTGCCTGAGAAATAGATATTCAAAGCCTGCTTCAGGATAGTCCTTTTGAAAACCGCGCAAAGCCTCGTCCAATTCCTGGACCGAGATATGTAGGTGGAGCTCATCGGCCCGTCTTAGAATGATCATCTCTTCAACGAGTTGCATAAGGAAACCAAGTCGAGCTTCCCGCAGAGTAATACTATTTTGAGCTTGCTCTTTGTCACAGCTCATTCTGATTGGCTCAAAGTATTCATTGAATTCGGCCAGGGTGAGCACGCGGTCATCCACGCGGATCACCACTTGATTTTCGACCGACGTATCACTCTTGTTGGAGCATCCTGAAATCAGGCATAGAATAACAAGTCCAATCGCTATCTTCTCACAGTTTATCATCTTTCAATTCCTGTCCCGGACAAGCCGGAACCAAAAGTGCCTAAAGTTTGAAGTGCCTAAAGTGCCTAAAGTTAAGGAATGCGCTTTCAGCGCAACCTGTTTTTAGATTGACCACGCCGAAGGCGTGCACATTAACTTTAGCTCACTTTAGCTCACTTTAGGCACTTTAGTTCACTTGTTGTTGAACATAGCACGAAATTTTCTGCCACAAAAAACACGAACTTCACAACTAACGGACTAAAACGTTGTGGGGCAAGTTGGCGCAATCCGCTATCATGTCAGACCAGATGTTGCAAGACCTTTTTGGTCGCTTTTAGGGGCTGTGCAGACTGACCGGATGGCATTGACACTTCGAGCACGCCATCCGGTGTTAGCCGGAATCGCCCCGGGTCTCTTTGTATGAGAGAGGTTATTTTCTCCGGCCTCAAGGGACAATCCCGGGAAAAGGAGACCACGAGCATTTGATCGGTTAAGTCCAGGCGCTGGATGCCTATCTTCTTCCCTATCACCTTCAGCATAATCTTGTCCATGAGAACTCTTGCCGGTTCAGGAAGAGGGCCAAAGCGGTCCCTGAGTTCTTCATGAAACCCCGCAACTTCAGATGGTTCGGTCATCCTGGCCAAGCGTTTGTATGACACCAGCCTCTGGTCAATATCAGATACGTAGGTTTCAGGGATGTAGGCTGACCGGTTCACCTTAATCTCTGGTTCCACCTCTAATTCAACAGGTTCTCCTTTTATTTCGCTCATGGTGCGCTCCATGAGATCGAGATACATCTCGTAGCCCACCGCTGCGATATGCCCTGACTGTGAGGGCCCGAGGATGGTGCCACCCCCTCTTATCCGAAGGTCACTCATGGCAATCTGAAAACCAGCCCCAAGATCGCTGTGTTCCAAAAGGACCTTGAGGCGCTTCTGGGCATCCCTGGTCAGGGCGCTCTCATGTGGTATGAACAGATAGGCATAGGCCTGCTCATCTGCCCGCCCCACCCGGCCTCGAAGCTGATAGATCTGGGCCAGACCAAATTTATCGGCCCGGTTGATCAAAATGGTATTGGCAGATGGGAAATCGAGCCCTGACTCTATGATACTGGTACAGACCAACAAGTCAATTTCACGATGCAGGAACTCGAGCATGACATTTTCAAGTTCCTCATCACCCAGGCGTCCGTGGGCTACCCCAATCCGCACACCCGCTACCAGCCTTTGAAGGTGACGGGCCACACCCCAGATGGTTCGGATATTGTTGTGGACAAAAAATATTTGTCCACCTCGTTGAAGCTCGCTGTGAATGGCCTCTGCCACCACTGTATCGTCAAACGGACAGATGTACGTCTTGATAGCGTACCGGTACTCCGGCGGCGTTGCAATGACACTCAGATCCCTGGTACCCATCAAAGACATGTGGAGGGTCCTGGGTATAGGCGTGGCCGTCAGGGCCAGGACGTCCACCGAGCGACGGAGTTGCTTAAGCCTCTCCTTGTGGGCTACACCGAATCGCTGCTCTTCGTCAATAATGACCAGGCCCAGATCTTTGAAGCCAATATCCTTTTGCAAAAGCCGATGAGTCCCTATGATAATGTCCGCTTGCCCTTCCTTTAGTTTTTGTACAACGGCTCGCTGCCGGCTCGGAGAGCGAAAGCGGCTGAGCATCTCTATCTCAACCGGGTATGGCTCAAACCGCTTCTTAAAGGTTTGAAAATGCTGTTCAGCAAGCACTGTCGTTGGGACCAGAAACGCCACCTGCCTGTGGTCCCAGACCGCCTTGAAGGCTGCACGCAGAGCAATCTCGGTTTTTCCGTAACCTACATCACCACAAACGAGCCGGTCCATTGGCACGGGCGCTTCCATGTCGGCCACGACTTCTTCGATAGCCCGAATCTGATCTGGTGTCTCGGCATATTCGAATGCAGCCTCAAAGTCTTGAAAGTAGCGGTCCGGTGGTGAAAAGGCATGTCCTTTCTGAACCCTCCGCCAGGCATAGAGCTTGAGCAGTTCTCCGGCCATCTTCCGGATCGATTTTTTCACCCGTTCCTTGACCCGCTCACACGATTTGCCACCCATCTTGTCCAAACGTGCGGCAATGCCATCCACGCCGACATATTTTTGCACGCAGTTCATACGGTCCACCGGGACGTAGAGCCTGTCACCGTCCCTGTATTCAATAGACATGAAATCATTAGCAATGTCTGCCACCTCGAGCTTGATGAGGCCGTTGTATCGGCCAATACCGTGTTCTGTGTGAACTACTAGATCGCCGCTCTTTAAATCCTCAAAAACAATCTTGCGTGTTCCCACCCCTTGCCTTGGGAACTTCGCTCTCTTGCGACTGTGGCCGAAGATTTCCTTTTCAGTAATGATAGCCAGGGCTTCCTGGGCCCAGACAAACCCCGAGGAAAGCTCACCCAGGCAAATGCACGGAGAATCCTTACGATGGAGATCTCCGGGGAAGGCCGAAACAAGCTGCGCATGGAGCCCATAAGGCATGAGTAGCCCCCCCAGGCGCTCAGCCTGCTTTCTCGTATGACAAACCATATATGAAGCCAGGCCGGATGCGCGGGCATGGTTGATCCACTCTATCAAAGGCCTCAGTAGATCCTCAGTTTGATCGCTGCCTGCAACACGCACGCTGCCAGGTCGTGCCTTGAGCTGCTGGGTGATGAGATCATTCTTTTCAACTGTTAGGTTACAGGTCGCAGCAGCCGTGTCCCCCACGGGAATCATCCTGAAAATAAGGTGTGGCCTATGGCTAAGCCTGTCATCTACTTCGGACCAGGCCAGATAGAGGGCTTCTGGTTCCACACACAATCTGCCGTCACTCGAGGCCGAAAGATAGCTCCTAATTACGGCTTCTTCAGTGTCAAGGGCCAGCTTTTCAATGGTCCCGGGATCGACCAGCACCGGCAAGGCATCTTTTGTGCAATAGTCGAATAATGTATCCAGCGAGTCGTAGATGAGGGATATGAGTCCTCCGATTCCCGGGAATTGATTCAAATTTGTAAGCCTTTCTATGATCTCCTCAATACGCAAACCAGGCATCTCCAGGGCCTGGCCATGGCTGCGAACCCGCTCGGCAATCTGGTCTATCTCTGAGGGATCAAGGACGGTTTCCGTAGCCGGGAGGAGGGTGACCTCAGATATAGGCTTTAACGAGCGCTGGTCTGCCGCTGAAAACGTTCTTATTGACTCTACCGTGTCACCAAAGAACTCGATGCGGATCGGATCAGGATAAAGGGGTGGAAAGAGATCAACCAGTCCGCCGCGGATGGCGAAATCCCCGGGGTCCTCTACCAGGACTGTCTCTTGATACCCACCTTGAATCAATTTTCGGATAACTACTTCCCGATCAATCTCCTCGCCTGCAACGACATATTCCGCAAACCGGGACAGGACCTGTCTGGGGATCACCTTTTGCAGGAGGGCTAAGACCGTGGTTATGACAATTGAAGGCTGGGAATCGGTCAGCATCCGGTACAGCGTTTCAATGCGCTTGCATGCAGTTTGCGGATGATAGGCCACAGGCTTGAAGGGAAGAATGTCGTAGGATGGGAACGTGATTATAGGGATGCCGCTATCTTGAGAAAAGAAACGAATATCTGAGGCAATGACTTCAGCCTCTTTGGCCGTTGCACACACCACAAAAAGCGGGCGTTTAAGAGAAAGAAAGACCTTGCTCAGGACATAGGAGCGCTCAGCCCCTGATAGTCCGGTACAGTTAATCCGGTCCTCCGCATGGGGGATCGTCTTCAAAAGGTCTTCAATAGAGTGGCCCAAGAGTTTCATATAAGGTCCGTTTGGCCGTTGAGCCCGTTGAGCCCGTTGAGCCCGTTTGGCCCGTTGACCGGACATGAAGTGCATTTTTTTCAAGCCGTGAGGCCTCCGGCTCGTAGGTGCGAGCCTAGGCCTCGGAGAGCGCAACCCTGCGCATAATCGTGAATTGTAAAACGGATAACGAATAACGATTTTTGAATAACGAAGCCCTACCGGCTCAACGGGCCTAACGGGCTCAACCGGCTCAACTTATATAGGACAGAGTTCTCTTTAATTCAAGGGATCAAGTGGGAAGCGCCCCGGGGATTGAAGAAATCGTTCTTGATTTTGAGAGGTGGTCTACCCTTTTTATTTCAGTCGGTTACACTATTTGGGAGCGGATTTGGGACGATTTATGATTTGTGATACTGGCATCTATTGACCGGTCTACATGTCAGTCAACAGTCCCGCTCGCAGCCAGGATTCAGGAAGACAGCCATAGCCAAAGGGAGGAGACTATTCTGTCAGGTGGCTGTAAAAAAGATGGGGTATTCTGGCGCAGAGGTTGCTCGTCACCAGGGGAAGGGAAGCGGGACTCTTTTTGTCTCAATATAATTTTTTGTCAGCGTCCCCTTTTTCGCTTTTTCGCATTCCCCTCTCGAACCTCCTATTTCGACAAAAAAAGCTGGGGTGAAAGATGTGCAAAACGGCAGGACCTTTAAGGGTGTAACTCAGTTGACATCAAGATAGCATAAGGTATAAATCTAGCTCAAGGAAAATCAGAGCCACCTTAGATTACGAATGAAGATTGGGCGAGGTAGACAGTGGAACAAGGAGACAAAAGTGTCTGGGAATTGGCACATGACGCATATCCTGTGAATCAACAATTGGTTTGGCTCAACAACTGCGGAACCACCCCTGCGGGTACGCATATAGTGCAGGCGGTTTCACGGTTCATTAAGGGCTACAGCGAAAGGGGTGTCTTGACCGAAGCTGCTAGCTATCATGACGTCAGACAAAGTATCAAAGCAATCCTGTCGCGTCTTTTAAGCTGCGATCCTGACGAGCTATGCCTTATTCACAACACTGCTGAGGGGATGAATTTCATTTCCCACGGATTGCGTCTTGCACCAGATGACGAAATCATCCTTTTGGAAAACGAATATCCGAGCAATGTGTATCCCTGGTTTCACTGGAAGAA
The DNA here is from genome assembly GCA_030616475.1 of Desulfobacterales bacterium. Taxonomy (GTDB): domain Bacteria; phylum Desulfobacterota; class Desulfobacteria; order Desulfobacterales. The sequence goes on from JAUWXF010000063.1 coordinate 14,771, forward strand.
GAAAGGAGTAAACCTCCGCACTGCCCCTATGGAGATGTCGCCTGAGGCATTCTTCGAACAGTTTAGTGGAATGATAACGGACAGAACACGTGTGGTGTCCGTCTCAGTCGTACATTGGTGCACTGGCATGCCCTTGCCCATTGACCAGGTCGGCGCCTTATGTCGAGAGAGAGGGATCGATCTTGTGGTTGACGGAGCACAAGTGGTCGGGATACAGCCAATTGACGTCAAAAAGGCTGGAATCTCATACATGGCATTTTCCGCCTGGAAGTGGCTCCTGGGACCATTAGGACTGGGCGTACTATACGTTTCAAAAGAAAAGCTTGATGAGCTGGGTCCGATTTTTATTGGTACTGAATCAGTAGTGCGAGATGAGGAGTATCTCCCATACAAGTCCGAGTTGAAGCACACCGCCGACCGGTTCACCTTCTCCACCGCCAATTTCAACGACTGGGTCTATTTCGAGGCTGCTCTCAAATTCCTTGACGACATCGGGTTCGAAGAGGTCCAGCAGAGGATCTTAGAACTGAGTGAACATTTGAGCCAGGGACTTCGACAGGTCGGCTTCCAGGTCTTGGCGGATCGGTTCCCTTCACATTCAACAGGGATTATAGCGTGTAAGAAGCCGGGAGTGCCTTCCCACATCATCGTGGAAAAACTTAAAGAAAATCGGGTTGTTGCGGCTGAGCGCCTGGGACGGATTCGCTTTTCCCCGCACATCTATATTCTCCCTCACCAACTTGACGAAGTGGTTCAGATCCTTGCAAGCGCGTGAGGCCCGCACCCACGGGTTGAGCCTGGATTCCAAGTCGTTTCCCCTTACAACAGTCTTCCAGCCCAGCCTATCGGATCACCAAAATGTGGCCCAAGAGCTTGACAGAAGTTGCGATATCGGTTAGGAATCTTTGGCAAAATCGTCTGATGGGCGATTATAGAATCTGGCAAGACATGGAAAATCGCCCCTCTTGGAAATCACACGAAATACCACCCTCAAAAATACAGCTTTTTCTATTGAACAATACAGTCTTCCCCCCCCGATTGACGTGATCAGTCGTATGGGTTATAGCTTGAGAAAGTAATACTCATTCACCAGAGGAGGTAGATCTGATGAAGACTAGCACAGCGCACATGTTCCGAAAAGGATTTGCAGTCGCAGGGTTAGCCGTATGTTTTGCAGTCCTTTTGAGTTCCTTGATAGTGTTTCTATCGACCAATGCCCTTGCAATTGAAAGGAAAAAGTTTGGCATCGGTGTGATTGCTGGAGAACCAACCGGCATCACCGGCAAATACATGATCGATAATAACAGGGCTATCGATGCCGGTGTCGGATGGGAGACCAGCGGCGACAATGAATTTTATATATATGGAGATTATCTCTACCATTTGTATGACTTATTCGAAGTGAAAAAAGGTAAACTCCCATTATACTTTGGCGTCGGTGCCCGATTTATCGATCGTGAGAATAAGGATAACGAATTCGGTATTAGGATTCCAGTCGGCATTGAGTATCTATTCGACAATATGCCATTGGGAGCTTTTCTGGAATTGGTACCGGTGCTGGACCTGACACCGGATACAGATTTCGACCTGGAAGGAGGAATCGGTATAAGATTCCTTTTTTAGATCATTACTTCAAAATAGTTAATATTTCATCGCTGCCTGCTATATGTCTGCATTCTGGAGATAGTAAAGATATTATACTTCCGCGACCTTATAGGTCATAATCCTTGGAATACAGATTTCTGCTATACATCGGCATCCGCAGCCATCCCCAAAACTGTTTCGATTTGCTTTGCCTATCTTTACTCCTAA
>JAUWXF010000183.1 GCA_030616475.1 Desulfobacterales bacterium
AGGAATTGACGGAATCACCCATGTTTTAATTCCTCAATCCCTGAATCCCTAAATTCCTCAATTATTTGTCAGTATTGAAAAACAGTGTATTCTAAATATTTTCTGCCAGAAAAAACACGAACTTCACAACTAAGGGACTAATGAGACAAGCCCTCTTCCTCGGCACATGGGATGCAAAGGGGTCTTCCATCCTTTGTTTCAATCATTCTGGTCGCCATAGTCATCTCACCACATCGGGTACATGCCTCAGAAGGCGCCAGGGGGGCATAAGGGGGCTCAGGGGATTTTGCTTCTTTGGTGTCAAAAACAGCATCAAAGGGCTTGGAAAGTAGGTCGAGGGCTTTGAGCAATTTCTGGCGCATTCGTTGTTTCATGGTTGCGCGGCCAGCAGCAAAGGCCGCCTCAAGTTCGGCAAACTCCTCCGGATACTCTCCTTCGTACCTGTAATGGCCCTTGCGCGAAAAGCGAAGGGCATGCTTGTCTGAGCGACTAAGGACTGTAAAGACGTTCTTTCCGTAATCCTTTAAGATCAGATTCCCTTTTCCTGTCGTCGTACCAAGCAAAACCTGCAGAGCATCCACAGCGCACGTATCGTTTTCGCTGATGACCACGACCTCTTCGTCTTGCGAGCGACGAAGGCCAAGAAGCCGTACAGCCTCTTTTGCAATTAGGTAACCGTACACCAGCCCAGGGCATAGATGGCCGTGAAATCCGATGCAACGCTTCAGGCCTTCCGGTAACTTGTGGCCAGCAGTTGATGGCATATGACTAAGATCATTCATAGGCCCATATCCCTTTGAGCGGGAACGAAACGCATCAACCGTTGCGAAAACACGAATATCGAAATCCGAAATCCGAAACAAATCCGAAATCCGAATGCTCAAATGTCCAAAACATCAACCCAAGCCGGACGATACCCAAGCCCTGCATCCGATATTAAGAGACTGAAGTCATTAGTGTTTTGGAATTTTAAGATTTTGGTCATTTGAATTTGTTTCGTGCTTCGATATTCGAATTTCGGATTTCCCCGTCCTTGAGTGATGTGTGAAACGTATGAACTTGTGAGACATTTCATCTTGCCATTTCAGGGCGCAGAATTTTTGAGACGGGGTACTAGACGGCCTCTATGGTAGAAGGCGGCTTCTTGGTGATGTTATAGGTCACGCTCACAACGCCCGGCACTTCGGTCGTTATTCTTTCTGCCAATTTCTCCAGGGTATCATAGGAAAGCCTTGTCGGGGAGCCTGTCAGTGCGTCTTGGCTCTCCCAACACCTTACCTCTATCTGAAGACCATAATCTCTCTTTCTGTTTCTGACCCCTGTGACCTTATCTTCATGGAGAATAGCCATATACTGAAATGCCTGTGTATTTCGCAGTTCTTCCTCAACAATCTTTGTTGCCTTTTTCACAAGGCTCACCCTTTCTTGTGTCACCTCTCCTATGATCCTAGCTGCCAAAGCAGGACCCGGAAAAGGCGGCCTATTATGTATTTCTTCCGGAAGCCCCAAGGCTCTTGCGACCTCCCTGACAGCCGGTTTTCTCAATTGTATCAACGGCTCTATCACCTTATATCCGTATTGCTCTTGTGTATCGATTCCAATCTGTTCAAGAATGTTGTGCTGCCTTTTTACGCCGGCTACGGTTTCTTCTATGTCCGTATAGTTTGTGCCTTGAAGAAGATGTGTTGCACTGCTTTCTTTTACGAGCCGGCCGAAAACGTCCTTGTAAAATGCCTGGGTAATGGCCTCTCTTTTTTCTTCAGGATCTGTCACCCCCTTCAATGCGTTGAAGAATTCTTTTCGGGCATCAACCAATTCTACCAACACCCCTAACTCCTTAAACAGGGAAACAATCCTTTCAGGTTCATCCTCTCTCATCAAGCCGTGATCTATAAAATAGGTCTTCATCCTCTCGCCCAAAGCCTTGTGACCCAACATGGTGACCGTTGAAGAATCGACACCGCCGGATAATGCGTTAATAGCCAAGCCGCTGCCGGCAAGAGAGGCAATCTCTGCTATTTTCTCTTCTATAAATCTTTGCAGGTTCAAATCTTTCGCTTCTATTTCTTCGATTTTCATGTTTCCATCTTCTCAACTTGTATCATTTTAGCCCTATGAAACAAACAGACCGGGACAGGCTTCAACGGCGATCAAATTTTAATCTGTGTAACTGTCTGAGCGTATTAGTGAGCGTTGAGAAAGAACAGGCAGTTGCCAGATGTTTTTTCAGTTTGAACAAAGCGCCAACCTTACCGGTTTTATTTAAAAGGGATTAGCTGTTCTTTCTTTACGCTCACTTGGACGCGAGTTTTACACTGGTTAAAATTTGATCGCCGTTGAAGCCGTGATCTTTTCAAAAGGCTAAATTGTTACCTCAACTCTTTTCTTGTGAGGTTCCCCTCTATCCTCTTGAGGTACCGATCACCGTGACCTCAATGCGCCTTTGGCGAGGGCGATTGTCGTGGTTGATGATAACAACCTGCTGCCATGTTCCAAGGGCCAACACGCCATCACGTACCGGTATCGCAATGGAAGGACCCAGCAAGGCGGACTGCACATGGCTGTGGCCGTTTCCGTCATGCCAGGCCTTTTCGTGTTCATACTCCATGTCTGGCGGTGCGAGTCTCGTGATGGCCCGTCTCAAATCTTCCACAACTCCCGGTTCATACTCGATCGTTGTTAGAGATCCTGTGGACCCTATAACGGAAGCATGCAGGTTGCCGTTTTCTACGCCGCTTTTCTCAGCTATTCGCGCAAGTTGGTCCGTAATGTTCGAAATATCGGGCCCGACATCCATGGAAACTTGCACACTATCACAATGTACAACTGTATCGCTCATGAGTCATTTAACTCCACTACCCCCCCCTTGTCGAAGATCAGCCGTCTTTGTGGCGGGAAGAGGGCTGGCAGGGTGGGTGGGTGTTACATGGCGCCGATATCTATGGCGTTCAAGATTTCCCTGGCTTCCTTGAAGCCCGGGTCAAGCGTAAGGGCTTTATCGAAGCAGGATTTTGCCTCATCCAGATTCTTCATATCGACATGGATGCGGCCAATGTTGTAATAGATGTTAGGTTCCTTGGGATGGATTTTTAAGGCCTTCTCATAGTGTTTCAGGGCGGTTGGATAATCGCCCTTCTTGCGATAGAGAACTCCCATGGTGTTGTACACATTGATCGTGTCAGGATTCACCTCAAGGATTTCGTTCAGAACCTCTTCTGCTTGATCCTCTCTCTCGCTGCTCAGATAGATTTCAGCCGCCTTGTTCAGGTACTCCTCGGCCTCTTCGGGCTGTCCGAGTTCTTTATAGGCACGCCCCATGGCTTCGAATGCCTTGGCAAACAGGCGATCAAGCTGAGTGGCCTTCCTGAATGCATCAATCGCCTCTGGATACTGTCCCTGGGCGGTCTTGACGTAGCCTATATTATAATAGATCTCTGCACTTTCGCCCTCGTCTAACATCTTTTGAAATATCTTCAGAGCACCTTCGTGATCTTCCGATTCAAGCAGCTTCATGCCCTCATCAAGGGTAATCTCGGCCTCACTCGGAGGACCATCACCCATGGCTTCGGGGATGCCCTGAATCTTTCCCTTAATGGTTTCTATGTCGTACGGTTTAACAATCAGGCCGGTGATTCCAGATCGCCCGGCGTTGACGACCTTGGCCTTGGTGAAGGAAGAATCGGCCAGGAAAAAGGGCAATTGGTCAAACCTGTCATCATTTCGCACAATTTTCAAAAGGGCCAGCCCTGTCATCTCCGGCATATCCCACGCAGAAATGACGCAGTCGAACTCCTTTACTCGCAACATGGCCCATGCTTCGCTTGCAGTGCTGGATTCATGAAGATTCCTGTATCCCAGGTATTTAAGGATATCCGCAATTTCCCGGAGGGCCACTGAATTATCATCAACGATGAGAAACGAGGCTGGTTTCATATGGGTATCAAGTTATAAAATGGCTGCGCGATTTTATCAAGCGTCAGAGCAAATCAAGAAAGGGTCTTCCCCTTCCGTTCCGTGGGGTTGCAGTTTTTTCCGGCCTCTCTGCGTCCCGGTCCATTAGGTCTCCTGCGCCCGATTTTCGGAACGATCTTATGAAATCCTCGATTGTTTTGGTTGTTGTGCGATCATCGGTTGTTCGGGAATCATAGATCCGGTACTCGGACTCTCCCGGCAAGGTTTCCTGGAGATAGTGCCAGGCCTGTTTTGCTGTTTCATAGCATTTTAGAAAGTTGTTTTCAATATGTGTTACGTCAAGAGCGTGAAAAAAAAACTCTCCCCAGGTGTTTTGTACCAGATAATCCACAGAACGCAAAGTGTTATCAACAGGAAAAAGGCCCGTATTTAGGGCCACAAACACCTTCAACCACGCGGGATTAGAACGTATATAGTTCATATGCGGTATTTCATTTGAAAAAAAACGGAACAGCTTTCCAAGGAGCCGTTCAACACGTTTCGGTGAAACCGGGCTTTCTTGGACACGTTGAAGCACGATAGAAGATGGATCACCTTTGTTGAGTCTGTTCAAAACTATCCAACCTAAAACGCGCAGCAGTTCCGGGGCAACAAAAAGGCTATCCTTATTGTCCGCATAATCAGTAGGTATGTGGTCGTACACTGCCCATGTGTTAGCACCGGAGCTGTCCTCCCGATAGGCTATGAACAGGGAGCCAAGGTCCCGTCTGGCACGAAGGTGGGTCGAACAGCGGGGAAGCTTGCCCGGTTTTTTCTTAAAGTGGCTTGCGCTTCTGTTTTTCAACACGGCCAGGTCTTGAGAAGCCATGCCCATGAAAGGCTCAATTTTTCCGGTGGTCCGAAAGATCAGCTCGTACAAGAAGGAAATCTTGTTGATTATCCGGTCATCAAATTGCAGTTTTTCATTTTCTGTCCACAACGTATACGATTCAAGCCTGTCGATCTGATTGCCACCCCACGACCACGCATTCACATAGCGCTTCAATATTTGTCGTTTCGGATTGTCTTCGACCAGTTCAGACGGCACGGGGTAGCCGGTCAACCGGAGATAAATGCACTCCCTTATTAAATCGAGCCCATCTTTATCATCCGTGAGATCATAAAACCTGGAGGCTCTTTCAAAGACAAGAGCATAGGGATCCAGAAGATAGCTATCCAATCCGCGTTCGGGAAACCTCTTTTTCATCATATCGCAAAGCAAGCCTTCCCGTTCTTGAAAAAAGTAATGGTAGGCAATGAGGGATGTCTTGATCAAGGACTTCACAGGGTCCTTTTGTGCCTTGCAAATATGCCAAAGCACGCCACCCAAACACTCCTCCTCCTTGACGGATGTCAGGTTGCCAAGGTCCACATAATCATCGGACACGAAATCGTCGCCAGACAACAGTAAGGCAGTTTCTATCCAGCCTCTGTGCTCTGCATCATTCAAACCAGGAGGGAGAACAGCCCAGAATGGAATTTGTCCGACTATCAGAATAAAGGTGCGGTAGAATTCTTCTTTCAAAAGGCTTTTTTGAGCGGTTCCTGAACCTTCTTCATGAATCCCGGAAAAATCGTTTTCTCGTATCTGTTCCACATCCACGACAAAAAAGCTGAGATCGTGACCGTAAGTCTCCTTGCTCCAGTCTCGGATACTGTCAAGCTTTTGTCGAAGGAGTGCCCGCTGCACTTCGCTAAGCGAACCCTTGTCTATAACCACCCAATAGTCAAAGTCGGAATACTCTGTCTGGCCCAGGGTGCCGGAGCTTCCCATGAGGTAAAGACCCCGAACATAGGACCTTTTCAACACATAAGTATGCACGTCTTCTCCTTTGATCCGAAGACGCTTTTTGGCGAACTTCCAGAAACCGGAGTCAAAAAACCGATATACGCCATGCGGGGTTAAAGGATGATCGACATATCCTGGCAGGTCCGGAGAATTCATGTGCACCAGGAGGGGAATGGTATGAAACAGGTCCAGCTTCTCTTCAGGAAGATATCGTATGAGCTCCCGTAGTCGCGCAATGTTATATGTGATAAAATACTTCCTGTTCAGCAGTATCTTCTCCTTGACAGAGGCTGGATCAGGCTTGTTGTGTCGTGCGTTTTCCGGCATCCGGGTTGAGTCTTTGTCTTAAGGGTATATATTCAGCATTAGTCTAGTTTCCATCCAGAAATGGCCATTTTTCGCAATCTCGGCGTCAATCTGCGGGATCGCTTGTGCGACGTACCGACGTACGTCTCCGCGCAACCCCTTGAATTGACTCGGGGCATCCATGCCCCTCGCCCTTGCGGGCAGCCTGACGGCTGTCCAATTCCGCTGTCCTGCGGAATTGTCCTTGACCTTGCGAAAAATTACTCATTTCTGAATTGGAAACT
>JAUWXF010000350.1 GCA_030616475.1 Desulfobacterales bacterium
AACGAGTAGACCCCAACATCGAGGGAGACTATCAGCCAATACTGGGAGTCACCGGAGTCGCAACAGTTACCGAAATCTGAAAGCACAGCCGAGGTAGTGACATGACTATTTGGCGTCCATGGCCTTATGCAGCAACGGCCATCGTCCAATGGGAATGGCTTGCGACATTCATGTTTATATGGGTGGTATTCCGTCACCCAATGAACCAAACCGTTAAACCCACACATGACCTTTGGAAGTGCGAAGTCAACTCAGTCGCTAAACCAATCATTTGGTCCGGATGGGTGGACGAATTCACAATCATGCTTGTAGTAGGAGGTGTTGGAGCTATGCCCGATCGTGTCGAGCTGGAATATGACGGTCCAAGTCCTTTGCTCGGAACCACGTGGGGCAAGCAATGGGAGCCGTGGGGACTTATTCTCGGTTACCGTGCAATGGGTTCTCCCTGGTCCGGTACCAAAACACACTCCGCCGTGGGGCCTACCGACAACGTAAACGTCTCGAATGTCGGAATCCTGTTTCTCGATTGCTCGGCCAACGCCGTAACCATCGGCGGGTTCACGTTGGGAATCCTCGGCCAGCATTTACATATTGCTCGACTCTGTGCAGCCGTCAACGATGCTACCCTCGAGCATGATGAGCCACACGCTTTTCAACGAATCTTCCTGCACGCCGGGGCCGATGAGACCCTGACCGGTGAGTACGGGGGATGGACACTCGTATGTAACGGCTCACGCTGGTATGACGTGAGCCACGCAAAACACGTTTAACACAAAACAGAAAGAGGTAGTGACATGAAATTTGGTAAAGACCTGTGGGACGCACTGCGATTCCTGATCGCACTGCTCAAAATGATCATCGAGATGTTCGGTGACAACGAAGATAAGACCAACGCGAAAGAGAACAACGTCAAAGTCTAACCCACGTGGACGATGTTGAATATCGCAGGGCCCGCGAATCCGATTTGCCGGCAATCACGGCCTTTGTTGACTTCTGGCTGGCAGGCAGGGGCCTGACTGATGGTATACCCGGGTCCGCGCACGATTACTTCGTGCCGGCCGGCCGGCATCTCAAATTCGTCACCAAGTACACGACACTAATCGCCCTGGTCGAAAACTGTATCATCGGCTGGTCCGTCAAAACCCACCAGGGCGTATTGATCCATTTGCTCGTCGCCGGCACGTTCAGACACCGGGGAATCGGGAGCGAGCTGCTCAAACGCATGGACCCCGAATCC
>JAUWXF010000067.1 GCA_030616475.1 Desulfobacterales bacterium
AGTTTCCAATTCAGAAATGAGTAATTTTTCGCAAGGTCAAGGACAATTCCGCAGGACAGCGGAATTGGACAGCCGTCAGGCTGCCCGCAAGGGCGAGGGGCATGGATGCCCCGAGTCAATTCAAGGGATTGCGCGGAGACGTACGTCGGTACGTTGCACAAGCGATCCCGCAGATTGACGCCGAGATTGCGAAAAATGGCCATTTCTGGATGGAAACTAGTTAAAGGGGGCTGCAGGAAATTCTAATACGCCTGCACCAAGATTTGGTAACGTTCAAAAGTGTTGGCATGGGATTCCTTCAACCGATTTGGTCCGGACGACAGGGAGGTCGCGAATCCGAGTTGCTCCTTCCGTGATCGGTTCCGTGGGCGTGGGTAGCCTCGTATGATCAAGACCGTTCTGCAAAGGCCCCAAACATCCTAGTGCTTGTAATTTCCAGTAGTTACAGTGGCCGCAGGGAGGTTTCCTGTGCTCCGACGAGCTATGTAAGGGCCCATTCTCGCACAGGAAACCTCCCTACTCTGCGCCGTTTCATATCGCTACCGGGGCTGGAGCATGGCAGCCATTTTCATGGCGTGCCAACACTTTTGAACGTTACTAAACTGTTACGACCTTCCAAAGGTCTGTCCAACTTTTTTACAGATGCGAGTAAGCAGACCATTTACATAAGTATTCCAGTAGATCCTCCATATTTCAAAGCCCTTAAACCCAAGCTTAATGAGTTGGGACTACCTGAAAAGGAAGTGTATACCACGGCAGATGTCTGCAAGGTGTTGGGGTGCGGACAGGCCACGCTCATGTACAGGCTCAGGGCAGGGATTTATCCTGAGCCCAAGCGGCGGGGCGACAAGCGAAGGTTTGCAGAAGCTGGGATCAAGTTGATGAAGGAGCTAACAAAAGATCTTGTAGGGTTAATTGTGTTGAAGGCCTCTTTGAATCTAAGCAAGACCAGTTTTGGGCCATTGTGGATTCATACGAATACCTTGAATAGAGTCCTGAATTTTTCGGTCTCACCCCTGAAATCACCCATTTAGCCTGTCGGTTGACCCGAATCTTGCTCTGCAACTTGACAAAAGTTGCGATATCGGTTAGGAATCTTCGACAAAAGGACGCATTTGACGAGTTGCGATAATGGCAAGAGAGTGACGCTCAGGCTTTTGCCGTCGGCAGTTCGGATGCTGCAAGGACATCAGTGTTTTAACAACCCTTGTTCTGAGCCACAGATATCAAACAGAGATCTTTAGAGCCTCTTTTTGGTTCCCAAATGAGGCTTCATATGATATCTATACTGCGTTTGGGGATGGGATAAGTAGCGGTAATGGCAAGCTATACGCACTCGGGGTCTTGAACTTTCGAGTGTCGATATCAGAACGACATCTGCAGCGGCCTCGCCTGACCTCCAGAATCGAGCTTGTGTGTTATCTGTAATCAAATCGACGGATTGCCGAGTGTCGATCCTGACAAGATATCGAAGATCGAGTCCCCTGGGACCCTATTGTCGATAATGCCAGATTATCTCTCGGCCGTCCTTCCCTGGGCAGCCCTGAATGAGAGTGTGATATCGTAATTCACAGAAATTGCGCAATTTTGACAAGAAGTCTATAATCGACTTCCACGTACCCAATGATTCGATGTCATGTGGCGATCGGAAATGACATCTCTCGCCGGTAAGATTGCGGGAACTGATTACGCACATCTTGCATCAAGTGGCACCAGAGGTCGATGTTCGCTCATGGACGACAGACAAGATCTTCTATGACAATGGCCGCCCAACACGTCAAGCTCCCTTGTTCTTCATCTGCCGTGGACTAAACTGCCGTCCATTTGGGCGTTTTCTAGATCGCGACGTCTCAGCCCATCTTGAATTGGTTCGGTTACCGCAACGTCGAACACATGAAAAAGGGGAGAATCCTACGAGTGAGCAGCTTAGGGCACTACTCATACGAACAGTGTCTCTAATTCGATTTATTCTTGTGATCTGGCAATCCAGTGAGTGAAATCTTAATAACCCGAGAATGAGATACAGCCGCTTTGACAGGGAATTCATCTGCCACATTATCGTGGGCTGTATTTTACATTGACCTAAAACGGCCAAATGCTTATAATTCACCACCTCCTGTTCGGGCGTGATGCGCTGAGGCCTGTAATGCGCCGATGAGCAGCTGATTCCGAGTATCCGACATTAACGCGAGAGACTCAGCTTGCGGTTAGCGGGGTCGACGTATAATATTGGACGAAGAATGCGATACTTCGGTTCTAAGGTGTCAACTATTGAGACACTATGTGATTTGGTTTCACAGCGTGTGTCATCGGGATCTTTTTGCGACCCGTTTGGCGGCATCGGTTCTGTGGGCTCGTATTTTAAATCAAAAGGTTACAGCGTTTGGAGCGGTGATATCTTAAATTTTGCACATTTTTTTCAGATCGCCCGACTAAAATTTTCCCGACCATTATCTTTCAGAAGAGTAATTGACAAACTTGGATTAGAAAGTCGAAATGATTTAATAGATCTTTTAAATGCAATAACACCCAAAAAAGGTTGGTTTTTAAAAGAATATTCCGATAAGCGATCCTTTTTTACAGGTCGAAACGCGCGGAAAATCCAGGCATGTAGGCGAAAAATAATAACTTGGGGGCAAGAAGGCTGGCTAAACCATGACGAACATGCGGTATTGCTTGCCTCTCTAATTAATAGTATGGATAAAGTAGCAAATACTGCAGGTACATATTACGCCTTTCTGAAAAAATGGCATCGCAAGGCACTTAATGACTTTCGATTTGAACTTATACTTCCTGTTTCCTCAAAGAGCAAAGGTTACTGTTTTCATGAACCAGCGAACACGCTTGTGAAACGTCAGCATTTCGACATTCTCTACCTTGACCCACCTTATAACCAACGCTCTTATGCACATTATTATCACTTGCCAGAGACCATTGCGCTGGAAAAAACTCCCAAGGTACATGGCATGTCAGGTATACCAAGGGATATCTCTGGTGAGTCAAGGTTTAACAGGCCTAGGGAAGCGAAGCATGCCTTGGTCGACCTGCTTAATAGCGCAAGTTTTAACTTCGTGGTGTTCCACTATGCAGACAACGGTATCATCACGCCACGAGAAGTGCGAGATATTCTTTCCTCATACGGCGAAATCGAGGACTTCCTGGTTGATAGCAAAGGGTACACAACGACAGAAAAACCTCGGAAAGTAAAACATCATTTGTATTTGGTTCAGAATGCCTAAACCATTACCGAATTACAAGGTATTTGATTCAGAGAGCTTGCGCCCTTTCTCCGGAATTCGACTGGTGGCGCTCGATCTCGACGGAACCTTGCTTGAGTCCCACGAGTCCGACCTTCCGGAAAAAGTATTGGATCTCGCCAACAAGCTAAAACATCCCAAGTATGGCGTCGTGAGAATGACCATCGCCACCGGGCGTACCTTGACAGGTGCACGTCCATTGATAGATAGACTCCCTATCCTCAACGACACACCCATAATCTTATACAATGGCAGTGTCGTTCTAAGTAAAAAATACAACATCCTTAATCACCGCCGTATTCCAAACACATCTCTTTATCGAATCATCGAGATAGCTTCGAGATTCAAGGTTAAGGTTATTGCGTATGTCTGCAACTGGTTTAGCAGAGAGGCGCCTGAAGAATATGCTGTTGGTTGGTCTTCCGTGGATCGACCAGAATTAGAGCACAACAAAATGCCGGTAGAATGGATGAATTGGGACAAGGTGGAAAGCATTATTACACCTTCTGCCATAGTCATCCACACACTTGCACATACCGAAGCGATCTCAAGCCTGAGTTCTGAGTTAAGTAGAATTCCTGATATTTCTTATACGTATGGCGGAACAGCCTATATCGAGGTGAGACCCGAGAATAGTAATAAAGGTGTAGCGCTGAAGAAGGCAGCAGAAAGCTTGGGGTTATCTAGCACCGAAGTACTTGCAATGGGCGACAACGATAACGACGCCGAGATGCTCTCTTGGGCAGGGATCGGCGTTGCCGTTAACTCGGCCTCACCTCGTGCAGTAAGAAGCAGTGACTACAAGGCGGATCGAGGTGTCATTGAAGGTGCAATTGACGTACTGAATCTTGTGCGCCGCGCTAAAGGTCTGGTTAGCAAGTAACTATCTATGTCAGCAGCACTGACGCCCATAGGCCTTCTACTATTAACGACGAATCAACTACAATAAGCATAATTAAAGGATCTTTCTTTGTCGGGCAGCCATTCCGTGTTTATTGCTGAAGAAAATGCTCTCAATTTTTGCCGCGATGAGCTTGACGCCATCGTAGATCCTCTAAAGCTGAGATTTATTACCAATCTCGGCTTACTGCCTGTATACGCGGCTGATGGACAAAATGCGATTCTGAAAAGGGACCTTGTTTCACTCCTAGACTCACTCGGTCTTCCAGAGGGAAACGCCCTCGCAAGACCTCGATACGAGAAGCTCTTCGAACAGGATACTATTAGAATAAATCCATATACAGTCATTGACTTGTTGGGTGACGAGCCCTCAAGAGTTCCCACCTTTTTCTCAGCCGTCCGAAATTTGATCTCCGAACACAAGCTCTTGGTTGGTGACGTGCCCGACGGTGAATTTGGCATGCCTTATTTCTCTGGGACGAGACTAACCACCTCGTCCGAGAAGGTGCTTGAGTTCGCAAAGCTACAATTGGTTCGCGAAAAAAGAGTTGATATGGTCGCGACAAGCCAAATTGCACGATCTGCTGATTATATGGGGTCGAAAAGAGCGTTGTGCGGCTTTCTCGTTGAGGCAATTTCTTCTGCTCTCCCCGAGTCTGGAATAGTAATTGACCTTATGTGTGGCTCTGGAGTTGCCTCAGGCGCCTTTAGCAAAATATGGAAAACTTTTTCTTCGGATGCTCAGCAGTTTTGTACGACTTTAGCGGTAATTCACGGGGGTGGGTTTAATCGAGCGGCAGCTCAAGCCCTGTTATCCAGGATTGTGCCAATTGTCCGACAACACTTCGACGCCTTACAACGGGATCTGACTTGGGCAATAGAGAGAGAAGACAAGCTATTCTACCGAGATGCAGATGAGGTCCTGCTTGAAGAGTACAGAGATTTCATGCGAAGCTTTCCTACCCTGTCAAATAAGACCAGAAGCAGTCACTGGGACCCTCAGGCCGAGGTAGAGCGCCGAAGAGCAAACCATATACTGTATCCTTATTGTCTCTTTATTGCATACTTCTCCAATGTCTACTTTGGTCTGCGACAGTGTGTCGAAATTGATAGCCTTCGATATTCCATAGATCAGCTAAATGACGAGAGTGAAAAAAAATGGGCATTAGGAGCTTTGATCGCAACGCTTAGCGCTTTGGGTACGACATATGGTGGACACTTTGCGCAGCCGCCGGTTAGTAGCCCAGACAATATTACCCTAAAGAACCTTTCTAGCGTCATCGATAAAAGATCGCCCTCGGTTACACACGAATTCGCTGTCAGGTTACTTAATCTATCTGAGGAAAGCCAGAAGTCATCTAGGCCTATTGAAATAGTCCCAGGCCCATGGGACAAGGCTTTATCGATTTTGGGTGAAAAACTAGGAACTGAGTCCGTTCTTGTTTACGTCGATCCACCGTACAAGAGGGAGGAGTACAGCCGTTATTACCATGTGCTTGAGACTCTCGTGTCATACTCATATCCTTCCTGCACCGGAAAGGGCTTGACTCCCGAGCCAAGTGAGCGATTTAGATCGGAGTTTTTTACAAAGGTCGCAAGCAAAATAGAAGACACACTCGTAAGTGTCATAGTGAGTATTGTGGAGAGAGGCTGGATGTGCGCATGGAGTTACTCCGATTCTGGCGTGGCCAACATATCTGAAGTAATTAGGTCTGCTTGTCGCAGAAGAAGTTGTGACATCAGATCATACTCCTTGCCATTCGTTCATAAGTCACATGGCGGTGCGAAGCCAAAAGAAATCACAGAGTATTTGATAATCTTCTTGCCGAAGAAATGACGCAGTTTTCAGGGTAACTGCGACAGGCTCGGCGAACTCTGGGTTGAGGACTTTCTTATGGATGTGTTCAACAGAATTAGTGTTTCACAATTCATTTGGTACCTTGTTCCCGGATTAGGATTACTGTTCTTTTTGCTCTTTCCGCTGTTAGTCCTGAAACCATACGTTGCAGGGGCCTTTTGGGAAACGATCGGCCCATTTGGAACGATTGTTTTGGGAATCATTTTGGGATTTTCCCTTGATGGGCTGCGTTTATATCGATTCAGACCGGACTATTTTCAGATTCGGAAGCGATTTTTCGAGGAACTTCAAGCCACGGTTGGCGCTAATTTGGACCCATACTTCATACAATCGCACATCAGTGACGTTGCCAGAAGCAAGAATGTTACAGGTCTGAGTCTTCACCATGCTATTTGGATTATGCTTGGGCAATTTACAATTCTTGCATCCATGGAAACATTTTTCTGGTTTCTAGCTACCTTGTATTTTCATTTTTGCGAAGCTTCCTCATATTCACTATTTGCGAGAAACGTATCCAAAGAGGCTATGGTTATGTTCTGTGCGGCGCTTGCGGTCTTGTTTTTGTTTATTGGCTTTCGTTTTCTGCATATTTCCATACAGGATCAGGAGACTACAAATACTATGTTTGAGAACTTCGCCAAGCAGCATTGCGATGAGATTCGAGAGCTATTAAATGTCGATCCTCGCGATTAACTATGGCACCTGGTTATTGAAAGTAGAAATGTCTGTGGTGAGAAAGATAAGCGCTGTGACAAAACTCATAGTTAACTGAAGGATAGTTGGATATTGATGGAAGAAAAATCAATCGTCTTGAGCTCTTCAGATAGTTTATTTGAACTTGGCGGTGAGATAGCAGGTTTTTTTCCTTCTATTGGCTTGAAGCTTACAGGCGCATGTAGGTTTGGATGTCCATTCTGTTGCGAGCCAGATCGAACACAAGACGTGTCTCCCATTGAGAATTTTGTTTCAATAACCAACACACTTCGCAAATCGGGTACGAAGCGGCTGTGCCTTACTGGTGGAGATCCATTACTGTATCCCAATGTCGGCCAGTTGCTAAAGCATACCAATTCGTTGGGATTTTACAACTTGTTATTGACGACGGATGGGTTACTATTTGTGAAAGGATATAGTGAGATAGTACGCTTTCTCAATGCAGTGCGTTTCAGCATTCATGCCATGGATTACCAACATGACGAAATTGTGAAACATCCCGGCTCATTTAGGGCCACGGAAGACGCCATCGATTGTCTGGCCAATGAGGAGATTCCTTGTTTTGTGACAACTGTGGTTACTACTTTAAATATTGGCGCAATATTCGATATTGCCGAATGGTGCGTCTACAAGAAAGTAAAGAAGTATTTTCTGTTTGGCCTAATGCGAAGTGGGCTTGGGAAAAGCTTCATAGACCAGTATGGGGAGATTTCACCAGCAGATATTTCCGAGATTATCGCTGAACTCCAGCGAAGATATTCTCGCGAACAGATAGAGATTATTTATTACGATTATAGTAACAATGCCGAGTGCATATTGATATACGGGGATGGAAGAGTAGTAATTGACCCTTATCCGAATTCTCAGTCGTTCCAATTAGAAATAGGTAACATTCTTTCCGATACCCCGGGTGAAATACTGGGTCGTTTTTTTGCAGATCCAAAAAACTACGAGGGATACTCCAAACATTTGGAAATGTACGAGAAGATTTAGCCTTAATCATCATCTTGTAGATGAACTAAAGAAAACTCGATTGCGCGCTGGTCGCTTAACGATACCCTGCCAGGATCGTCACGGGGGTTGCAAAATCCCCGGTTTGCGATTACAAGAAACAATCTCCAAAATAGCCAAATTCAATCTCTCTGCTATCTTGCTAAACTTTTGAAAAAGCTCACTTTTTTAGACTGCCAAACCATATCTTTACAAAATCGATTCAACTATGTCGGGATTATCAGGGTGAAGCTCTCTATGGCCTCACCCTGACTTTGTGTTCAGCTACGCATACACATTCTCAATCCACCTCAAGGCCTCCACGTCACTGACCTTTCCCAGGTACCTCTGAGTCGTCGACAGATTGGCGTGTCGGAGTATAACCTTGCTCACAATCTCTATGGGAGTGCCGGTGCGAGACGCATGTGTAGCGGCATGCCTTCTCAGGTCATGGGGCCTCAAATGGATACCGACCAGATTGCTTGCTTTCACCACTACTGCCCTGGCTCCCTGGTAGGTCAAGGAAAAGATTCGTTCATCGGGTCCGATTCCCTTTTGTTCGATATATTCTTTAAGCCGATCAGCGACCTTTTGAGGAATAAAGACGAGTTCTAATTGTTTCCCACTTTTTGGGTCTCTGAGGGTCAGTTTTCGACCTTCAACATCGTTGGGGGTGAGCTTGAGCACCTCGCTGACTCTCATGCCACCACGGGCCATAAGTTCCAACATCAGACGGTTTCTTGGATTCGTTGTTCTGAAGATGATTTCATCAACAACCTCCTTTTCCAGCCCGCCCTGGTGCATACTTGTCTGCAGTAGCTGCCATGCTTCAAGTCCAGGTCTGGGCCAGGGAATAGTCCAATGAACGATCTTGGCCGGTTTGAATATTTTCCTGAGCATAGGGGTGCTACAAGGATTTTGTAGCTTTGGATCGACGGTACTTCTGATGAAATTGAAAAAGGATGCCAGGGATGAATAGCGGGATCGTTTGGTTGACTGTTTGGTCCCTTCGGTGACCTGGTTCAGAAACGACAGGATTTCATCCGAGGTTGTCGAGTCGAGTTCCCGGCGGCCGAACTGGCTGTCAAACCTGGATAGGATGAACTCATACGGGCGGATGCTATTTTTTTTTCGAGTTCGTCCTGTGGTACTCCAGACAATAATTGACCGCTTGTGATACTTTCATGATGTACCTCCTTCTTTTGGGGTTAATAAAATTCGGGCTAATGCCTTGACAAAGTTTATGATATCATTTACAAATCTTCAACAAAATTGTTGGATTCGTCAGTTGCCATTCTGGCAAGTACGTAACTTCCGTCTGTCCGGATCGACCCACAACATCTTGTATCCTATCTCCCTTCCCTAATGCCCATTGGCATTCCTCGTTTCTTTTGCCCTAATAAAACCGCGAACGACCGCTCATCACATTTGATGACGCTTGCTCATTGTTTTGCCTTGTGGTATTTGAACCGTAATTGTGCCGTTGTCCTTCAATTGCTAGCAAGAAGATGCTATTGAATGCTGCTTAAACTCCTTAAATCCATATTGGCACCGTTACTGTTTGGATTCATCGGTTATGCGCTGAATCCGTTTATCGGAAACATATTCACGGGACCCATCAAAGTTTCTCCCGCACTGATTAAACTTAAAACAACTATCAAATTTCCCCCTGAAGTGATCAGGCGGCATCCATTCCTCAAAGATTCTGGTTCTAAAATGGAGTGGCGCTTTTCACTGATCAACAAAACGAGTGAGAACTTCTATGGCGTGTGGCTAAAACTTACACCGGTATGTCCCGACACGGACCCTAGTAGGCTGTGTTCTCAGGCTGAAATTGAACCGCTAAGTTTAGACACAAGATACACTGCACCGCTCAAAACCAAGTACTTTTGCGGGGACATTCTTAGGTTTGACGGCATTGGTGAAAATGGACTTAGAAGTATCTGGTTGGGTCTCTATGTCTTAGAGGCCTATGAAAAGAAGTCATTTGTTCTGAAACTTCCAGAATCAATAATATCGCAGAACCAACACGAACCTGAAATACGTCTAAAAACGTACGGCAGGCTTTTTGAGAAACGACCTTCAGAAACACCACCCCCTTTTTCGCATAAAGAGACCCAACCGGGGAAAGGTTATTTCACATGGGACTTTGAGGTCCCGGAACACATCAAAGGAGCCAGAAGCTCTCCTGTTTATGTAAGGATGAAACCCAGAAAGGAAAAACGAGGGTTAGAAGAGTTGACCGATCTCTTAAGCGAAACAGAGCAGCACTTGGAAGAGAATGACCAAAAAATCCTGGCTTCTTTAGAACGTATCTACAAGAGGATAAGTGAAGGTCAAGAGCTTTCCCAGGAAACCATCGAGAAGAAAGCAGAAAAGAAATTTGAAATGGTAAGAAACTACAACGCCAACTTCTTGTTAGGCGAAGATTATGAAGAAAAGGGCTGCATCGGCATCTGGTTTGCGCCATTGTGGGATGGAAAAAACACTCAAAAGTTCTTTCTTGCAGATTTGGTCGGAAGACTAGATAAAGACAGAATTTCTGTTTTCATTGATAAGGATGACTTGGTTTATCAAGTCCTGACATCAGAGGGTAGGAGAGAAACTATAACGCTAGATATTAGTTCGTGGAAAAAGGGTAAGCCCCAATTGATCATGGCACAATGGGATACCAACAAGAATTGGATGAGTCTTTTTGCTGGAGAAAAAGACCTCCCCTCTCCGGCTCAAGTAAAGGAGAAAACCGTTCAACACCTTGATTTCGACGAACTAGGACCTTTGGTCTTCATGTCAATTGACTTTGAAGGCAAATACCCTGCCAAGTTGAAACCTGGTTCAGTTTCGGAAGTATACAGCCTTGAAGAGCAACTGAAAAGAGGGGGTTGGAAACAGTACAAGGAATGACTAAAGAAATACAAATATCCAGACGACTCGATCTCTTTTCCCAGAAAATCGAGACAACCAATACAATCCTCCATCTTCCTGCTTCCAACTGAATAGACAGGCTAAAGAACTTAATTCGCAAACGCAGAAAACGGCTCCGGCTTCTTCGTGCCCACGTGTTGTTGTTGGTGCAAACTCCGCTGTAGTTTTGATAACTGCTATTATGCTAAACTTGTGAAAAAGCACACTTTTTTAGGTCGCTGAATGATATCTTGACTTTTGCCCAGGGAAAGCACCTTATCCTTGGGTCAATACGGTCCGTCTCCAGCCTGAATTCTCAGACCTACCCCTGAAAAACACCCATTCAGCCTATCGGTTGACCCGAATCTTGCCCCAAAGCTTGACAAAATTTGCGATATCGGTTAGGAATCTTTGACAAAATCGTCTGGTGGGCGATAATAGAATCTGGCAAGCTATCGCTACTCAGCCTCCGGCTGGTGTGAGTTTCGATACCACAACGAAATCCTTGCCGCTAACAAACTGAACCTTATTTCGAGCAATTTGAGAGCATCTGGGGTTAGCAGACTGACATTCCAGCTACATTTTCCCGCCCCAGCGCCTTTGTCCTTGACACACGAGGCTTTTTGTGGTACAGGGGCCGAGAACGAGCGAGGTGTTATGAATAGGAATGAAAGGAGGAAGAGAGTATGAAAAATGTTTGTTTGAACACATTGGCCTTATTGTTGCTGCTTCTAGGGGTAACCGTCCCGGCTTGGTCATGCAATAATTATCCCTTGACCTTGACCGGAGTTTCACCGCCAAATCCCACAATCAATGGCACGTTTTCGATTTATGGCCAGAATTTGGGAGATGCGCATACCAGCACGGTGCTCGTCTCTTATGAGGGCCAGCAGTATGAACTCCCCTACGGTACTAGTACTATGGTCGCCATAAACGGCGTGAACTTGTGGGTCCCCAAGTTTTGGATCGGAAAGACGGTAGAACTTCTGGTCGCCAAGGACTGCGATGGTGACGAGATCTGGGAGGGATCGGATACCATGGACATGGTAATTAGCAGCAGCACCGATTTGCCGACCAACATTGATTTTTCTCATTGGGATTTTAGGACCTATATGGAGTATATCACGGATCAATACGACGGACTGGGCGTTACCTTCAAGGCTGAGGGCAGTTGGACCACGCCCTGCGGCGGCGATCCTGATTGTACTACTGATTTGGCAACCTCAATGAGGGACGGTACGAGCGGGAGGCGTTTGGGCGGCCAATATGTGCCTGGGGACGTTGGGAACAGGCTTCAGTTCGGGCTAAACTATGTGACCGTCGAATTCCGTGAACCAGTTGAAACCTTGAGTATCTTTGGTCAGTCCGATACCTCGACCTCCAGCGGGTTGAGTTATTACATTGACCTGTGGGATTGGGATGATCAGTACTTGGGTGCGCTTCATGAGTACGATTGCGAGCAAGGATGTACAACGGATATTGCCTTTGCACCCACGGGGGTCACACTGAGCAAGTATATCAAGAAAATCACTCTCGGCGGCGTCATGGGGATTACGTGGGCCTACTTTGACAATCTTGAGGTGCTCACGCGGCCGGCAGGGATGGATTTTGACTGGGATGAAATCATCCAATGTTACAACGATGCCGGTCAAAAGATGGATGATTTCAGTCTGGGTGAAACGGTTACTGCCAAAGTCAAATTCACTGTCCGCGACAGTGCCGGAAAAACCTACAAGGTCAAGTTCAATTCCGCGAAGATGACTCTAAAGCATTATCCTGTTGGGGACCCAAGACGAAAGATCAAGCTGGTTAATACCAGGGACCCAAGTAAAAAGTACCACACGAGAAAGAATCTTACCAACGGAGTAAGCCGCATCTGTAAATTGGAGGGGACGCTGCCCACAGACCCGGGCCTGGTGGGTACGGAGTTTAAGATCAAAGGCAAACTGCATCTGTATTATCAGAATCCCGATGGTACGACAGGCGACCAGATACTGGTCTACCAGCCCGAACAGGATTACTGGGGCATTATTCAATAGGGCCTTTTTCAGGCACAAGGTATTCGGCCTCAGCCATTCAATTACTACCGGCGGTTGAAAGCATGTATTCAGCCGCCGGTTTTTTTGTTGGAGGTCCCCCCCAAAAAAATGCAGTTCGGTGTAAGAAAAAAGCGAATTACGCGTCTATTGGAAGCTGACGGATCTCCTTTGAGTTCAAAAAGCGCATGCCGCAAAGCATAAGAAATGGTGGCTGGTCCCTTAAGGCTTGAGGTTGGGGCAGGCTCAAGGAGGCGATGGAGCCCCACAGCCCCACAAGAAGGAAGAGGGGCCATCCGCTAGGGGCTTGGCGATCGGGCGGACTGGTGAGTTGTCTTTGTGACACAGGTCTTCTACTCAGACAAATGGGCAGGCACTACCAAGCCCTTGAAAAGCTGGACCACGGCATCACGCTTGAAGCGAAATTGAACCACCCGGATCAGGAAGAGGCCGGCGTTTTCTAGATGCCTGCCGCAAGGAGCTGGAGTGAAGGCCTCTTCCACACCATGAGTTCCCACCGGAGGTGAGAAGCTCCCCCTCGCCGTCTCCCACTTCGATTTCTCGATGATATCTGTGTCAAAGTGAAAACCGGCACAATTCTTACTCACTGCTATTTATCTATCGTTGAGGCAGCACCAGAAATGTTTTGATAGGACTCTGATATCTTCAATCCTGCCCGCATAACAGTTGCACATATTTACCGCAGCCAGAGGTGGAAAAATGCCATCTTTGGGTTTGTCATCTACACTACCTGCCGTAGCAGGATGCCCTCCCAGACATTATGGCCTGGTGCTTCAATTTACAACCGACTTCCGGCTGGTTGTTGTCTCACCGCCCTTGCGGGCATTCACTCCCACCTTATTACACCATATTACACCATCAACAATGCCCGCTGCTTTGTAGTTAGTGGTGATTTGGTCTGGAGCGCTCTGGCCCAAGGTGCAGCCCGTCTTTGCAGAATGGATAAGCAAGGTTCACAAGATACTGATTTCACTGAGTCGCCGACTCCGCATAGATTGCAGATCAGGACAAGGCCCAAGCGGTTTCTGAAAAATCTCGCCTAATAAAATCAAATAGTTGCATGCCACAGTAAAATGTGCTATTTGATTTGTTCTGTGTCTTAGGGCTCTAATTCGTAAATTCGGTGACGTATTTTGTGTCAGGACGTATACCTTGGAACCAAAAAAGTGCCTAAAGCCCGCCCTGGTGCGATGCACACAAACGGTCTATGGACTATAGAAGCCAGGTCTGGGCCAGGGTTTGAAGTGCCTAAAGTGAGCTAAAGTTGAGGAATGCGCTTTCAGCGCAGTCAATTTTAGAAACGGAGAACAAAGTGTTTTTATCCAATATTTACCCCTATTGGAAGAAGTAAATAAAAAAAATAAAATACCTTAACTTTAGGCACTTTAGATCACTTTAGATCACTTTAGGCACTTCGACATTTTGAAATGAATAAACCAATTATAATACGGAATCGTATTCAAGAATGCGTGTACTTAGTCCGAATGGTGGCTGAAATTGTGTACAGAAAAGGACACTTATATGGACGGGATAAGTTGTTCAACGTTTGAAACAGGCCGCTGCATACTGGGAAGGCTGCCATACGGCAAGGATTTTGTTAAGACCATAGAAGACTTCTGTGTGCGAAACTCGATTCAAACCGGAGTTTTCTCTGTGATAGGAGCTGTGATGTCGGTCACGTTGGGATCATATGACCAGAATCAGCAGGTATACGTCACTTTCAAAAAAGAGGAGCCGCTCGAAATCGTCCATTGCACGGGCAACGTGTCACTCAAAGATGGCAAGGTTGCTGTGCATGCCCATGCCGTGCTTGCCGATATGAACGGCCAGACCATTGGAGGGCACATTTTTTCAGGAACCGTGGTTTATGCAGGAGAAATCTATATCCAGGAGCTTTTGGGTAAGCCTCTGGAAAGAGAATACGACGACGCAACAGGACTTTCATTATGGAAGGAATGCTAGAATGGACCTCAAGATCACCAAGGTTAAGACGCCTAAAGAGCTTCCGGATGATTCGAAATTGGGATTTGGGCAGGTATTCAGCGATCACATGTTCAACATGGACTACAACCCGGAGCAGGGCTGGCATAATGCCCGTATAGAACCTTATGCCTCGATCGTGATGGATCCGGCTACCATGGTTCTTCACTATGGCCAGGCCGTCTTTGAAGGGCTGAAGGTATACCGGGCCAGCAACGGAAAGATTCAGCTCTTTCGCCCGGATCGCAATATGGCCAGGTTTAATCGGTCCGCAAGGCTTGTGTGCATCCCGGAAATTGATGAAGCCTTTATCCTGCACACCCTGAAAAAGCTCATCTCCATTGATAAAGAATGGGTCCCGAGGGCACCTGAAACCTCTTTGTATGTTCGCCCTACCATTGTGGCGATGGACTCTTTTCTGGGTGTGCGCCCTTCCAACACTTATCGCCTCTTCATTATTTTATCGCCGGTTGGTGCCTATTATCCGGAGGGGTTCAATCCGGTGAAGATATGGGTTACGGACAAATACGTCCGGGCTGTGCGTGGCGGCCTGGGCGAAGCCAAGACGCCGGCCAACTACGCAGCCAGCCTGTATGCAGCCGAGGTGGCAACGAAGGCGGGCTACTCCCAGGTGCTCTGGCTAGATGCCGTTGAGCAACGCTACATAGAAGAAGTTGGCACCATGAATATCCTGTTTGTTATCAACGGGGAACTAATTACACCACCTCTGGGGGGGAGCATATTGCATGGTATTACGCGCGATTCGATCCTCACCCTTGCCAGACACTGGAACATCCCGGTATCTGAACGCCGTATCACCATTGACGAGGTGTTGGCATTCCATAAGGATGGCTCTCTTCAAGAGATTTTTGGGTCTGGTACGGCTGCGGTCATCTCCCCAGTGAGTCATCTGGCCTGGCAGGATCAAGTCTTGACCGTCGGAGACGGCAGGGTTGGTCCCATGGCCCAAAGGTTTTATGAGGCTATAACAGGTATCCAATACGGCAGAGCCGAAGATCCCTTTGGCTGGATCGTGCCGGTCGATTAGTACCTAAGTCATGAAATTTGAGTTGTTTCTGGCAGAAAGTTTTTTTGGCATCCTTCATTTTCGCCATAAAGTAGTTTACACTTTTTTTCACCACTCCAGGTTTGGGGTTTCAGGTTTCAGGTTTCAGACCCGCCTGCCAACGCCTGCGTCACAGCGAGGTTACAATGCCCGCATACACGGCAATGGCGGGCAGGTCTTGCGTTTCTTGCTCCTGACACCTGACACCTGACACC
>JAUWXF010000109.1 GCA_030616475.1 Desulfobacterales bacterium
GGGTCCTTGGCGTTCAGGGTGTTAAACGATCGGGAAGAGTGGTCTGATAACCCAAAAAGTACGGCAACAGGAGACGGAACAGTCCCCTTCAAAGGTGCCCTTCCCGAGTTTCTGGCAACAGGGAAAATAATCTGCGTATGCCCCGATGACTTTTCCAGATGGGAGATAAGAGACCGCATGCTGGCAAAGGCGGCAGGTTTTCATGGATTTTTGCCTGCCGTCAATCTGGTCCAGCGGCTAGTTACTCGTTTTCTTCGCGAGGATTATAAAGGGCATGTTTGGGGCTGGAAGCCACCTACCGTACAGAAGGGCAAATGGTTGCCACCTGACTGGCTGGAAAAGAAGCCCAAGTAGCTCGCCATAGGCGGATCAATTCAGACGGATTCTGACAAAACAACGTCTGTGACAAAGCTGGCAGGGATGGGATGAAAGGGGGTTTTATGCTAGTTTTTATCAGTGATTTGCATTTTGTGGATGAAACTGCCGGAAAACACAATATACCGACCTCGGCTTTTGAAAAATTTCTCACCAGCGTGAAAGTCCATGCGGATAAGGCTAAGGCTAAGGAGTTAAAGATCGTCTTTCTTGGTGATATATTTGACCTCCTTAGAACTGAAGAGTGGTTTAAAGAAGAAGAAGTTGACCGGCCATGGGGAAACAATACAGCCAGGATGGAGGAAAGAGCCGGGACAATTCTAAGCAGCATAGAAGAAATAAACAGCGATACATTTAGACTCTTCGAACCGGCTGCCATTAGAAAATGTTTTGGGAATATAGAAACAGAGACAGTCTATGTACCGGGGAACCATGACCGGCTCTGCTGGTTGATAGATGACATGAGAAATAAGGTTATGGAACTTCTCGGTTTGGACAAAGGCAACCAGGAGAGTTTCCAGCACCACTTTTCAAACACCAAGTATGGGGTATACGCAGTGCACGGCCATTGCTTCGATGAATTCAACTACGAGGGAGGCCCGGACCGCACTGACAAGGACTACAAGCTTGTGCCTATCGGCGATCCCATAACAACGGAACTCATCGCCAAACTTCCTTATAAACTCATGATAAATGTGGAAGCCAGGAGTGATCTGAGTCCGGAAAAAAAGGAGTATTTAAAAAGAAATTTCCAGGAGATTGAGAATGTACGGCCATTCTCGGCGACCTTGAAATGGCTCCTCTATCAGGTTAAGGCCAACCGGGATTTAAAGGAGATTATTGAGGACACGGTTGACGAAGTGGTGCAAGAATTTCAAGAGCTGGCATTTGTAAAAAAATGGTATGGCCGTCATGATCGATGGTACAACCCCTTTGACACAGCCGACAGGATACAGGGTGTCCTTTACTTCCTTGAGAAATTCAAGGTGTTTTCCATGGGCAAATTGCTGGACATTGCAAATAAGTTAACCAAACTATTTGGCGAAGATGAGTTAGTCAAAGGAGCGGCAAAACTCTTCTCTAAGCTTGATAGCCGCATACAGTACATCGTAATGGGGCATACCCATGATCCACTGAGCAAAGCACTTGCGCTGAGCAGGGAAGGCGGAAAGCTGTACGAACATGTTTATTTGAATACCGGGACGTGGCGCAAAAGATACCACGAATGCAGGGATGGAAGTGGCTTCATCGGCTGGAAGGATATGACCTATGTAATGTTCTACACGCCAGAGGAAAAACCTAACCAGCACGGTCTGCCTGTGTTCGAATCATGGAGTGGCTCGCTTAAAAGGGAAGAGTAGAGTAGAACAGGTCATTAGAGCCTATTACAAAAAGAGGTGTACAAAATAACCAATTGGTAATTCGAGTCCGATCCTGGCCTTCAATGTCTGTACTCACTTTCTGTTCGGAGTGCGCCACCTGGTTCAAATTATAAAATCGCTTCGCGATTTTATCTAACGCGGCTTCGCCGCTCCAAAAAAGGAAATTCCCATACAATCAAGTTTTATCACAAAAATGACGATTATGAAGGAAATACCTATACTGTCGAGTTATCACTCTGGCTGTGGTGGTAATGCAATCTCCTGTGGCGCAGTATTTGCACTGACAAGAGACCGAAGTGTTCCCGCTCAAAGATTCTCTGGTTCTGCCAAGACGGGGTGCTAAATGGCTCATCAAGTACAAATGAAGTCGTTGGTAAAAGAGGCTGAACTTTATCGCACTCAGGGCCTTTTGGAGGAATCTAAAGAGAGATACCTGGAGGTCCTTCAACTGATCGAAAAAAACCAACGATTTCAAAGTAATAAGAAGGCAATAAATGTCATTAAAGACAGAATCGTCGGCCTGGAAAGAGATCTGGCCGAGATAGATCAGGAAACAGAGGCGCCTGAACTCTCTGGAAAGGTGCAAGATCTGATCAAAAACTTATTTTCATTTTCGCAAAACAAAGATGCAGCCGAGATGGAAGGGGCTGTAGCTCTGGCTAGATTTGGTCAGTATGAGCGGGCCTTGGCAGAATTCAACAGTTTACTCGACAAAGGCACTCTCCCCCTTATTGCCGCGAAGAACGTCCTTAGGTGCCACCTGGCACTTTCGTCGACTGATGCGGCGATTGATCAATTTCGAAAATGGTTGTCCGGCGAGTTGTTGTCCAAGAAACAGTTGAGAGATATACGGTCATTCCTTGAGTATGTTCTTAAAAGGAAGGGTATTCAGACGAAGCTACCAGAGGTGGTCGGGGAATCTTCTCAGAAACCCAAGGAAGTAGGAAGCGAAGGGGGTTTCCTGGATGTCTGTTCAGTTAAAATGAGGCTGGAAAGTGGCCCTTGCAAAGGTAGCACTAAGGAGCTTGATGTCACTTTTCAGTCGGGTAACGTGATTAGTTTGATCGTTTCGGCCAAAGACAAGGATTTGATAGACAGTTTCATGCCCGGAATTCGGTTGAGAGGTGTTCACTTCTTTTCTTCCATATGCGTATTCAGGGCCAACGGCATTGTTTCAGAATGGACAAGTATAAAGACCGGTCCCAGGCGAGGGGACTATGTTTTGAGCATCACAATAGACAGGTCTGATAAACTGGACATCTTGTAATCTTTCTGCGTAGTCCCTAAGTTGTGAAATTCGTGTTTTTTCTGGCATAAAATTTAAAAGATAATCGCGCCTCTTCTCAAGGCGAACGCCGCAAAACACGAAAGTACGAAAGCACGAAAGAGAAAAAGAATGAAAATAAATTTATTTCTTTTTGGTTCCGGCCCGTCCGCCATCGGCTACGCCTCAGGCGAATGCCGGGCGGGCTTGTCCGGGTTAGATTCTTATTGATGGTATAGGTATATAAGTCCTATGGCAAATTTCAATCTAAAAGACAGGGTCATTGAATGCAAGATCGTCTATTATGGTCCGGGGCGAGGCGGGAAGACCACCAATTTGCAATATATTCATAAGGCGTTCAAAAAACAAACCACGGGGGAGATGATCTCGATTAATACCAAGGGTGATCGCACCCTCTTTTTTGATTTTCTTCCTTTGGGTTTAGGAAAGATCAAAGGGTGCGAAATCAAGGTTCAGCTTTACACTGTGCCCGGACAGGTAAGATATAGCTCTACCAGAAAAATGGTTCTCAAGGGTGTTGACGGTGTGGTGTTTGTTGCGGATTCCCTTGAGGTTCGCCGTAAAGAAAACATGTTGTCTTTAAAAGATCTGCAGCAGAACCTGGCTGAACAGAAGAAGAGCATATTCAAGATTCCCCTGGTTCTTCAATACAACAAACGAGATCTTGCCAAGGAGTCTATTCCCCTGCTGTCTGTAAAACTCATGGAGCGAGAGTTGAACGGAAAACTCAAGGTTCCGTCCTTTCCGGCAAGCGCCTTGAAGGGAACGGGTGTCCGTGCGACCCTGCAAGAGTGCTTGAAGCTGACATTGCAACATCTGCAGCGAGAACTCAAATGGGCAGGATAGGGGATTAGTTATCATGTACGGTAAAGCTGAACTTGCCGGAGACTTGCGTTTTGTTGGCCTGCCGGATCTTTTTCAGATACTTGGCGGGAACAATAACACCGGCATACTGCGCATTACGAGCCAATATGCCCCTACCCCTGGCCTCATATATTTCATAAATGGAAACCCCGTAGATGCCAGTTGTGGCCCCCTGATTGGTCTGGATGCTATTTACGCCCTTTTTGGATGGACCGAAGGGAAATTCGAATTTCATCAACAGGCCGTTCAAGTCCAACGTATGGTCAACAATAGCCGAATGGAGATTATACTCGATGCCCTGAGGATGCTGGATGACGGCATTATCAAGAAAGTTGGGCCTCCATCTCCTGGCGAAGTTTCTGTCGTTCAGACTATTAGCGAAAGGGATGCTCTACCGGTCATTAAGGGACCTTTGGTAAATTACATGTATATCATTGACGAAGAGGAATTTCGTGATGGAGAAAGAATCGTCGTGGAGGGAGCACACGGTAACTGGATTTGGGTCATATTGGAAGGCGAGGTGAAGATAACCAGGCAAACATCCAATGGTCCCATGATCATAGCCCGGCTTGGAGAGGGATCTACCATAGGCACTCTCAGATGTCTTGCATGGCGGGAGCATATTCGAAGCGCTACTGCGACTGCTGTGGGCAACGTTCAGCTAGGCGTGTTGGATACCGAGCATCTCGTAGAAGAGTATGCACGTCTGACGTCCCAATTCAGAGAACTCCTTCTTAGCATGGATGCCAGGCTGGGAAAGATTACGGATACTGCCGTAGAGTTGTTCATGAAAGAGAACAAGGCTCACGGGTTGATCGGGGACAAAAAGGTCGTCATAAATGATGGCCTATTCACAATCACGGAGGGGGAGGCATATGTGGTAAGGCTGACCCCGCAGGGTTATTTGTCGCTATTGACTCTCAAAAAGGACGATGTCTTTGGGTATGCGCCGTTCATGGATATAGGCCATGAGCTTCGTTGTGGCTCGGTAATAGCATCAAAGGATTTGCAGATAAACAGGCTTGACACGGACAGCCTCCGAAAAGAATACGATCGACTTTCGCCGGTATTCAAAGGGTTTATTGAAAATGTCGCCACTTGTGTGACGCTGACGACCAGGCTGGTTGGAAAAGCGGATTAGTCCGTTAGTTGTGAAATTCGTGTTTTTTGTGGGAGAAAATATCTTTGTGCCTAGAAAACTACATGAAAATCAGAATGTTAAATTCGAAATTCGAATATCGAAATCCCTGGCCCAGACCTGACTTACATGGGCAGCAGAATCATCCAGGTATGTCGCGCCAGGGCAGGCCGAAACAATGACCAAATTTTCAAAATTCAAATGACATAAACCCAAAGCCTATATCTAAGAGAAAAATTATTGTTTTGAACATTTGGAAATTTAGAATTTCGGATTTGTTTAGAGTTTCGAATTTCGTGCTTCGGATTTCCGGTTTATCCGGGTTGGGTAGAGCATCCTAAATTTGAAGAAACTATAATGGATTTCGCACCATGAACGAGACGGAAAAAGCCAGACTTCTGAAAAAGATCGCTGATGGTGATGGCCTTCCTTCATTATCTCCCCTGACGATCCAATTGGTAGAGTTGGCAGCAGATGATCGGAGCTCTGCATCGGATCTGGCGAACATCATTGAAAAAGACCCCGCCCTGACCACGCGGCTCCTCAGGTTGGTCAACAGTGCATTCTTTGGCCGGCGGGAACGGATTACATCTGTCCCCCGGGGGGTTGTCCAGGTTGGATTCAACGAGGTGCGTGTGATGGCCTTGAGTCTTTCCTTGCGTGACACCTTTCCCCTTGGAAAGGTTGGGGGCATGCACTACGATCATTTCTGGAAGACTTCTCTCTATCGGGCCCTGATTGCAAAAAACTTTGCCAAATCCGCAAAGTCAACTGATGTGAATCCGGAAGATGCCTTTGTCGGGGGCTTGATCTTGGAAATTGGGATGCTCATGCTCTTCAATGCGTGTCCTGACGAGATGAGGGAAGTCTTTCCAGGCGGGAACATCCCCCTTGAAAAGGCCATTGTATGGGAGGAGGAGAACCTGGGGATCAACCACAGGAAAGCAGGGCGCCTTGTTCTGCAAAGATGGCGGTTCCCCGGGCACCTGGTGGAAAGCCAGAAGTATTTTGGACCCAAAGCCCTTCAACCGGAAAAGCCACTGTTATGTAACATACTAGAACTGGCAAGTGAGGCAACCGAGGTCTTTTTTGGCCAGAGGACGGAGCTGTATCAACTTCAAGAAACCGCAAAAAGGCTTCTGAGACTGGATAGTGAATCGGTCAACAGTATTCTCGCGGAGACCTTTGATAGTATCGAAGAGATGGCCGAGTATCTCCAGCTTGAGATTGATTCGAAGCAGGACCTTTTACGGGTCATGGAAAAGGCAAACCAGGCCCTTGCCAGGATTAACACCTCCATGAAGACCTCTCTTCAGGGGGTTTTGGACCAGGTGGAACAGCGTAATCAGTCCGTAAACAAGGCGTCTGAGAAGATGGAGCAGACCCAAAGAAGCACCCTCCAAAATGCCTTGGATGCATTGGCCCACGAGATACGTAATCCTCTCCTGGCCATAGGGGGCTTTGCCAAAAGACTTGCCTCTGTGGGGGAGCAAGATGACAAGGGTAGGATGCACCTGATTCAGATTTCAGACATAAGGCAATATTCACAGATCATTGCCAAGGAATCCTCACGCTTGGAGCGCGTTTTGAAGGAGATTATGGAATATTGCCAGGATTACGAACCTGTG
Organism: Desulfobacterales bacterium; assembly: GCA_030616475.1. Classification (GTDB taxonomy): domain Bacteria; phylum Desulfobacterota; class Desulfobacteria; order Desulfobacterales. The sequence continues at coordinate 6,673 of JAUWXF010000109.1, forward strand.
GTTGCCGATAAAGACGTCCTTTCGATCCTGGATGAGGTGTTGGATGAATTTAAGGAAATTTTTGATCGTGATAAGATCAATGTCATCTGGGATTTTCCCCCAAAGCCAGTCCTTGTGCCTGTGGATGCTGCCGGGATCACCAAGGTCTTGCGCCAGCTCTTGAGAAACGCCATTCGCATGATGCGTCGGGCCCATGGCACGGTGACCGTGTCCGTTCAACGCCTGTTGCCCACAAGGCAAGTCTCCATCGGTATCTCGAACAGCGGACGACCCCTACCTGATGATATCCGTGATGCCCTGGTCGATTCTAATCTTTCCACCAAGGTTTTTGGCGTAGGGTTAGGGCTTCCCATGGCCCGAAAGATTATAGAGGCCCACAATGGACGTATTGAAATCAAGGCAAAAGAGGGGGGCGGCAATACTGTAGAGCTATATCTCCCAACGGCATAACACCTTCAGCAAAGCTACCCTTAATAATACGTTCTTCACCCGAACCCCGGTTGAGTGTATCTTGTGAATGAGTTTCCTCATTCAAATCGGATTCATTATGTCGGCATGATCAGAGGAAAGCTTTAGTTGTCATCGAGTGTAAATCACGGCTGTTGGCAATGAGAAAATCCGTGTCCGTCTGCTGCGTATTTAGTTTTGGGGAAAAGGTGTCAGGTTTCGGGTTTCAGGCCCGCCCTGGCGCGACATGCTTACTATGGGCTATAAGCTAATAAATCCAGGTCTGGGCCAGGGTGTCAGGATTGAGAAACTTAAAGAGCTGAAACCTGAACACTGACACCTGGCCATTGAACTCAATAACCAACAATCTTGATTTACACCCGTTGTCATCTTGCTTTTCAATGTTGACACTTAAGAGAATATAGTGTCAAATAAGAATGCCATCCGTAAAGGTTACGCCTAAAGGGGCGTCCAAAGTAATCACGGCACCCGAGGTCTCAAGACCACTCTTAAAGAAGATTTGGTAAGATGATATGCCCAAAGTGCGGATTCAGGCAACCAGATGACATATATTGTGCGCTTTGCGGCGTTAGCATTGAAAGATATCTGCGGCAAAGAAGGAAAAGGCAGTATAAAGTATGGATACTCGTTGCCTTGATAGGCATTGTAACGCTCTCCATCGCAAAGTATATCAACTCCGTCCATCATGTGGAAACTCCTGAGCCGGTCGGTAAATACGGTTACAAGGAGAAAAAAGCTAAAATAAAGGACGTCACCCTCCCCGGAAGCAAACTGGACTCCCGAAGAAAATCAGATCACCGCCCTCGAAGTCAGTCACAAGAGAAATCCTTCAGGCCTGACACACGTGAAGATAAGCGCCCCAGTGGGGACGAATCCAGGGGCAGCCCCCCCTTGGATCAGCAAAAGGCCGAGTCCCGTCATGACCGGCAAGGCGAGGCATACACGGCCAGAGAATGGTTTGAAAAAGGCAGAGCGCTGGATGATGAGTCTGAAGGTGAAATACAATGCTATCAAAAGGCCATAGAACTAGACCCTGAATTTGCGCCCGCCTACTATTGTCTTGGTGCGATTTACTGCCGCCAGGCCAATTATGAGTTGGCCGACCAGGGATTCGCCAAATTCCTCAAATATGCTTCCGAAGCCGACAGGCAAGCTTACGACATCTATGTATACTATTCCCCGTCCGACGTAGAAAGACTGTCTGAGGAAAAAGTAAAGGATCAAGCCCCTGCCGAAGAGGCGGAAAAAGAAAAACCTTCGGAAGCCGAAAAGGAAACGGAAGAGCCAACCGGTGAGGAGAGAGGCCAAGAAACAAGCGAGGAGGTCGAAAAGGAAACGGAAGAGCCAACCGGCGAGGAGAGAGACCAAGAAACAAGCGAGGAAGTGATGACCATTGTTAGGTTCTTGCCCGTCGACGTACATATTGTGGTGCCTGTCGTGCTAAACGGCTTCCTTGAGGCCAGCGTGCTGGTTGATACCGGCGCTGGAATCACCGTTCTTTCAAAAGAACTGGCACGCAAGCTCCAGTTGGAAGGAGAACCGGGCGATTCCATCAGACTGAAAACAATGGCCATGGACATCCAAGCGCAGTTGGCAACGCTGGATTCTATTCAGGTCGGAGATCTGATCCAAAACAACCTCCCTGTGGCAATAATAGAACTACCGCTGGGTGAAAAAAGAAAATTCGATGGCATTCTGGGCATGGATTTCATGAATAACTACAAAATACACATCGACAATGAAAATAACAGAATATTGCTTAGTCCGGTCAACAAAAGCTGGTGAGTGATCAAGCAGAGCCGCCGCGCGAAGACCATTCACTAGAAAAACCTACGCTTCTTCTTTTTTCCCAGGTTTTCAAGCAGCCCGCCCTTTTCCTGCATGCGCAGGATTACCGCCTCACCGATACCAATTTCCTTCAAGGCTTTTTCGATTTCTTCGGCGGCAGCGCCCTCGTTCTCTGCCAAGACTTGCTTGATCTTCGGCAGGTCACGCTCCAATAGCTTGTCCACCAATTTGCGGCGCAGTTCTCCGGCCTGTCCGAGCGAGGCGCGAGAGCGCTCCATCTTCACTTTCAAGCGGCGTTTCGTCGGCTCGTCGATATCCTTCTGCTGCATCTGTCTCATGTAGCGCTGGCGGTTGTCCGAGGCCACCTTGTACAGGCTGCCAACCATAGAAAGAGCGCCATCGATATCACCGCACCGAACCATCAACTCCGTTATCAACGAGATTGTCAAAAAACGCTTCTGGGGATCGTCGAAACGCGTGTCGGTGGAAACCGAATGCTGAAAATACGCAATAGCGCCGTGCATGGCTTCCAACTCGTCGGCCGGCGGAAACGGCCAGACCGACTTGAGTTTCTCGAAGAACGCCTGGTAAGAGGGGAAAGAGAAGAAAGGTCCAGCCTCCTGTGCATTCCCATCTAAAAGCGTGCCGCTCAGGTCCTGTTTGCAGGTGCTTTTCAAACGATACAGTTCGGCGAAAAAACGATCGAACTGTTTTCCGAGGCTGGCCCGGCACTGCTTATAGGGGTTCTCATCACCCTCGCCCTGGAATTGCTGCTCAAGTTCGCCGGCGCGGTGCTCGACCGCGTTGCTGAGGTTGTCCCAGTTTTTGCGGGCCTTTTGCATCGCCATATCCAGAGTTTTCATCCCGTTGAGAATCTCCTCGACACTTGGAATCTGGAGTTTGTCCCCGGCGTCAGGCGTGTTTTCCCGATACAGCCAGGCTATGCGCAGCAACAGGCGGGCGATCTTATAAGAATCATGCGCGTCGCTCGGACGAAGCATTTGCACGAAGATCGCCAGGAAGTGCAAGTTCAGCGCAGAGCAGAAATCGATCTCGTCGTAATGCACATGCTGCCCCATCAGTTCGATGATCTGTCTCTCCTTCTGGCCGGCGTCGTTGAACGATTTTACCACACGCCGGTATAAAGTATCGGCGTTCGGATTCGAAAACTCGTCGCCGATATCGGTGTAGTAACAATAAGGACAATAGTACAGAAAATAGTGTGGCGGATGGATCCGCTTGACGTTCTTGGCCAGCCACGTGTAACTGACCACATGTTCGTCCGACTCTTTTGTTTTGGGCACGAACATACTCGAGCGGAAGAAACGTTGAGGACTCAATTCCTTGCACGCAGGGCATTCGACCGGCTTTTCGATAAAGGGAGATTGGGCTTCCTCTGTCATAATGCTCCTTCGGCGACAGGATCAGTGTTGGTGACAGATCTTGTGGTCATAATAACGTCTCGGAATTTCTACAACCTGTTGAAATTCCTGCGACTTTAGTCGAGTGGTCGAGTGGGAAAATGGTCAAGTGGTTAATCCTGGCCCAGACCTGGCTAAGTGGCCATGTGCTTGCATATATGAAGTGTGCACCAGGGCGGGCGACTCGACTACTCAACGACTTGACCCGCCTGCCAACGCCTGTCACAGTATACTGCCTGTATGTCGGCACCCGTCTGCCACCCGCCCCCGCCTGCCAGCGCCTCGCAGCTCATGTGTTGCATCGACCTTGTTTATTGGCAATGGCGGGCAGGTGCCAGCACCACGCTCGCCGGGCAGCTACAACGCCGGCACACATGGCAATGGCGGGCAGGCTACTCGACCAATTGGGGCGAAGCCCCTAACTTCAATGTTTATCACCAAAGAAACCATTGGGCAAGCAATTATGCGGTTGTAAGGTTATCGAGCCCAATTCCCTGTCGCCGAAATGGCTTTCATTATTAACCCATGCGATTGTCCGTTGTCCATGGTTCTATAACTCCCCAAGGCCACGTCATTTAAAGAGGTAACCCATTGAAGTAACGAAGTTATTCGCGTAATCAATTTTTGGTAAATCCGTACTGTTTTCAAGGCGTCAGCCGCAAACTCGAAGCACGAAATCCCTGGCCCA
>JAUWXF010000017.1 GCA_030616475.1 Desulfobacterales bacterium
AAGGGGACTGTTCCGTCTCCTGTTGCCGTACTTTTTGGGTTATCAGACCACTCTTCCCGATCGTTTAACACCCTGAACGCCAAGGACCCATCATCAAGTCTCCTGTTTTCAATCTGAACTTGCGTGGAAAAACCGGCGTCACCTCGTCAGGTCTTTGTAGTTCTTCGCGAAGAGCCTCCACCAGATCTTCGTAGACCAGCTCAAAAATGGAGACGGCCCGGACTCTGGCAGGCTCTTTGGCCTCGTAAAGGAGATTGTCCGGGTGAAGGGCCCATCGATCGTATTTCTTGTTCAACACTGCGGACCACACCGATTCTGGAGGAATGGGATAGAAATCATCCAGGTTGGTAGCAGTAAGTCCCGGAACAACAATAACCGGCGGCTGCATCATTTTTTCCTTTCAATCTATCCTGAGTTTCTTACTCAACCGAAGTTTTGACATTCGTTTTATCATAAAGCGTCAGATATCTCAGGAGAATGTCTTGATTCTTCGATTAATTCTGGGTGTATACACTAACAGCGAGAGAAGTGGAAACTAAAACCCAGGTTGTAATGCCGTCTTACCATTTCTGCCAAACCTTTGGCGTTTGTTGCTTTACTTCCGGCTCGGGCTCGCGCTCTTCAGGCTTCTCAGGTAATTGTTTCTGTTCTTGCTCTGCTTTCTCTATCTCGCGAAGCAATGCCTTCATGGCTTCAGGTATGGGAGGTGCTGGCCTTGTAGTATCAACACGACTATGGTTTTCCTGGGCATATGCCGATTTAGGGCTAAACACGTCAAAAAGGCTAAATGCCTCAGACCTTTCCTTCATGTGATGGCTACGGCTCACGTTATTGCCATCTTTCAAGTTGCCCGCTTCAAAGGACCTTGTCACCATATCTCTTAACATTTTATACTTCTCAAGGAGCTGATCTTTTTTCTTAATCGCTTCTTCATAGTCTCTAGTGGTGGCTTTGTAGTATTCTATTTGCGCCTGGTACTCGTCCAATGGAATATATGCTTGTTCCCTGCTCAACCCTACCACATTGTTTGAGCCGAGAGCTGTAACAAAGACGACACAAGTATAAATTGGCACCCATACCAGACAGTCAAGAAATCGCAGCTGGAAAGCTCTCCTTGAATAATAAATAGCGACCAAGAAGGAGAAAACCAAGGCAGCGTATAAGCCGTTCCCGATAAATTGCTCAGCTACCTGTGCCACTGCTGTGACACTTGCAGCCATTCCGCCGAAGCGAGCCAAGCCACCTTTGTCCTCAAACAGAAAAGAGGCTGAATGGTTAATCGAATTACGACTATCTGCTTTATAAATTGAATCACTCTGTATTGTCATCATTTCCCCTCCAATAAATAGACCGCAGGCAAGAACCCGTCATGTAAACCTGTTATCTTTGCTAACGCGCGGTCTCTTATCTCCGATCTGGCTCGCGGTAAATGCGGTTTTTTGCCCTGCTATGGGAGCTGGAGTCATATGTTATGGCTACAGTCGCAAAAACTAACAAAAAAGACGTAACTTCAGGATCTTCGAAAAAGAGGCAAGGTGTCCGTTGACCATCCATAAATGTTTGGTGCAGGCACGTGGCACCCCCTCAATACTGAACCATAAGGAACCAAAGATGTAGGTCAATTGAAATACCAGTTTTCTAAATGAACTGACAAATCTCATCTATTGCTCCTGCATAGGTTTCAGCAAATCCCTCAATGTTTTCTTGAGCCCTGGCAAGGTCGTCGTCATTATCGATAAAAAAAGGCTCGGCAATGACGCAAGGAGCGTTGGTGTAACGCAGCAAGTAGCCGCCTCGATCTTCGCTCGTTTTCGGTTTGATCCCCCTGTCGGGCAAACCGAGAAAATCAACCAGGCCTCTTTGAAGGATTTCGGCAATCGTTTTGCCGACTTCAGACTTGTGATAATAGAGCACTTCGGTTCCAGAGACCTGGCCGTTATACGCGTTGCAGTGCGGGCTGAGTACAAAATGGGGCTTCAGGGCGTTGATATCGGCGGGAAGTTTGTCCCAGGTCCTACGATAAACTCGCTGGATTTGAGTTTTCTCAACCGCCTTTTCAATGCGGATGGCCAGGTCCTCGTTGAAATCGAACTCGGTAAGGCCCGTCTTTTCGTTGACCGCACCGGGAGAGCTTTTCTTATGCCCAATGACCAGGGCACATAGCTTTTTCGGTTGCACTATTTCCTGCTCACCTTCCATCTCGGACAGGTGCTCTTGAATCTCCGCCAAAGAGACAATCCCCTTTTCTGCTAGTCTTTGCCTCAAAGCACCGGTTAAGCGGGGGACAGTTTCCACTACCTGTGCCGAATAAAGAACTCCGCTGACAAGGTCCCCCCGGACCAGAACCGTTCTGCCCAGATCCTCCTCGGCCACAGATAATGCCCCTGTTTCAGGCGGTTGTGGCACCCCTCTTGCGTGAGTGGTGAGCAGAATTTCCCCGGCTTCCGTTTTTATGTATCCATGGCGAGACAAAATCCCGATGAGCCAATCCTTGTATTGCATTTTTCCTTTTCCCCTTCATAGTCGGGTTTGGTCGTTTCCATTCCTTAATATGCGGTGCTCCACTGGTATCAGGGGGGAAGTGGGACATCTATTTGACGACCTTTATCTTGTAAGCCCCGGTACCGCCTTCACTGTCGTAGTGTTGGACTCTGACATAATATGTACCTGGTGCAAGGTCTGTTACTATTTTAGGATTCATACCTGCTCCACTATCGTCATCCTGCGCTATGAGTTTCGTCTCACTGTCCGGACCATAAAGCGTCATAACGAGATCTGTCCGACCTTCAGTTTCAATGGAATATTGCCCTGCTTCGGCAGCAGTGAATTTGTAATCATGTTTCTCGCCGGGGGCTGCGATCTTTGCCTCAAAGGGAGTTATCTCAATAACAGGAATTTCGAGCGGACCTTCTGCCGAAGGAATACTTGGCACGTCAAAGGCTCTCTGGCTCCGAAAGTCATCAGAGACAGGCCCGTACTCACTATATTGCGGCTTCTGGCTCGATCGTATCAATTCACAAATCTTTTTGTGCAGATCCTCAAAGGTTCCATTGAATGCACCATTTTGCCACGCTTCGCAAAGCGCCATGGTGAAAGCACCGCCTCCCTGGTACCCCGCAGATGTAAAACCATCGCGGCATCCACCCAGATGTATCAGCTGTGCCTTAACCTCGATTTCATCTCTTGACATTCTCGCTATGGGACGAAAAATGAAATCTTCACTAACGTCAACGGTCATTACCCCTCTGTAATTTGAGCCGGAATTACAGCTGTCACTTATCATGACGATCCGGACGCCACGTCTGAATTTAGTCAAGGCTTGATGGATTTTGTCGTCAATTACTTCTCTATCGTAGGCAACAAGTGTCTCATCCTTTCCATCCAATTCGTCTCCGCTGATATCAGGTTGTTGCCCGCCATGTCCGGAATAATAGAAAACAAAAATGTCGTCAGCCACCATGAGATCAGCAGAGCGATACAGTGAAGAAAGAATCCTGTCACGCGTCGCCTCAGACGTTTTCAGTGTTTTTATTTGGTAACCAAGGGGCTTTAGAATCCTTTCCATATTGTCCACATCAAGCTCACACCCCCAACATCCACCAGTACCATCCCAGCCATTATAGGCATCAGGATCTACACTTTTTAATCCAAGCAGTAATCCGTGTGCTTTTGCCATAGCGATTCTCCCTCCTGTTAAGATCTATAACTACATGAACGACCTCCTCTAAAGCACATTGAACAAACCTAAAACAATATGAGCAACCCTTTAGCTTTCATCTCTTCCTCATGCATGAAGTTGATTTAAATTTTTCTCAATAAAAAAATTGGAGGGGTCATCTCAACTTTCAACAAAACCCATTTTCGTCGTAATCTGCGCCGTGATTTTCTTCAGTTTGTTGTCCTCAAGAATCCTCTGCTTGAATCTGCGACTGGACTGGCTGATCGCTGACCCCCTAGCTCTTTCTATACAATCAAGTTACTACCGCCTTCGTCTTTTTCTCAGACGTATTTTAGGCCCCCTGTAAGGCTCTGTTCTTGAAACTCCATGATCGGTAGTGGTCACTTTCAACGTGTTTCTTTTTCTCACATTGCCATGCAACGTTACCTTTATGATGAAACCTGGCCCGGAGCCTCTCCATCTATCTTTAGACGAGTACCGGTAATACCATATTTGATTTTGATCAAGCACTGCCGGCCAATTTAAAAGGGGGTTGGCACCTATTCCTTTTGGGCCTACGGGCGTCCAGATATCGTCGGGCCTGTGAAGCTCGTTTCGTGCGGTCAACTTCCATATATTGACTCCCACAGGTATATCCTTTGTGCCTGTTTGAAAATCATCACGTTGTGCGGATACCGTTTCTGAAATCTGTACCCCTTTAAGACTGCACCCTGTCGGTATAGCATCGAACTTGTGATTGTAGCTGGCGCCGTAGTGAGTCCGGGGGACCTTTTGTCTGGTGATCCAAGTGGCCACCTTACTCTCATTACTCCCCAACGAGCATCGTTGACTATGCTGTAACTGAATAGTCGGGACGCTGTGCCAATTACCACGGATGATCCGTATAGGAGAGAATGCCTCTGATTTCTGTTCGTGCATGTTGCCAGGCTGGCCGATTTTGAGCTTGGCCTGAATGGGAAAAGGGGTCTGATACCGCGGGCAGCCGCCACCGCATACACAGGTGGGTTTACGTTGGATATAGGTATTACTGACGGGTAACGCTAAGGAGCTATTAGGGGTATGTTTTAGGGCATGTTTGTTGCCCATACGCTTTTTCAAGGAAGAATCTAATGAGGATGATTTTTTAACAGCGGCCTTCATAAGACATTGTCCTTTTGATTAAGCTGACATCACTTTCCCGTTTTCTGCATAAGCCAACACATGATGCCCCATTGAAATGCACTCAGCCAGGCAATCACCAATGCCGTTAGGAAATAATCCAGCAACGGCCACGACTTAAAGAGTCGCGCCCGAAAGATTACAACCAATACAAAAGCGATCCAAATTCCAAAGCAATAACCGCATGATAATAGCTCCCCCAAGAAAGAAACCTTCTTTTTCATCCATTCACGAAGGGGCTTGAATAGCTTCGTTTCAGAAACTGCAAAAGAGATTGAGGCTGTGACAAGGGAGAGATAAATTACCTCTATCATCGCTGTGTCCTGCGGTTAATGCATGCATCCACCACTGCAATGAGCCACGGGCCTTAACATGTGCTTCTTTGTCCAAATATCTATCATTGTTTTCTTCCTCTATTATTCTCCAGCAACTCACCATCCGTCCAAGATTCCTAGAATATCAACCCCTCATCTGCACGCATTCTGGCGTGAAGAACTCTACGGCTGAAGTAATTCGTCGATGATATCCTGGACTTTCGGGTTCGAGTGTGTTGGTGGAGAGCAGAACCGACTGTTAAGCAGGCCCTGCGCAATCGACTTTGCTTCATTTTTCACGGCCGGCGGGTCAAACGCACCATATTTGTACACCCACATGGTGTACAAGGCAGCCCGGGCGTGGCCACTACCGTTTTCGAGGCTTGGGTCCATATTGCTCATTCCGTTGCAGCTTGTATGGCCGGAGTCCCCCGGCTCGCTGTGTCGTCCTTCGTGCAATAGCAGATAAAGAGGACTGACATAAGGGTACAGTGTTGGGTTCGGAAACGGATTCTTGCATGCGTCGGGATTTTCCGTGGTGCCGGAGGATCGTCCATCCCAGACGCTGAAACTGCGACTCAGTGATATCTGACCGTTGCCGCCGGTGTTCAAGTTGCAGTCAAGCCGCAGATTGAGTGTATTCACATATGTCTTCAAGTGCTCGTAGATGGTTTTGCGGGCAGTAAACGGTAAGGGCTGCGAAAAATGTTGATGTCGCAGGACGTCTAGTTTGGCATAGGCCACCATCTTTGACGGGTCTGTCGATTGCTGATCAAATACTACCGGGTACGCATCCCACTGCTCGCCCGAACCGGTCCCGTCAATCCAGTTCAAGGAAAAGTCTTCATTGATTCGTGCGATTTCAGCCGCAGCCGGCCGAGCCTGATAGAAACTGCCGAGATCGGCGAACACGCGCACGGGCGTTTGGGCGCTCGTGCCATAGCCATCTGCTGTTATTGTGTGCGCACCGACAGACAGGTTATTGGCGGTAATGGTAGGGCCCTGGCCAATAAGACCATCAAGATTGGAAGACCACTGTAATGTGCTACCATCTACCGGGCTGCTGCTGGTTACCAGAGCCCGAAGTTGAACCTGCTCACCTTGTATGAAACGCCCGTTTTCGAGCGGACTCTGTAACCATATCTTTGTCCCTTTATTCGCAAAAACATAAAATCGGCTGTGGGAACCTTTCCAAAGCGCGGCGAGGTCGAAACCTTTCACAGGATGGCCGTAAGCACCGAGGCCATTGATATAGTTGTAAGCGTCATCCGTCGTGGTGGCCAACTTCCAGGTCCAGTTGCTTATCCGCTCTGCGACCACGGTTTTCTGATAGAAAATGTAGAACTCGTCCCGACTGTCTCTGTCCAACGCAACAATACGGGCCGTGGTTACGGGGTGAGAATAGCCCCCCTGGCCATTCAGGAAATCCATTGCGTCAGACGGATCAGATGCAAGCTTCCAGCCCCAACTGCCCACTGGAGTCTCACCAGCGATAGGCCTCTGGTAGAAAATGTAGAACTCCCGGTGGCTGCCCTTCCACAGGGCGGCAATATGTGCGTTCTTGACAGGCTGCAAATAGCTACCGAATCCATTTAAGAAGTTGTGGACGTCATCGGGTTCGGTGGCCAGTTTCCAAGCCCACCCCCCTCCCGAACCATCAGGAGACTGCTTGCGATAGAAGACATAAAACTCTGTATGGTTTTCTTTCCAGATTACGCCGATTCTCGCTTCGCTCACGGGATTCTCGTAGGGGCCGCTGCCGTTTAAAAAATTCATGACGTCGTCTGGAGTGGTCGCCAGCTTCCAGCCCCATCCAGGAACTGAGGGACCAGGTGGGGTCGGGCTGGGCGGAGGACAACCGTATAGTCCCACACATAGCATAAGCGAGAAAATATAATGCATTTTGTTTCGTATTATCGAAATTGGTATGCGCATGTGTGCCTCCTGATCATACTTAATAGGGAAAATCTCTTTTTGAGATCAGGTCAGACAAATATCGCCTGACCTGTACCGCAACTGCATCGCCCGACGCGCAGCTTAGTCAAATTTGAGCACCTAACCTCTTATCTCTGCTCATATAGCACTTAGCATGGCAGAGCTATGGGCAACCATCTTCTATCGTAAAATCATTGATATCATACACAAATTGTTCATAGCAGTTGGCGTTTCCGAGATGCCCAACGTCATCGATGAAGCCGAAATAGATGTGGCAACTTTCATGCAACAAAGTTCCCGCTTGTTCATCAAGAGAGCTGCTATCCCACCATGGCCTGCACAACTCGATCTGGTATACGCCCTCGGAAGCGCAAGCCCAAGTGCCTGGATCGCAACAATCCGTGAGGTCACCGAGACATTTGTAGTAAATCCACCCACCATTGAGTATTTTTCGCACGGCTCGAAACCGCTTTATTAGTACATCCACAGTACCAGTACCCTTTCCTGTCCATACCCGCCGACTATCAGGATCGATTCGAAATCGGTTGCTCAGCGCCAGCGCCGTGGCATCCGAAATAGTCGGCCAGCCAATCGTAGCGCCCTCAAGAATGTCGTTGCGTGTTCCTTCAAGTTCATCGATCACCGTATCAAGCAATTCGATGGCTCGGGCATTAGCGTCCTCAATTTCCTTCACAGGATCGGTTGTTCCAATGGCTTGCATTACCGGATGACTAGGCGGATAGTTTCTGCAACTTACAAATCCGGGTTTAACCATTCTTTGAAGCAGCCTTTCCTTTTTCTGAATTGAGCTCATTTGCGTCTGCTGAACAACGTGTGTTAGCTCGTGAGCCAGTAATTTCCTCCACTCAGTATTTCCAGGGTCATATTGCCCAGTTCTGAAAACAATATTCCGACCTATTGTAAGTGCCCTTGCATTCAGCGTCTGGGCCATCTGTGCGGCGGCCGCACCGGTATGTACACGTACTCGACTGAAGTCATAACCAAAGCGTGGTTCGAACAAATCGCGTACGGATGTGGATAATGGCTGTCCGTTGCCCAGCGCACTGATTTGGGAGTGAAGGTTCTCAGACGTATACTTCGTATTGTAAGTTGGTTTAGGTTGAATGAGTTCCTCTTCCTCTTCGGGTTCCATCTGCCGTTGAATCAAAGACCTGGTTCGGCTGGCCAGGAGCTTGGTTTGGAGGACTTCTTCTTCCCCTTCCATTTTGGGCTGACGTTGCACAGTTGATTCCGGCATGTGCATGACTTGTTCTGCCACACGGTCGGCCTCTTGTTCATATTTGCCGTTGGGTGGGCTGATAGTCAGTTTGGGCTGAATAAAGGGCCGATGGCCCAATAATAATCGGGCGCGTTCCGGCAAAAGGCCTTTTTGATCGCTCAATTTTTTTTGTCTGGAAAATGGGGTCCGAAAGCCCGGATTTGGCGTGTGACTCGATGACTGGTTTTTCACTTGATGCCGGAGTTGTCTTGTTGTAAACATGTCTTACTCAAATTCATCAACACTGCTCATCTCTAATTTTAGCGCAGGAATGTCGAACTGATACCTTACATAGATATCCGCCATACTGACAATCTTAAGCAAGAAGCGTGTCAATCGATTTTTCTTTTGGTTTTTGTTTTTCTCTTTGCTTTTGTCCTAGGTGCTGTCTTTGTCTTTTTCTTGCCGGCATCCTCGATTCTAGTTTCCAGGAAACCGATAGCTTTATTCAAGCCTTCTTTGAAGACCTTTCCCATTTCCTCCAGTGCCACATGTTCAAAGCGATTCAACGCAAGAGTTTGACTTACCTTCTGTAGCCGTCTCATATCCACTCGCTCTCTTGCTCGGACAATTCTCTCTACTGCCTCCGCCTTGGCCTCCGGCAGCGTGATAGCTATAGTTTCAGGCGCCCCTGGCTTTGGCTTCACAACCTCCTCTGTTATGTGTAGCACTTTTTTTCGATCAACACTTATCCGTATGAGAACCTCAGGAAGCCCTTCTCCCCTTTCCTTGAAGTCCTTTTCTTTGAAAACTATCTCAAAGCGCCCTTGGGAATCTGTCGTGTCGACGCCTAAGAAATCATGTTTGAAAATGTCCTTATCGATCGCTTCGACCACCATTCCAGCCACAGGTTTGCCTGTTTTTGGATGCAGCACCTCGCCCCTGATGAGATATTCATCCTTTTTGCCGCGCCGCGCCCTTCTTGGTTTCTTTTCCCTCCGTCTCTCAATCAAGCTGGCCCGGTACTGTTTGTTCAAGCGAACCTCGCGCTCTGCAACTTGCTGCCCGTCACGCAAAACAGAGTCTATCGTGCCTGATGCTGCGCGCGCCAATGCCAGTGTGACGTGCTCCGTACTGCGCTTCCTCGATGCCAGGTCCTGCAGCGTTGACTGTACAGCCTTCTTGTCGAGACGCTTGCCTGCCTGCTTTATTAGTCTTTGTCTTGCTGCATTAAGCACCGGCATGCCGGCAAGCACTTGCCCGGCTTGCGGGATGGCTCCCTTTATTCTGGAAGCAGCTTCTTTTTTTGTTTTAGCCATTGCAATACCTCCGGGCTAAAGGTTATCCACATCCGGCCCCTGCACGATGGCAGCCGGCGAAATGTTATTGGTTTGATTTGTCATGTTGTCCGTAAAAAGGCCCTTAATCGCGTCGATTTCAAACGCAGAAGCAGCACTCGTCAATATGTGGTTTGCAATAACGCCGACTACGTCCGACTCAACCCATACGGCCCTGGAGCCTTGTCCGCCAAGCCCCTCGTCGTCTCCGTGGTTTTGCGACATCAGTGTTGTACCCTCTTCGTTGTCTATCCAGAACAATGAGGAAAAATCTCCGTCTGCACCCTGCACATTTCCAAAAGCTGAGGCTCCTTCGGCTCTATTTACCGTGTTCCTATGCACCTTCACATGAATATCCTCATCGAACATGCCAAAAATTCCACTTGCATGATAGATCCCATGACGCGATGCATCCCTTACGGAGTTGTCATAAATATCTACCTCATCCAGGCCTGCCACCGGTAGCGTGCGTATACCGTGAACCAATGCATCTTCAACGCTGTTTTCCGCAACACAGAGGGTTCTTTCGCGGGTCAACAGCAGTGCAAAAAGGGCGATCAAAGCCACGACATAGCAGTAGAGCCTCCGTTTGTCTTCCTTTCCGACAGTTGCCAAGGCCAGCACATCGATTAATAAACTGGTAAAATTACTGAACTGCCAGATTCCCGCAATTGCAGGTGCTTTGAATATTAACTGCCGGCCGCCAGGCAACACGCTAATGCCAGGCTGAAGAATGGCTCTATTAGTCATGGCACGCTTTTGGGTAACAAATGGGATAATGCAACCGGTTTGGGAGACGACTCGATTGCCTCGACACACCATGTTGGCACCCATCATGGCAATTCCATAGCCCATAATATCTCGTATCATTACAACAAATGCGGCGGACCATGCACGACTGACTTTATCAAGATCCAGATTTTCCTCATTGAGGCCGTCTTGCATCTCTGTTATTGGATCCGCCAATTCTGACTCCGGATCTATATGTGCGGCCAATTGGCTCAAAAAGCCACGGAGCTGTACCTGAAATGCCTCATCATTAATGTGTTCATTCAACCACCCATCCAGAGATTCTACGAGGCCAGCAAAGAACAACATGTCTCGCTCAAGTTCTATCATGCTGGTTGCGAGCATATCGACGGTATCCGTATAGTAGGGCGAGTCGACATTTTCAAAATTGTTCTTCAACAACATCCCGAAAATAACCGTTTCATAAGGCACAGTACTTGCCGGCCAGATGGTTACCTTGTTGTTGGTGATACGACTGGTGTCCAGTCCTGTCCAAATCCCGTCACCGGCACCCGCCACCACGTTCTTGTCGATGTCATAGGACTGATTGACGAGATCATCCAGCCATGCGAAATTGACGTGATCAAGAAAGTCGTCCAACGCGTCCTTCAGTATTTCGGCAAGTGAAGGAGGTTGTTCCTCTTCATCTTCTTCACCTTCATCTTCAGGTGCGGCAGAGCCTGCACAGTACCGTGAACATAAGATAAGTATCCATGATATCCCCTGAGCCATAAAGCCAAGTATGCCGCCGGCTATTCCCGCTGCAGGCCGCTCGGACGGCGTCGTACCTTCAAGCAGATCGCGCAAGCCATCCCTCAACATGGTTATGAATGCAACAAACCATGTCAGCAAGCAACGGAGGGCCCTGGCAAGTTGATCTACCAGTCCCACCGAAAACCAAGGATGGACTAAGATACCCGTCTTGCGAAATCCGCTCACCCGGTTGCGCAAAATGCGCAGTCCACTGACAGAGACAATCTTGTAAAAGAATATACCAAAGCGTGACACCTCCATTCGATTTTCGGCAATGTTCGCCTTCCCAATAAAATACGGGATATATCTGCTGGCCAGAAGCCCGGTAAACCATTCGAATATGCGTTGTTCAAACTGCTCTTTTCGGCTCTTAGCAACATCGGCATCGGCTGGAGTTTCATTTGCAGTGGTTGCCGGTGATACCGATGGCAAGCGAAATATTTGATAAAAGAACCAGGCCAATTCCACGACCGCCCGCCACGGGCGTTCTATGCGCAATACACGCAATAGAGATTCAGCTCGGATTCCTTTGCATAATTTCCAATTCCTGCGCCATGAAGCGATAGCTGAATGTGCATCAATATTATTGCCTTTGATCTTGATTCCGCGCACAAACCTCATACCTATGCCAAGGCGGCCTGCACGAAAACGTTGTCGCAATGCATCCCATATATTTGTCTCTTCCTTTTTCTCAGATAGATCGTCCGGTACCGCGATGCGAATTCTGTTATCCAGAATTCCCGCTTCAAAGCCGTAGTCAATAGAAATTCCTATACGGCTGACGTTGATGTTGTTGTGCACAGTGCAAGTCAAACGACTGTGCTGCAGCACTATTCCGGACTCAGCGGTTATTTCATTGTCCTTGATGTCGAAATCTTCCATCACGCAAGCAAAGGTGCCGATGGTGCGTTCCGGGATTTCGGCTACTTTTTCATCTTCACCCGCCTCTGACTCCTCACCCTCTGTTTCCGTCGGCTTCGGACAAAAAGAAAGCGCCGCCAGGCTCTCTTCCAATGCAGTATAGAAATCTTGGGGCGCAATATCTCCTGCAGCCGCACCAGCCTCATCGGTTTGCGCGACAGATCTCGCAAAAACAGCCAGTTTATTTTCTGTGATCGCATCAAAACTGTTTTTAGAGATATCACCTGACAATACATCTTGTAGCTCAACACCGATATTAGCAAATAATATCTCGTTGCTATTAACATGCAGACCTTGCAGGGTCGAGACCTCTATGGGCTCGGCTTGTTCGTCATCGTTATCAGTGTCTTCTTCGGCTTCGTTGCCCTCGTTGCCGCCCTCTTCTACTTGTTCCTCTTGTTCGGGCAAGGGTCGCAGGCTGGATAAGGCCGTGCGTGCGCGTTCAAGTGCCTCTGCACCAGCTTGAACGATGCCTCGTGAGCCTGCCAGTTTAGAATTGGCCGTAGCGACCTTGCAGCATTGGCCAAGCAGGATGCACTCGGAACCATCTTCTGTACCGCCTAAGCCGTTTGCCAGAATGCAATCGTCAATGGCGATTTCTTCGCTTGCTTCATCAATGAATATCAAATGCTCAAGGGCATCAGCGTGCACAAAGAGCCCCATTATTACGATATTTCGGCTGGCGCCAACCACGTAAAGCACGGCCAAGGCAGGGTCTTCGACAGCGGTCGGGCTAAATACGACTTTTGTCGCAGCACCAAGACCGGTAATGGTCAGGTTTTTTCGCCCGTCAACCAGCAACGGCCGGTAAACCCGGTGTATGCCGGGTAGAAGGCAGACGCAGCCGCCTTCTTCGGGTGCCCGGTTAATGGCCGCCTGAATGTCTTCGCCCGGCCGGACGGCGATGGGACAGCACCGGGCCGGTGGCCAGAGTGTGCGGCAGTCACGGACAAACGTGCTCTCCAGATCCGCCCCCCATGTGACAAAGGCGAGCCGGCAGTAATGATGCTTGATCCCCCGGGGCGGTGCATTTACAAGCGGTTCCACCGAGCCGTCGGCCGTGCGCGCATAAAAGACCCAGTAGTCGCCGATCTTGAATTCGCCGGCGGCAATGGACGGGTCGAGACTGAAATACACCTGAATGCCGTCTTCAATATCGACAGGTCCGGCCGTGACACTCAGGAGGCCGTTTGCGTCCACGCCGGAACTCTGGTCCCATCGCCTTACCCGTGTATGGCGTGTGGCGTCGGTGGGATCCAGATTCAGCGATCCGGGGATAGTGTTGTTGATCGTAATGATACGGTTGGCTTCGTCGATATTCGTAATCTGGCCCATATGACCGGGTTGACTCTGAAACTCCAGATGATCATCCGTTATTTCGATCCAGTCGCCCACGTTAAATCGCAGAATCTGATCGCGCCCGATCTGCCGCACCGTGATCTGATCGGCCGAAGCGAAAATAGCTTGCACTTCCGAAACGATTGAGGCGTTGTTTCGAGACCATTTGAACCTGGCTGTCCCTATCGGCCCGGGCGTGTGGATCTCCACACGGTAGAGCCGATTTTCGATGCCGCGATAACCGCCTGCCGCCGAGATGATGCATGGATTATCATCGGGAGGAGGCACAAAGGTGGAGGTTGTGAGCCGTCCGCCCGACGGCCTCACCTCGTCATCCCACCGCGCGATCGTATCCGGGCAGGAGGCATCGCCCACGTCAGTGATGGCCTTTACCTGCCATGCGGTCTGTACACGGGTCGTCGTGTCCGGTCCACCCAGGGCGATTTCTTTGATACCTGGGTCTTCGATGACCGTGACCTCCCGCTGCCATACGTCCAGATAGATCAGGTCGGTACGACCCAGGATCGGAGGCAGTGCAGGGGCGGTCAACGATGGGGGAAGCGACGTCGGGAAAAATGGCTGATCGCTGTAGGGCACAGGGTTTGTTTTGTACTCTTCGCCCAATATGGGATTATACAGCTGCGGGTCCAAACCGTGGTTTTCCGTCTGAATGCCGTCAACGTACGCCCGGCCGATACCGATATCGAACGTACCCGAACCTGTCGGCATCACCTTGAATGCCTCAGGTGTGGTGACCGGTACCGCGCACCGGCCGATGATATCCAACGTTTCAGAGCGCCACTTTCGATCGGCGATGTCAGCCAGCTCGTTCCAATCGGAATCCAGAGAAACCCGGCCCTGCTGTTTCAGAACCCCCGAATAATTCTTGTTGGCTTTAAATGTAAAACGAGTATAATCGCCACCCATGGCGTTCCCTCCCTAACCCGGCACAGCCGGAACCAAAATGTTCCCTGTTTCTGTGCGTGGATAAAATCTTGATGGTTTTTGCGTGCGATTCCATGTGAAAAAAATTACGTAACAAAAATGATTCCCGGTACCAGACCAAAAGGGAGATATTCGTTAAGACGAATACCAAGATTCGTCTCGCGCTGCGGTTGTTTCAGATGGCCGAAGACACCCATTTCCGAACCGTCCTCAGCGCCTGTTCGAATCTGAACGGGGCTCGTAATCCGTAATTGCGCATAGCCGGGCATTCCGTAATCCTCGGCCCTAAAACTCGGCACGAGCCACGCCCGGATCTCGGTACGGATGTCGTCCAAGTCTGAAGACCCAAGCGGGATGCCTTCGGCCTTGGCCCGGTCTTTGGCCTTACGGATGACCTTTTCCGTCTCAAAATCAGGTTGGCATCGGTAACGCCGCGGCGTTCGTGAGCCGTGCGGCACGAAACTGAAACGCACGCAGCCTTTATGGCGTTCTTCGGTGTATAACGTTTCCGTGAAAATCACTTCGGTTGCCAGTTCGATACTTCGAAAAAAGCTTTGCCCAAAAATCGTTGTTCGCTCGATGGTGCCGGAAGTAACGGGCTGATCCGTCGTACCGGTAGCGGCAATGGCCGGCGCGCCGATACCATCTACGATACAGTCGAGCAGATAAATCTTCTGTGCGTGTTCCGGTATACGTACCGGGCCGATAATAGAAAAGGCGGCCTGCAGCTCGAAATTGGTATTGATGTTGGCACCGCCCGACGTGTCGGTCACGAGAACACTTGGGTCAGTCGTGCCGGGTTGCCCATCTTCTCTCAGTTCACGGCCGGGGACCAGAGTGGTATGAATGAGTCGTAGCGTGCCGAAATCACCTTCCACGTCTACGCCGCCTTCCACGAGCAGACCGTTTAATGTGACCGTGGCATCGGTATGGGTGCCTGTGATTCGAATTCGACCGCCGTTTGGTTTAATATGCGGCCGCACACCGTTTGCGCCTTCAATGCCGAGCCAGGCGTCGTCGGCCGGTTCGATATCGAGCGGCTCGTCGTATGTGCGGTTATCAAGTATGGTAATAATGGTATTGGGTTTCCCCTGGTTCGTCCATTCGGTTAAAGCGGACCCCAGTGACGAATGCCCGCCCGGCGGCGGTGAGTCCTGCTGAACGAAAAGCTGCAAATCAGCCAGCGACGAATCGATTATCCATTTTCCGCGCTCATAGGGTCCGCCGCCCATATCAGCGCTGAACCCGTAATGGTAAGACACATCCATGGTGACATCCCCAAAACCATCGCCAACGGCGATTCGACCATGTTCCACGTCCACTGCAATCACTTGTCCGACCGGTTGGCTGGCCGGCCACGGGTTCAGGCGGCAACAGACGATCTGGGGATCAAAGACATCGGGCATGGCCTTTGGATCAATGGCCGGATCAACACCGCTTTCATTTCGCTCGATGTAAAAACTGCCCTCTTGATTGAACGGACCGTAAAGATCAGTCACGTTCAGGCGCGGCGGTTGTTGAAGCCGGTAACGCTCCAGATCGTCGTAAAAGAATAACAGACGTATCGGGGCGGGCACGTGATATTCGTTGGCAAGCCCGGACGCATCGCCTTCTCTGCGCCATCTGTTAAAGAGCGGGGCGGGATTGCCAAGCGGACTGAAATGATACTGCCATGGTTGGCCGGCTTGCCGGGCCTGAACCCGTATCAAAGGATAGCTTTGAAGCCGCCACAGGAAAAAACCGATGTTCGGAATGTTGTGCCCCCCCTCGGTCTGCGCCGGATCACGGACATCCACTGTATGACTCCAGATGTCGAACGCTCCATCCAGGCGATCCACTTTTTCCAGGCCTCGAAGGTCGATGCAGTCTTCGGCTTCGGACCTCAGATGATTCAGATTCTGGGTCCATTCAAGCAGCCGGAAAAACTCCACCGCATGCGCCGCCCAACCCGTGACATCGCGGGCCAGTTCTTCAAGCATGGGCAGTGTGCCTTTCCGGCGGCGGTAGTATATAGTTTTAGCCACATCGGCCCGGATGCGGATGCCCATGTCGGGCAGAAAGTCCGGACCGGTCAGATCACGGAACAACTCTTCGGCGGTTTTACTTGGCACGATGCGGCTTGCATCGTATAGTAGATTGTTGCTGACCAGATCGCCGATATAAGGAATCACCCACGGCTTACAGGTTTCGATAAAGAAATCGTCCCAGAGCTGCCGGATGTCGGTGTGCAGAATCTCGGCCTGATCCTGGATGATATGAAGAAGCGCCCGAAGAGGGTAGCCCTCCGCCGCATCCCGCTCACGGTATACCGCCGGCATGAGTTCGTAGAGCTGATTCATCTTGCTGATAGTGTTCATTTTTTATCCCTATTCCGGCAAGCCACCCTTTGTGATGATGGTCACGTCTTGCGACGGCGATTCGATCGAGGCCTGCTCTGCGGGAAAAACGGCCGGATCGTTCGATACCTTATTCGGGCGGGCCGGTAGTATCCACAGATGGTCCTGCACCGCTTTCGGCGTGCCATCCGAAAGCCGCCTAATGCCGCGATCATCCAGAAAATCATCAAAGTCGGCATCAGTGACACCGGCTTTCTGTTTGAACATGAACAGGTCGATATCCACGGAAACCACACCGGAGACGTTTTGCAAAATAGTGTACACGTCGCTCAAATGGATAGACTGTGCAAACGCAAGCGACTCGAAGGAAAGGGCGCTTAACAATACGCTCCGCGCAGCATCGGCCACCTTGCCAGCCACGTAGGTTGCGGCCACATTCAGTGTAGCAGTTACAAGAATAGGTATGCTCTCGTAATTGGCCACGAGCAATTGACGGTTCGGGTCGCGTTGTGCCGTGAGACTCGCATGGATTCGCGCACGCGCTGTCGATGAAAAGGTTGCCCCGTTTTGCCCCGCAATGGTCAGATGCGCGGCCCGCGATTCGCCGCTCCACACCCAGGTGACCCTAGCCTTGGCCACTTCGTTTCGGCTTCGGGCAAGGTCCTCCAGATCAAGAAGCGACACGGCACGGTCAAAGGTCCGTACCGTTGCCGGTGCGTTTTGGCGGGCGTTGTCCAATGTCTCAGGATCAGCCCCACCGTCTGCTCCGCCCGGGTTGATCACCGCCTTCAGGCCCTTGGGTTTGTCCAGAAGTGTCTTCAACTGACCGGCCTTGACGCGGCCTTCGAGCCCAATTCCTTGCCTGTATCTGGCCACCACATTGGCCCGGCCTTTGGGTGGACGCGCACCAATCACGCCGTCGCCAAAGCGCACAGACATCTCGGCCTCGTTATTGATGCGTGAGGCGTAAACCGTCTCCGTGAAGCCTTTACCGAAAAGACTGTCCACCTCTTTCCAGAGCACATCGTTCACGAATAATTGAAGCGTATTGTCGACACCGCCTCGACCGGCCGACGGAACAAAGGTGACCGGGCTTTTCTTTAATGTGAATTCCTGAAAGGGGATGGCCGGATCGGCGTCTCCCAGCACGTCGTTTGCGACGGTTTCACCGTGAGATGCCCAGGCCACATTACCCATGAGCACCGTCGAGCTGCGATCCAGTGCCATCGTGCCATCCATGCGTAATTCGATTTTGAGATAATCCTGATGCGCTGCGCCGATCATGCCGGGGAAAACGAGCAGACGATTATCGATCACCAGAACGCGAGCATATTTGAAAAACGGAGCAATATCCGCCGTATTCAGTTTTGATTCAAGATCAGTCGCAATAGCAATAGCGTCAAGGGTTGTGGCCGTGTGATCGAGAGCGATGATTTTCGATTCGAGGGGCCCGATGCTCACCGACAACTGTGGCGGCACCTTGGTGTATGCCGGAATCGGATCAAGAGCGCCGGACATAAGCCCGCTCAATGTTTTGGTATGATCCTCTTCGAGTCCGAGTTCCACAATCGTGGTGTCATCATCCGAGGTTTTCGAAAACTCGATGATCGCTTCAAAATCACCCGGCAAAACAATGAGCCGTTTGTCGATGTCCAGGACAATGGCTTCGGCAAAGACCGGATCGGTATCGGCGGCCCGCAAGGCGGTCTGCAGTGAACCGGCCACATTGCTTAATGTGTCCAGAGTGCCGCCTAATGTGATGGTTCTGGGGCCGATGCTGCCAATGGTTACACTCAAAGACGGGGGTGAGCTCGACAGCGTTGGAACCGTTTCCAACGATGCCGAGCTCAAAGCTGCCACGGTTTTCGCCGTATCCTGATCCAGTGAAAGCAGATACACGGTTTCTGCGTCATCCGTGGTGACGCCGAAGAAGATTTCGTTACCCGTGATATGAAACCGGTTTATCGTGGCGGCCATCGGTTCGTCGCTTTTGTCTCTAAGAATCACCTGCCTGCCAGTCTCGATGTCCGTCAGTGTCACGGCGTAACCGTCTTTATAGGCGTTTTTTTCGATCGGCCGTGCGATCTCGATCGTTTCCGCGTCGATCCGATGTCCGGGAATATACACCGTGGCCGAGTCGATAATATCCTGATACGAGAACCCCCAGAATGATATGGGAGGACCGGTCAGTTCATGTAGAACCACGTGACGGCGGTCGTTGATCTGTGAAAAACTCGGGGAAACCTCGACGCGCGTCACTGTGTCGCTTAGTGTACCGAGCTGGTCTTCTATCTGATCCACGGCCGTGACGGTCAAAAGCTTTTGCTGATTCGTGCCGTCCACGAGAAGAAGCCGTTTGCCCACTGTGATATCCTCGTATCGACTGTCTAGGTGAAGTTCATCACCACCCGAAAGCTCATATCCATTCAACCCACCGATTGCTGTATTGTCGATATTAAAAAACTTCCATAACTTGACGGCGCCCGTGGAATATAGCTCCACGTCCAAATAACGTGGCGGGGCGTTGTACCCGAATAACCGAAATGAACGGCCGAGCTTGTAGGCCCTGGTTTCCATATCCCACGTCTCGTTCTGAATCGGTTGTGTGAAAAGAACAAGCAAATGCTCGTGGTCGGTCTTGATGCCGCGGACTTCGATTTCTTCAATAGATTGGGAGCTTGATAAATTCGTAAGCACAATTCGATCGCCTTCAACAAGCGATTCGCTGATTAACAGTCCCTCCTCGCCAGCGCTCAAGTAGGCGGTTGTCGATCCCTTGGCTAGGGGGTTAATGCCGGAGGGTGCAGGGAAGATCGACTGTTCGTTCAGCCAATCGTAAACCGCCAATTTTTCGAGGGTTTCGTATTTCTGGGGCTTTTCGTCCTGCTCCGGCACGCTTTGCACACGAAGCCCAACAGGTACATCCACCTGCTTGTCTTTTTCCACCGTGAAGCTCAAGTAAGCCGTGGCAGCGCTTCCGGGCGAAAGCTCGTAGCCGATCATTCTTGCCATCCGGAGCACCGAGTCGCGCCATCGGGCCGTTCGCAAGAAGGCCTCGTTGGCAATCCGTTCCTGGTAAAATGTGAGGACATCGGCAACGGCCGCCCAGAGTTCGAGGATCGTAATCGCATAGTCATCGCTTTGCCGTGTGCTTAAATCACGCAGCTCAGCCGAACGCGAAATCGCCTGGAACATGGCCTGACGGAAGTTGGCAAAGGTGCCGACCCGATAGGCCACGGCCGAAAGCCCCGGCCGGTTGTCAATGGCAACCGGTGTGCCGCCGGTTGGCGGTTTACAGCAATGACAGGTATCCGGTTTCATTTACCCGCTCCTGCACTCAGTCTTAAAACGCCGTTTTCCTGAAAGTTCGGATCGTTATCCAGCCGCGCGATCTGCCATGGGCCGATGGGGATCACGCCGGCTTCGAGTTCACCGTTATCTTCCTGGCCGTAAACGCGAAAGCTCGTGACGACCGCCGACTCTACGCCCTCAACTGCCTCCACGGCCGCATAGAACCGGCTCAGATAAACAGGCTGGGCGAAGGTAAAAAAGTCAGGATGAAAAAACCCTTTCGTGCCGTCGGCGTTTACACGGTTGCTTAATGCCTGGTACACGGCTTCCAGCACGTCGCCCCTGAAGTGGTCGGATTTAACGCACACGAGCATATCGATTTCAATGGGCACGTATTCGCCCGAGCGGATCTCGAGGTCGTATCCCGCAAGGCGGTAGCGATTGATGTGGGCTTTGATCCGGTCCCTGAATGTCGATTCGAGCCGTGTGCGGCCCCCGGACTCGGTAATCAGATCTTCGGGTTGCAGGGGATCGATCGCCACAATAACCATATACCAGCTTCCACTCCATCGAAACGCGGCCACCGCCCCAGCCACATCGTCCATTTTGAGTGCCGCCGCTTGGTAGTCGTTTTCGGTCACCGCCCGAAACTGTTCGGCGCGAAAGGCCGCCGACGCTTTCTGCCGGACCTCTTCGATGGTCTCCATGTCCGCGTCGTCTGTTGCGGCCAGAGGATTTCGAATGGCTGTGATGGCAGGCCAAAGCGGCGCAACCGTGGGTTGCACCGCGTGGGCCAGGGCACCGGCGCCCACATTGCCGCTGCGGCCGCTGCCGATCCGATAAGTGGCGATAAACTCAGTGGCACCGGCAGGCTCTCGTCCGTATTGCCCGTCGCCGAAACGAAGCTCGCCACCGCCGTTATTGTCGATATCGACCACGAAATGTCTGGCAAAAGGCGGGCTGTCCAGAAGATGAGGCACCTGCGTCCACAGTTGATCACCGGTCGGAAAACGCGCCATCAGGACCACGGCAGGTTGTGCTTCGGCCGCCTCACAAACCAGATTTGTACGCTCCGTTATCGGTGATGCGCCGTCTACCGGATGGAGGCTATACCTCATGGTATCGGGCTGACACTGCATGGTAACCGGACCTTTGTTTAGGCGGAGACGGAATGGTTGATCGGCCTGTACCGGTTCTGACAGCTTATGTCTTTCAGGAGGGATGGTTCGTCCATGGTCGGCAAGAACAATATTGCCTCGTATCACGGATACGTCTCGAAGCAGTTCGCCCGCCCGGGTCTCGGCGGAAATGCACAGAGGAAAGCCAAGCGCATCCTCATTGCGCCAGCTGATTTTTAGAAGGGGCAGGGCGGGATCGGCTGCGCCGCGAACCTGAAGCTCCCCGCCTGACAGCATTTCACTGTAAACCGTGTCCTGGTCTTCACTAACATCGATCAGTTGAACCGCCTGCCGGTGTTCGGGATCGGCATCGGCCGTGCTTCCGGTTTCCGGACCCAATACTTCTTCAAATATGAGAAAATCTCCTGCCTGCAAGCTCGGGCGTATTACCCGGTCCGGGTTTGCAGGTTCGAGCGCGTACACATAGGCGGATGTAGCCCCGCCGGGCAGACAGCACCGAAGATTTCCAAAGGCGTGAAGGTGAATCGTGTTGTTCTGCGGGTAGACGTCAAGCGCAAAGGTGGTCTCGAAAACGCGACTTTTTTTCAGCGCCGGGTCGCTGTCGAAAGCGTCCGCGGACAGGTTCATTTCATGAATGACGATGCCGGGTAGCGAGGTTGCGTTGATCAGCGGTTCGCCGATACGGCTCAGGATCTTTGTCCCCATGGGAACCAGCCCCGTGCTCGATACGTTGAGGTGAACGTAAGTCCAGGCGTTGCGGCCATCGTGCATGTCGTAGTCTATAAGCCGGGCATGCCGCTTGGCCGACATGCGTTGTCTGACGGTATCGAGGAAGGCCTCGTTTGAAACGGCGTCCTGGTAGTAGCTCAGATGGTCCCCGGTATAAGACAGAAGCTCGACAAGGGCGATACCTAGATCGGCCGGATTTCGTTCAAGCCAGTCCGGGTTTCGCTGAGCGATCAGATCAAGAAGCAACTGGCGGAAACTGGCGTAATCCCTCGCCAGATAATCAAGCAGCGGTATATCGCCCTCGCGCGGTGGACAGATTTGCTCCTGGCGGCAATCAAACTCCGATGGACAGTCGGCTTTAAAACTGAAAACGGCGCAGGAAAAGCGCGGATCCAGCTCTGAAATCGCCTGTATCCAGGTGCCGTCCGGTTGCAGAGTCCATCCCAGGGAAAGCTGGTATTCCGAGAAGTCGCCGGGCTGATCCACCTCGATTTCCAGTCGGCTGGAAACAAGCTGGGCATCGAGCACCCGGATGTTGACAATGCGAGTTCCGCCGTCGATGTGGATGCGCTCCAGCTGGGTGGTCAACCCATAAGCGCCGTCCGGATCGGAATGAGGCGGGTCCGGCAAATTTTTTAAAAACGTCACGACCAGCACGTGCGGCTGGGTTGATAAAGGCCGGTGCTCATACTCAACAAAGTCGATCCCGTTTAAGATCGAATGCGCCAGAATATCCGCCCGGCGTTGCGGATCGCGGCAGGATGGTTCGAACGTGTTGATGCGTTTCATATCAGATGTGCCCTGTTAAACTGTTGCAGATTGACTGAATTCTTCTACAAACCGTTCACCTGTGGTTCGCCGGGTATATACAACGGTAACCTTCAACTGGACTTCAATGGCTTCCACCGTAACCGATTCGACTTTGATGACTCTTGCAAGCCAGCGTTGAAGTGCGCCGTGAACGATCGCCTGGGTTGAGGCGGCGAGCGCGTCGCTGTTCGGCATAAAAATCAGCTGTTTCAGGCCGCAACCGAAATCCGGGCGGTTAACACGTTCGCCCGGGCTGGTAAAAAGGACCTGACGAATAAGGTCGCGCACATGATCGTTGTCGTCCGTCTCGGCGCTGCGACCACGGCCGTCAAGATGGAATGGATAGTCCATGTAATTTTTGTTCATTATTAGAGAAGGTCCCCTGTGGTGAGAATATTTACGATCACTTTATCCTTTCCTTGTCCCTGGCATATCACTTTATTCGCAGGTATATTTTTTTGTCTGACAGTAGTTATATGATGAGCGTGTAAATCAGCTGTGTCTGTATCTCCATCACTTTCAATTAAAGATGGAGTGGTTTGGTCAACCGTAACATCAAGATCAAAGGCATCGGTTGCATTATTTTTCAAATGTTGAATAACGCCTTGAGCGATAGCCACAAAAAGCATTCGCCGATCAACTCGGGTTTCAGAAGGTAAATCATATCCATATTGTTCTTTCCACAAGCCTTCAAACACCATTCTCATCTTCTCAGCCATACTATCAGTGTATTCGCTTAATGTTCCCGCTTTGTATTCCATAAATATTACCTCTGTAGTTATTACCCTGATTTTACCCGGGTCGAGACCAATGAAGGCTGTGCCGGCGGAAAGATCGGCTGCGGAGGCGCCGGTGTGACCGGTATGCCCACTACGGTTTCGCCCGGATGAAGGTGTGTGTTAAACAAGGTGACCAACTGATTCAGGTACTGAAGAAGATTGTCGCCGAAAACCACCGGGTGGGTCGCGCTTTCCACCAGTTCAATCTGGGGTGCCTCCACCACGGCCTTGGTCCCACCCTTTACCGTGATCAGTCCCTGCTGCACCTTGATCTCGAGCATGTTCTGGCCGTTGGAATCACTCACCGTAATGGTCTGGCTGTCGTCGTCGAGCGTGACCATGAGACCCGTTTCGCTACGGATGATCTTTAAGGGGGGGGTGGCGCTTGTGCCGCTGTTATCCTGTGGCACCTGGTTTTCACCCCACCAGCAGCCACTCCAGATGGGCCGCGACAGATCACCGGATTCAAATTCGATCCATACGCCCGCACCGGCTGGCGGTACGGTGAATTGTCCCTCGCCGTCCCCGGCATAAGGTGCGCAGGGAAGCGCCCAGCCGGTTTCGACGGTTCCAAGCAGCTCGCTCACCTGCGCCCTGATGCGTCCAAGATTGCTGGGGTCGTTATTGTCGGTGACGATGCCGCGATATTTGCCGTAATACCGGGCGGTCCGTCGATTCGTTTGGACCGCCGTGTTTGGATCAATTGCCATGAATGTATCTCTTTTCTTGCCGCCTAAGAGGTCAGCGCCTGATCTTCAACAAAACTCTCGCGTCCCGTAATACCCAGTGCGTTGCGGCGCAAAGTGAACTCCTGGGTGTAGCCCTCGCCGCGGATGCGGTGCAGCACCTTTTCCACGTAGTAAGTGCCGCTGAACTGGCGTCCGGCGCCACGCACGTTCACTGGACGTTTGGCGCGTAAAATGTTCCGGTAGGTCACGGTCGACAATTCACCCTCTGCACGTATGGCGAACGCGGAGCGATCCACGACCGCCTGGGCATAGGTTTCCAGTTCCCCGGTTTCAGACAAACCGGTGTTACTCAACAACACGCGCCGTGGTTGAGTCTGGCTGGTTGCCGCTTGATCGCCCAGATTCTCGAGGCTGCCCTCGCCGATGTCTGCCGACTGATCTGCCTGGTCGTTAATCTCCACGTTGTTCGCCTGGGCCATTACCGGACAGAGCATGTCATAACGGCCGTTAAATCGATTGACATTCGTGGCAGTCCCCAGGTTGACGGAAAGCACACCCTGATGGGTTTCATCGACACGGGGTCGATGAAAATGGCCTTCTACCTGTCCACTATCGGAATTAAGTTCCACATAACATTCATAACCATTGCGCCGTGCCAATCCGCGCAGAAACTGGATATCCGTGCCACGCTGCATGATGGTACGGTCGAGCTCCTGTCGTGTGGGCTGGGTTTGTTCCACCTGGGTCCCAAAGCCGTATTCACCGAATATCACGCCGGCAATGTCACTATCGGCCATATCGGGCCAGGCGCGGATCTTCTCTTCCAGGTTCATTAGCACCGTGGGGTCCATTGCCAGCACTTCAAGCGTTGATTCACCCGGCCGATTGGAGAACTCAGTGCGGGTCTCGGTCACGTAAGCTTCGATGAGCGGTTGTGACACCTGACTCCCCACGACGACATTCACCCTTAACTTGGTCAGCCGGTCCACCAACGACTCGTCCAGCACTGTCCAGCCACTGCCATCCTCACGCACGGCCACCGCCAGGCGAAGGCGCAGCATATCCGCCATATCGGCATGATCCTCGACCTCGATCTCCCGTATCGCCGCTATGACTTCGGTCGGCGCAGGCGCGTCGTCAATGGTTAGCGTGTAAGAGACATTCAGTGGCATCGTATCTAATCGTCACTCATTCTTCCGATGAAGGGATCAGGATTCTCTTCCCTGGTTCGCGCATCAAATCGTCCGGCCACATGGTCTGATTGACATCACAGATACGCCAGAACCGTTCCGGATCACGAAAGTATCGATGGGCAACATGATCCAGCCGTTCGCCCCCCTGCACCTTGTGCGTCAGTCGTGCTTGGGTCTCGGGAATAAACCGGGTCGCCTTGTATTGAACGGTCCGTCCCGTGCCGTCCGTGATTTCCAGCGTAGTGACGTTGGCGTAACGGCTGCCTTTGAAAAACATATCAAATCCCTTTCTAAATCATGTTCAGCTGGGCAGCAGCCCTGTTATCTGCTCTTCATGTTCGCCGGCCTGATACTTTTGAGCGAGACCCTCTTTTTGCTCCTGGTAAGCGCGGTAGATATTTTGTCCTATACTCTCTGAGGGCAAATCGGTGTCATTGAGCACACTCAAACCCAGTTCCACCTTTACCGCAATGGGATTGAGCTTGGGGTCAAACGCCTCTTCAGTGACCGAGAAATTCGTGATCAACACCGGTACGACCCGCAACTTCCCCCATACCAAGAGCGTCAGGGGGAGATCCGCGGGATTCAGTTGTACTTCGCCCTGCTCGGCCCGCTCTTCGCTTTGGACCACCTCGGTGCTTGTGGGATAAAGCAACAGTTCCAGCGTTGCCAACACCGGGTGCAGACCGTTTTCCACGATACTTTGATTTTTTTCAGGTTCTTCAAGTTGATCAGTGGCATTCAATATCACGCTGATATTGATCGTCTCCCGCGGAGCGCCTTCGATCCGAAAGACATCCTGTTGAGCTTCGCCGCGACCGGTTGTGCTGCTCGCACTAGGCGTCCGACCTTGCGTGAGGGTCCGGCTCACCTGCTCAGGGTTGTATTGAAAGGCGATCACCTTAGCGCTAGAACCAGGCGTATGGGATTCATAAACGACCAGGGCGCCTTTCAGCAATTTTGGACTTCTTGGGAATTCAGATGGCATTGGATATTCTCTTCTTCTAAGTAACTTCGAAATAAAGCACACCGTTTGGTAGCCTTAGGATATTGATGGCACAATTTACGTTTTATACAAATATCCGATTCAGGAAGTTACTTAACGGTTTGGTCTCGGCCATGCGCGGCCGGGTGGAACGCTAATGAACTATGGAGCGCCATTTACTACTGAGAACATCAAATATTTCACATACTGCCATTGAAATGATTGACGGTGTTCAGTTGCAACTCCATTCCACCAAGATCAGCCTGTATATCGTCAGGAGCTGCTTCCACGGCGATTCTCTCTGCAATGCTGCAGCGTAATTGCCAAACCTTCCCACCCCCAGCAATGCGTCGAGAGGTCAATAAGATACCAGGCCATCGGTTCCCTCAACGACGTCAATCTGTGATTCTTGGGAAGCACGTGTTATAATCGCTGCCGTCTCTTCATACCGATGCATCGGAACGTTGAGGGTCATTCTGGCTTTGGGTTCTGCGTAAATCTGTTGGCTGCGCTCCAGGTAGAAAGGGATGCTTCTTGCGGAGAGCAACCGCTCCACCTTTCGTTCATTCTCGTCGGTGTCGCGAAGTTCGACCATGAAAACCCCGTCTTCGAATGGTTCCTGTTGTCGGTGGCTGGGTCCTTTGTAGCGCAGCAGGTGTGCGATGTCGTAGTCGCCGGGTCTATGGCTCGATGGCGGTCCGGGAGGAAATCGAAGACTGTCCGCGTCTTTGTTTTTTCTTTTGTCTGCCATGGTTCGCCACACTTTGCTCAAGATGTCCGCCGCCCGGCAACAGTGAGCGACGCTACTGAACGCTGCCTTCCTTGAAGGAACGCGGTTCCTCTTCTCCCGCTAGCAGGTACGGACGTGTAAATCGTTGGGTACCCGAGCGCCGGAGACGAATGCAGGGCTGCCGTTGCCGTTGGCCTGCGTGACGTTTATCGCGTTCGTGGTAAAAGCGGCCGTAATAGCGCCTCCTCCCAAAACGGTCACGGCGAGTTGCCAATCCGACTCCCAGTCGATGTGGTGAAGCGCGAGCACACAGCCAGATGGAATATGCCTCACGGCTACCCAGGTGCGGAAACTATCGTTGATTTCCATGTTCGTCATGGTGGCAACGCCCGCCCCTGGTGCACAAACAGGATCGTCCTGCAAGTTCACGAAAGCGAAAGAGCCCGGTGCGTCGTCCATGCGCAAGCTCACGGTATCTCCGCTGATAACGAAGTTCCCGCGAATGGGCGCGCCAGTCCTCAGGTATACACTGTCGAACTGCGCGTGTGTGGCCGAAACGCCGTCCTTGATCGGGAAGAACGGCACCGTTATGCGCACCACGTGGCCGTTACTATATGTAGATTCGCGTGTGCTGCCAAGAAGATTACCGATCAAGCCGACTTCGAAGTCCGAAGCGGAGACAAGAAGGGGGAGCGGCACGGTTATGGTCACTTCCGGTTCGTAATTGACTGGGCCAAGCGCCTCGACCCTGATGCCTATGCTTCCCCCTCCCATCATGACGGCACGTCGTCTTGCTCCCGGAGTGCGGCCGCTACCTGTTTGGTTGGCGAGCGAAAATATGATTCCCATAAAATTGGTAGCACACGCCCCCACAGTTGTACCAGGCACCGACGGGACCGCAACCGGCGTCGTGGGAACCAGCGTCACTACGGCCCGCCGGTTGGGGCTGTTACTTGTACTGAAGGCCGTAGTCTCGCCGTGAGCCAGGGCTATGATCCTGTTGGCGGGCACCCCGTTGCTCACCAATTGCTGTTTTACGGCCAGAGCCCTGTCACATGAAAGTTGCCAGTTTGGCCCCTGAGCGCCATCTTGACTGGCGAAGCCGTGCACAATCATATCCTGGGTTGCGCCGCCGGCGGTCCAGGTTCGGGCAAACGTTGCGATGCTTCCCGACACAGCACCTGTCAGCGCAGGGTTTCCAACAGAGAAGGTGACCTCCAAATCGCGTGATCTGAGTTCGTCGGTGGTGGCATCAGGGCAATTCATGGTATTGGGTATGTCGGCGGGGTTGCCGAGGCGCTGTACGACGCTGGCGGTACTGAGCCGTCCTGGCTGGGATTGTTGAACCGTGTGGGTCAATTCGTGGGCGATCAACCGCTTTCCAGCCGCCGTATCGGGAGCATACTCCCCTTCTCCGAAAACAACATGTTGACCGACTGTGTACGCCCTTGCGCTAAGTTCTCGTGCTGTCTCTGCCGCCTGGTTGTCTTTATGAATTCGCACCTGACTAAAGTCATGTTTGAAGCGCGGCTCGAAAAAGGCCCTTTCTGATGCTGGTAAAGGTTGACCCGCGCTTCTTAAAGACTGAATCCTTGCACCTACATGTGACACAATCTCCGGAGTCCTGCCGGAGACCTCTTTCGCCTGAATAGCTTCCTCCTCCTCTTCTTCTTCTATTGGCTGCCTCTGAATTAGAGGTTTCACTCTACCCGATAAAGGCTTCATTTGAAGCTCTTCTTCCTCTTCTTCGATAGGTTGACGTTGAATGAATGGAGCAATACTCAACCCGATAGGCTTCGCTTGAACAAGCTCCTCTTCCCCGCACGAGGGACCTTGAGCAAACGGTCACCCGGGTTTTAACTGAACTGCGGTTTGCGGCATTCTCATGACTGTTGCGGAGATCCGATCCGCCTCCTGCTCATATTTATCACCGGGTTGACCAATTTTTAGCTTCGTCTGAATCTGATAACGCTGCGCTTCGGCAGAGAATCCCCGTTGACTTGAGAAGTGGTGCTTCACAGCGGGATTTGCAGTTGACGAATCTAATGATTTGTTGCTTGCCTTTGATTGGGTCTGGAATTGTGTGCTCATCGTTTAATTGCCCCATAAATTGCCCGGGCAATTTGTTTGCTAGCGGGACCTCGATTTGCGCTTGTCTCGATTCCAATTTGTCCGCCTTTTAGCCGGGCGATATTTACATTTTCCGTCAACCTTTCCGAAACTCGCTGTTCAACCAACAGGCGTGTCAGCTCCCGCTCCACCGAAGCCTTGATTCGCTCTCCATCCCCAGTTTCAAAACCGTCCAAGATGAGTTCTTCGATATTGAGATCGATGCGGTTCTGTTTCATACCCAGTCCCTTGTTTCGGCCGCACTGAGTGGTTTTTCAATTTTTGTATATTCCGTCTGGGCGGCGTTACGGATATCGCTCATTGTGACCGGCCAGTTTTGATCTGCCGCCAGAAATGCAGCATTGAGGGCGATGTTTCGAATGTTGCCGCCGGCCACATTCAAACGGGCCAGTTTGCGCTCATCCAGGTCTTTCACAGGCGTTTGTTGCGGGAAAATCCGCTTCCAGATTTCAGCCCGTTGATTAGCATCAGGGAAGGGGAATTGAATAACAAATCGGATACGGCGCATGAAGGCCGGGTCAAGCGCGCTTTTGTTGTTGGTGGTCAGAATGGCCAACCCCCGATAGGCCTCCATACGTTGAAGCAAGTAACTCACTTCGATGTTGGCATAGCGGTCGTGACTGTCCTTGACTTCACTTCTTTTTCCAAACAAAGCATCGGCTTCATCAAACAGCAGAATCAGGCCACCCTGTTCGGCGGCATCGAATACCTGGCGCAGATTTTTTTCGGTCTCACCGATGTATTTGCTCACGACCGTGCTCAAGTCGATGTGATAGAGATCCAGCCGGAGTTCGTTGGCCAGAACCTCGGCCGCCATGGTTTTGCCGGTGCCGCTTGGTCCGTGAAAAAGGACGGTGATACCTAGCCCCCTGGGACTGCGCTCCGCAAACCCCCAATCCTCGTACACCCGGGCCTGCTGCCTCACATTGGTTACCAATTCTCTCAACGTTTTTTTCTGGGGTTGAGGCAAAACCAAATCATCCCAATATGCCGTCGCCTGAATGTGTCTGGCAAGATTATTGAACCGGGGGCGGGTTTGGGTGCGGCACATATCCCACAGATTTTTCTCAATTGAGTCATTTTGGGATTCGCTGTTATCAAGCTCGTTATCAACAATTTCCAGGATCTGATTACTGACAGAACGTATCGCAAGACTATTCATCCGGAAATGTGAAACTATCTTGTCAATCTGACCATTCAAGCGGGATGCCAGCGGTCCCAGGGCGTGAACCCAGACTACACGCTGTTCAAAAGCAGATGGAGATTCAATGTAAAAGCGGATGCTGTTCCTTTCATTGAAAGCCAGGGATTCTCTGGTGCTGACAAAAAGCATATTTCTGAAATTGTGGATAAAGGAACGGACATGATGAACGCGGTCAGGTTCGGCAACGTCATCACACTCAACAAGAAGAGCGCAACCGCTTAACAGGCATTCACGCTCCACAAGCCGGATCAACGCAGTTCGCTCAACCGTATTAGCCGGAATATCAGCCGACAATATTTTGAAAAGACCCAGACCGGTATCCCGGCAGGCCCTGGCGGATACAGATCGTATGGTCTGACTGTCCACACCGCAGAGTTGAATCAGAGGGGACCTTCGGCCCGGGATTGCCTTCGACCATATTTTTAAGATACGGTCCGATATGTTTTGATGGGAGGGGCTAAGTTCAGATGACTCGTATACCTGGTCCACGACCCCCCAAACTCGTTCATCAAGATGCGGGGCTCCGGCGAGGTAATGAAGTATCCTTTCGTCTATCCGAAGAGGGCTTGTTGTCAGGAAGTCGCCGGGGCCGACTTCGATCAGACGCCAGTATCGTAATGGTCGATCCGGGGTAAGGGCGCTCCAGTGTGCCTCGGGCAAAGCGGCAAGAGCCAGGCCGAACGTTGGCGTCCGACGTTGTGTGTCTGCTTGATACATGGCGCATAAATCAGCTATCTTCGAGTCAACTTCAGTACCGGCACACATAAGGAGCAGATCCCGCTCAAAGGGCGACAGCCCGAAGTTTGTTACAAGCACATCCAGTGCTGCCGCACTCGGCATAGAATCCCGGGCCCGTTCACACTTTTCAGTAAGCGCACGTACATCCGTATCTTTCTTTGCAACATCTTCGTTATCCGGCTTAACATGATATTCAAGCACACCGCGGATGAATCCAATGGACGCCATGAGAAAGCGCTTGTTGGCTTCCTGCCAGATGTTAACCTCTTCGCTGATCATGGAAAAGTAAGCCTCGGTTCATTGTACTGGTTATACGTCGGGCTGAGCGGGTTCGTATCACGCACAGGAATACTCTGTGCGCCGTCTACCTGCACACGGACGATGTAATCCCCCGTAGTAACGGCGTTGTCCGGGATCGTGAAGGTTACCGTATTGGCTGCCGCTGTGCGAATGTCGGCAAGAAAGCTGTAAGCCGAAGGATCGGTGCTGTTACCGAATTCATTCAGGAGTAGCACAACCCGCTGGCGTGCCCCGACTTCGGGATCGAGCGTGATTGTTATAATCCGAAAAACATTGCCGTTCGGATCGGTTTGCGGCGGCGAAAGCTGGATATCGTAAGTTCCCGGGACGGTTTGACGGATAATGGGGCGAAGTAAAACAGGAAATACATTGGATTCTACGCCATCATGTTCGACGGGGGGCGTTCCCATAAGCAGGCGGTGGATAACCTGCAAGCCCTGCAATCCGGCACGCAGTACCCCCGTCGTCGGTACTGCTGTTGAGAGATCCAGTTGGATGTGGGTATCGCTCAGGTCTGCGCGGGCCGGTCTGTACAGCGCTTCGCCAAGCCGCAACAATGTGACATCGCCACGCAGACGTTTCCCTTCGATGATTAATGTGGAGGCATGGATGATCGGCGCATGGGGGTCAGGATCCGTGCTTATTTTTTCAATAACCGGCTGGCGGAACGGACGAACATAGACGTTTCGCGTTCGAACCGGCAAGCCCTGCTGAGGACTGTCATCCGTTTCGATGAGTACGAGATTGCCGATATAGGCCACGGACAGGCGGTAGGCAGTCTGAAAAAAGACCGACCATAACTTGGAGAGTTCTTCCAGATTCAGGGATATGGGGGTAAACTTGACCCGCTCTATCTGTTCGGCCAGGTCAGAGCCTGCCAGATAGGGAAAGCTCACGCTGCCAACGGTATTTTGGATCATATCCCGGGTGAGCAACGGACGGGCATGTAGAACGCGAACTGCGCTGCCCAGTACGCGCTGCGGCTCGAGAGTGGGTTCATCACCATAGAAAGTCAGCAGATAATGAAGATCCAGAGCCACCTGCGGGAGTTCGACAAGTGCACCGTTTGAGTTTCTTCGCAAGGGCAGGTCGGCATTTCGGTAAGCCGGATTCGGTGACACCTGATAAAGAAAAATATTCACGCCCGGTGTTCTGAGAGTCTCCAGTTCGTCCGGCCGAACCATGGAGACGCCGGCACCCTGCACCTCGGCCTCCACTGCCGGACGTAACAGGTCGTTCAGCGTTGCTGTGACTGTGGCAATAGCCAGATCATTACTCATGACGCTAAGGTTCCGAATACATGTAATTACGCACGGAATAAAATTCGTCAAACCCGACCGACCGTGACGCGGCGGCGGGTTGGGGCGGAGCTTTCTTTTGCGCCTGAACGGCGCGCAGTTCGACTTGTCCGATTCGCACCTGCACCGGCGGTTCGGCCGCCGGTTTTTTGAAATCGCTTCCTCCGACACCGGTTTTTAATGGCGATGCGGTCATTGCTGCAGTCACCGGCTGGCTTTTAGCTGCGGATATTTTAACATGCGTATAAGATTTCTTATCCACTGCCGACAATTGTTCTTCATGCGATTTTTGTTGCGGCATGTTTTTTTTATTCAAGGCAGATGACTGCATTTCGGGATTTCGGAAGGATGAAGCCTCCAGATCATCGTGAATCCGTTCAACATGCTGATCAGATAACTCCCCCTGGCGGTTTGCCGGTGGCCGGATGTTGTCCCGGGCGAGCTTCTTAACCTCTGAGTGCATATCAACAGGCGTTGCCGGGCGCAATTGCGCGGGACGTACGGATGGTCTCTTTGATTCCTGTTCGGGCAATTGAGGTGAAAAAGAGGTTCGATTATCCTCTCCCCAGGAATGCCTATCGCTTTTTTCTAAACGCTGAGGCGCGTGCTGAAACCGGACTGTTTTTTCTGCTGGGTCCTCAACTTTTTCAACTGAATGAACACGGTGTTCAATATCAGATGTTTGCAGCGAGTGTCCGGCAGCTGCAGGTCGAGGGTCGGGCAGCACGTTTTTGACAGCGTTTGCCGGTGATTTTTTTTCAGGAAATGGAGAGACCGGCCCAGCTTCATCTCCGTT
Organism: Desulfobacterales bacterium; assembly: GCA_030616475.1. Taxonomy (GTDB): domain Bacteria; phylum Desulfobacterota; class Desulfobacteria; order Desulfobacterales. Next base: position 33,536 of record JAUWXF010000017.1, read on the forward strand.
TGAAACCGGCATCCCTGTCTCCCCTACGGCATCTCGTCTTGCTGAAAGATTTTCCGACTCACTAGTGCTTAAATGCTGCGCCGGGGGTATACCCGGAGTATCGGTTGCGGTCATCGATATATCATGAGCATTGTCCGATGTTACAGGGCTCGATAATGAGGCTGCAGAATCGGATGGTGGCAGGGAGTGATCATCAAGACCAGCGGTCAAACCAATGTCTTGACTGCCGTGAATAGATAACCCTGCAACGGGCTCAGGATGTGCCGGGCGTGCATTGATCGCTGTCCATGGACCGAGGCCCGCGCCACGTTGTGCGAGGTTGATCAGAAAGTTGCTCATAAACATTATTCCTGGGACGAAACGCTGTCCAGTAACAGGTTCAGATAGCGACGTCTCTTGGACGTGTTCATGCTCATGATCTCGGTTTCGCTCCAATGGTAGTACAGGGCCAGCAGGTGAACCTCCCGGTAAAGAACGTTCAGGTCAGCCCCTGTTTCCTGCATCACGTAGGCGCAGGCGTCAAATATCGATGAGAAGGCTTCTCCGCACACGGGACAGGTCAAGTTTAATACCAGTTCAGCCTGTGGGTCCAGTTCGGCCATGCGGGCCGGTAAATCCAGTAACAGCTCAGAGGACCATACCAGGCGATTATCATCTTCGCCAACTACGTCTGCGACACAGCGCCTCAGCAATACCTCGGCTGCTGTCTGAATATCGATATGGGCCTGTCGGGCCGCCGCCTCTTGATCCATTCCCGTAGGCAGATGAAAAAGAATGCGATACCGGCTGCCATCTTTTTCCACGGTGAATTCATATACAGGTGCCGGATCGGGATTTGGCGGTTGCAGCAGATCGCTCACCTTCAACTCAAGATCCATCAGCTCACCGCAATCGGACTGCGGGCAAGTCAGTGTACACTGCATTCGTTCCCCAAAAGTTAGACGTCTGAGGTGCAACAGCAAGGCCTCCCGGTCGCCGACGGTGAGCGATGCGACCGTTAGTGGGGTAACAGCTTCAACGCCGTTCAGATGAGTGATGCAGCGGGATAGCAAAGCATGTGTCCAGGTTACCGGCAGCATCGCATTGGCTGATTCGACCATAAACTCTTCATCAGCACCCGTCAGCATGCGCAGCTCCGCCTCACGGAAATGCACCCCGTCGACCCAATATCCATTGGGCAACTTCACCCGTTCGACTGCAATGCTCATCTCTAGTCTTCAGGCTCGGTAAAGCTGGGTTCGGTAGGTTCCGTGACCTCATAATCTCGTTCCCAGCCCTCGTTCTCAAGCTTTAGGGTCTGAATAGCTACAGCATTGCCGCTCGCATCGAGTTCAGGCAGTGCCTGAAATTCCGAAGCCCAACAGCGGTATACTTTATAGGCGATTGCGAGCTGGCCGGCTTCGTTATAGACCTCGATGATAATGTCCTTGCGAAAATCCTTCAGCGAGACTTCGCTCCCCAGTCCTGATCCGAAATTCCAGACCTTGTTGGCCCATTTCTCGAACTCGGTATCGTGGGTCACGCCCCGTTCGAGCGTGATGGCCTCATATTTGGTCTGGCCCGGTGTGCGACGTATCGTGCTCGGGTCGCCCCCTTCCCGATGATCCGTTACATCCGTTGTCCGCTTGAGGGCACCAACTTTGCTCACGCCGGCTACGTATTTCCCATCCCATTTGACCCGAAATTTGAAGTTTTTGTAAGGGTCAAAACGCTGTGTATTTACACTGAACTGAGCCATTTGTTCCCTCCTTACGCTTCTACCTGACCGGCAAGCTGTTGTATCCGGATGATGACGAACTCAGCCGGTTTGAGTGGTGCAAATCCAACCAGTATATTGACGACGCCCCGGTTGATGTCGTCCTGCGTGGTGGTCTCGGAATCGCACTTGACCAGATAGGCCTCCCTCGGTGTCGATCCCTGAAACGCCCCTTGCCTGAACAGGGTGTGCATGAACGCGCCGATGTTCAGCCGGATCTGCGCCCAGAGCGGTTCGTCGTTGGGTTCGAATACGACCCACTGGGTTCCCCGGAAAAGACTTTCCTCGATAAACAGGGCGATCCGGCGAACTGGGACGTATTTCCATTCAGACGCTTGTTGATCAGCTCCCATCAGCGTTCGCGCGCCCCAGCAGACGTTGCCGTAGACATCAAAATTGCGAAGACAGTTCAACCCAAACGGATTCAGTTGGCCGTTTTCGGGGTCGGTGAGTTTGTAATCCAGATCCGGTACATTGCGAAGCGCGGCCTCGATGCCCGCCGGAGCCTTCCACACGCCGCGTGTAGCATCGGTCCGGGCATAAAGTCCGGCGATGGTGCCGCTTGCGCCCACGCTTTTCAGCCGGTAGTCATTGAGTGGGTCGGGAATCCGCGGTCGCGGGAAATAGGCTGCTGCGTTTCGGTGCCGGAAAAGTGCATTATCGTCGAGCCAGTCCCGGGCATCCTGCAGGTTGTTGGTCGCCTCTGGAATATCGATGATCAAAAACGCCCGGCGCTCCTCGCAATAGGTGATGGCTTCGCTGTAAACCGCCTGCGTCTGATTCACATCGGCAATTTCCACGGCCCTCGGGATGCAGAGGATATTGAAGAGATCCACGTCCTCCAGGGCATACATGCCCGACTTGTCGGGATCGTGGATGCCGCGAAGTTCGGTGGCGGTTGGCGGACTGCCGTTGGCTCCGGTTGTGCCGCCCACCTGTAGCCCGATACTCGTCGCGCTTCCCACCGAGTATTGCTGGACGTTGGCTGCGGCGCCGACCAGGCCCGCGTCGGTGGCCGGCGTTCCGGTATTGTCTGCAATGGTCAAAACGGTGTGCGCGTCGTAGCCGCTCCCGGACCGACCGGCCAGGACGCGGAATTGTGTTCCAACCAGTTCAACCGTGGCGCCCGTCAGAAGCGGTTCCGGGGACGTCAACGGGGGCGCCGCTCCGGCTGCTCGGATGGCCGACTCGAGCACGCGGCGAACCTGGGCAAGCGTGGTCAATGGAGGCGTAAATTGCACGGTTGCTTGTGCTGACCCCGCGGGGTAAGTGATCGTAAACGTGTCGCCGGACGTTAAATTGGCCACGGCGTTGGAACCTGCGGGTGAGGCGTCCGTTCCGACAGTGCCGGTCTGGGCGGGGCGGGTAGTCGTATCGGTTATCGGCGTGAGTTTTGTAACCTGGATCAGCTTCGATCCGTCGTTTACCACATCCTCGACAAAGTTCGTATCAGCGGGGTTCATGGTTAGATTGCGGTAGGTTTCGGTCTGAACGATAACCTGTCGGCCGTCCTGGGACGTCACTTCGCTCACCATGAGATTAAAGGAGGTCGCGGGTGTCGATGTGTTGTAGTCCACATCGATCCGGAGGTTGTTGCCCCAGTCACCGGGATCGTCCACAGAAGATCCTTTCAGGAGACGTCCTGCCGTGGCCCGGAGCACATTGACGGTGGCGCTGGTGCTGTCGATACCCTGAAGAACCACGCTTGCGGTAGCAAAGGTGGTGGCTTCGGCCGTACGGATCACCCAGGCTTCACTACCGCCGTTTAAGAAAAACTGTTGAATCGCGTAGCTCGCCACACTGTCGGTGTGAAGCCCGCCGAACTCACGCTGAAAGTCGCCCATATTGAAAACCTGGATCGCCTGATTCATGGGACCGCGCGCAAAGAAATCAATGAATGCTGCAACGGATGTGGACACGCCCACGATGGTGCGCACGCTGCTCGGGACTTCCTCGATATAAACGCCTGGATATGTGGGGTTAACTGGCATAGTATTTCCTCCTTTTAAAGATTTAGCGTTCTTACACGAGAGAGCATGCAACTACGGAGTGGCGTCACGGCCCACAAGAATATGAATCTCGACATTTTCGGCTATGTTACTGGAGAAAAAGAGACTATTTGGAGCCGGGTCCAGAAGGCCAACAGCACCTTGACCAGCGAGTATAAGCGGCTGATGGAGTTCGATGCTTGGATTTGCGGCTGAATTCACTTTATAGGTGAGATTGGAGTCATATCGATCAGAGATGATGGCAAGAAAACTCACCTGGCCTGAGCCGCTTGGCTGTACCTCCACCTGTTTGTCAGTATCCGGACCTGATGCGTCTCCCGTTCCAAGGATAGTCACCTTAATCGAGTCATAAGCTTCAATAGTAACAGTCCGCGAAACCGATATTTTCGGGCCCCCAGAAATTTGAACATTCGATGTCCAGCCAATCGTTTCTGACATACGCTATCACCTCCTTTTCTTTAGCACATATCATCTTCTTCATTTATTGATGTCAGTTCTGTCGGTTTAAGTCAGATGCAAACGACAAAGAAGTGCCTCTCTCCATAAACGAACTCATTGAATGTTTCGGCCAACTAGCCCGACCTTGATGTCTAAAGACTCTCGAAGGACTTCCATTCTTCTTCGATGGACCCAAACACCTGCTCATACTGCTCGATCGACTCCCGGAGGGTCTTTAACAGTGTCTTCGCATAAATCGGGGGGGTGATTATCCTGGTGCGAAGCTCCGCCTCTTCACTTTCAGGGTAGAACTGGCCGAAATCGAGCACGAACTCGAAGGCGTTATGGCCCACCTTGAAGTAGTTGGCATACCGCCCCTCAAGCTTTCCGCTGTCCCGGGAGGCGTCACGTTCGTGGTTCATTTTTTCTTCTTTGTCTAGACAGGATTTACCCCAGTACGGTCGTGCCTCCCTACGGGGCAGGCACGATTTGATGGATCTTTTTGTTTCTACCTTTCGTCCAGAAAGGCAGAAAGGGCAATCCGCCTTGCGGCGGAAAGGACCCATGTCGTTATAGTCGACCCGCTTGCTGGGCAAGCGCTGAATTGTGCTAAGAAACGTCCCGGCCCATGAGTGGTTACACATTGAGCAAGATAGGTGCCAGGAATTACTTATCAGAGGCTTTCATCCGGAAGTGCAGACGGGACAAGGGTTTTGATGAGGTGCGATCATTCGCGCCTTGAGTCTTTATGCGGCAACTGTCACAGCTTGGTGTTACACAATACAAGGCAAAAGGGGAGAAAAAAGAAATTGCGATACCGCGAAAGGACGGAAAGCAACGTCAATGAAGGCAGGAAAATCTGTGGGTTAACCGGAACGGGAAGCCGCGGGCGAATGAGGGTTTGACCTGTCACACCATTCTGTCACACTTGAGGTGACGATGTTACATAATTGTTCACAAAGGGCCTTTGAAATACGGGAAAAATCTTACCCTCTGTGTCCTCCGTGCCTCTGCGGTGAACAGCTACAAATAATATGGTACTTTGCCATCTTCCGGTAGAGGGTCATACGGGACCAGTGGAGTTTCCTGGCGGCCTTGCTCTTGTTCCAATTGGTGGCAAAGAGGGCAGACAGCAGTCGGTCTCGCTCCTTTTTGGGAAGGCCTTCCGCTTCTTTGAGTCGTTTTTGAAACTCTTTGGTCAGGTCCATGAAGGCGATTTTCCGGGACGGAAGGTTGATGAAAGCGGCCTCCAGCAAATTCTTCAGCTCCCGGACATTGCCCGGCCAATCGTAGAGGAACAAGTATTCCAAGGCATCATCGGTAAAGCCTTCCACCTCCCGCCCGAACCGGCGATTCAATTCCCGAATGTAGTGCTCGATCAAGGAAGGGATGTCCTCCTTGCGGTCGCGTAATGGCAGCAGGTGGAGCCGGGCCACGTTGAGCCGGTAATAGAGATCATTCCTGAACCTTCCCTTTGTCATTAATTGCTCCAGGTCCTGATTTGTAGCCGAGATGACCCTGACGTCCAGAGGAATGCTCCTTTCACCTCCTACGCGGTAGAACTCCTTGCTCTCAATTACCCGGAGAATCTTCGCCTGCGCATAAGGGCTCATATCGCCGATCTCATCGAAAAAAACGGTTCCCCCGTGGGCGAGCTTCAGCTTGCCCGCATAGGCAGTATATGCCCCTGTGAAGGCCCCTCGTTCGTAGCCAAACATCTCGCTTTCTACCAGGCTCTCTGGGAGGGCGGCGCAGTTGATACAGACAAAAGGCTTCTTGTGCCTCGAGCTGTTCCGGTGGATGAGTTCGGCCGCCAGTTCCTTGCCTGTACCGGTCTCCCCGGTGATGAGGACGGTGCTGTCCGTCGTGGCAACCTTCGGGAGGTAAGCCTTGATCTCTCGCATCGGCGTGCTGTCGCCGATCATAGTGTAGTCTATGTGAATTCCCGGAAAGTATCTTCTATGGTACGAGAGGTTTCGGTTGACACTTGCCACCAATTCTTCGTACGAGAAGGGTACTTTGAAATAATCGTTGACCCCTGCCCTGAGAGCGGCAATCACCCGGTCTTCAGAGCTATTCATGGTAGTCAGGATGATCGGGACTTTTTTGTCCTGTTGGCGGATCTGCTCTGCCACCTTTAGTCCATCCCCGCTACTGTTTCCAGAAGAGCCTATGATGACGAGATCCGGTTTGCTGCTTTGAAAAAATCGGAGGACGCCAGTTTTGTCTGGTGCTTCGATCACCTCAAATCCATGGGGAAGCAACCGCCGTTTCAGATCTTGGCACAACATCTCATCAACTTCAGCGATTAAGATTGTTGGGTTCTTCATGGGCCACCTCCCTGGTGAAAGTCAGGCGCCATCTATTGCTACGTTAGACAGGATTTACCCCGGTACGGTCGTTCCTCTCTCCGAGGCGTAGGCTCTACGAGCCGGAGGCCCTACGGGGCAGGCACGATCTGATGCCCCAGTGAAGTAGGCTGCGCCACTGCACCCCAGTACGATGGTTCCCACCTACCCCAGTACCATCTGCCGGAGCTACGGGGCAGGCGGGGCAGGCGGGGTAAAGATTTTCTTTTTGAGGTTCTTCTCCATGTGAATCACCCGTGATGAGGGTCAGTAGTAGGAATTTTCCGCGACAGGCGGATAGAAGTTCAAAGACGTGTCAATTACAATGTGCAAAAATCATGCGAGCTAAGAGCATTTGGAGCATTTGCCTTTAACTTCGTATACTTGATTCACGTTGCAGCAGAATCCCTATCGACGAAATTGGGCATCCAAGGTTATACATTAAAAGAAATACCACTTTTGAGCAATAAAATTCATAGGGCAAATTGGAAAAGACCAGGTACGGCAAAGGGAGGTTGGTGTGAGCTGTAGCATTGGATTATGGAAATATTGACCGTAACCGTTCACGGCATTCTATTCACCGCTGAGAACGCTGACCCGCCTGCCATCGCCAGACACACCGGGCAGCTTCAATGCTGGCACCCGCCTGCCTTCGCCACGCAGGCCATGGAGTCTACATCCTAGCATCTCCGGCAATGGCGGGCAGGTGGGTGGCAAGGGCGGGCAGGTGGGTGGCAAGGGCGGGCAGGTCGCCAGGGATAGTGTGTATCAGGCCTCCCAGCAGCCGGGGCAATGGCGGGCAGGGATCGCTGAGTGTGAAAACAAAGCATTTCTTGAATTTGTGTTCTCTCTGCGTCCTCTGCGTCCTCTGCGTCCTCTGCGGTAACGTATTATACCGAAAGGATGATCACGGCCTAATCTACCTTGTTCATATTTCTGATGATTCCTTCATCACTACATTCTATTGTTACGTGTTGCCCTTCGCTAAAAGCTTCCAGGTTTATGTCTGAACCTGCTCTTAGACTCATCGTCTCGCCAGACTCATCTTTCAGCTCAACCATGCCTGTATCAGCCTGGATAGCCAAAATGGAGCCCTTTATCGTCTTTGTTGCCTCTATGTCCTGGCTCGAGACCGGCGCGCTGGCAAAAGAGATCGCAAAAAGCACAGCACCTATTAGAAAAATACCTTTTTTCAAAATGGTTCTTTTCATTTTTTCCTCCTTCATTGAATTTTGGGTAGTGTCACCTAATCGTTGTTAATTTTTTCTTGCACCACTTGTCCTTTTAGGATAGGGTTAAGAATCCGCAAATCTCGACAGGAGGTGCAAGATGGTAGAGCTTTCCATTTTTTTCTGTCCAAAT
>JAUWXF010000146.1 GCA_030616475.1 Desulfobacterales bacterium
AAATCAGCTTTTCAAAGATCTTTGAGCTGTTCAGAATTGAAGAAGATTTTCAGTCCTATTCTGACGTCTTAGACCACGTAGTATCTGAATCTGCACCATTCAGAGGGTGCGAAACTTGAGTAAGTAACTAACTGCTCCTTATGAGCAAATAAGCAGTTGAGGCGAAGTTTGGGATGCTCCTTACTTTTACAGTTTCTAAGTAATCCTTTTAGAGCCGGTTCATGATGGCAAGAAAGTCGAAGATAGAGGAATTCATCCTTTCTGCATGACAGCCACGATGACGATCAGAATGACCTTCATGGTGACAACCACCACCGCTGCCACCAATCTCAGTACCTTGGTACCGCCACCGCCTGCCTGTCGGTCACTGTGATACGTAAAAAACTATTCTTTCGAGGGATCGGACTTGGTACAAAATGTCGGCACTTATGAATATGTGCCGACGTTTTAGGAAAATTGAGATCTGCCATGAAGTCCGCCACCGTTGAAAGAGTTATGAGAAAGGTTCTTAAGGGAAACTGGGCACATGTGCGTCTGTCTTGGGCAACGCATTTTGTTGAGCTACTAAACATGCTGAGAGATATACTGCATCTGGCGGATTTGGCCAGGTGTCGTGTCTATGATGGCCATATTCAAGATTATGTCACGTCTGACAATCTCAAGAGTGTGAGAGAGTGTTTTGAAAAAGGCGCGAAATGGGTTGGGTCGCCGAGCGGATAGTCTGTGTTGGTCTGTGGGCACTGGCAAGAAACAATCGGCCGCGGGCGTCTGTGGCTATTGTACGGGAATTGTGGTGCTTGAGTTTGGTGAGCGTATGAATTGAAAAGGGTGTCGGCCTATATCAAGAAAAGACGGACATATTCTTCTACTTTCTTAGAGTCATCCTCAGCGAGGCAACCAATTTGCCTCAGAATCAGCCTGTTATCAAGGGTGAAAATTTTGAAGCGCACGATGCAAGGGAAACGTAAACCTGCAGCTTCGTATTGCTCTATCTCAGTATCACCGGGCCATGGTTCGTGGGTCTTTGTTGTTATCATAGCAAGAATAGTATGCCCACTTCTGTTGAATTCTTTCCTGCTGAGCACACACACAGGCCGTCGTTTACTCGCCAGATTCTCGGTGAACGGGAAGGGAACGACAATAACATCCCATCGTTTACAAATCACGGAAAGCCTCTTCGTCCTCAGGGCTAGTCCACTCTTCAAGCGTGTCTGACAGAGCTGCGTGGAAAGCGGCATCAAAAGGCGCAACTCGCTTGAGTCTAATCACCTGATCCTGGAGTTCGTACGTAACAAGGTCTCCGGGTTTTAGGCCGATAGCTTCGCGAATTTTCCTTGGAATCGTTACTTGGCCCTTACTGGAAAGCCTACTGACGTTCATTCTGTTGTTCCTCCGCATTTCTTTACTGTAAAGATACAAAAAGTAAAGGATTATGTCAAGTGTGAATTTGTTCTTGCTCGATTTTAAAAAATAACTCTGGTCCTGTGTCGGTTGGAGCCCTGGATGAAGAGGTTCGTTTGGATGGTTATCTGCCCAAAAGCCCCCTTGAATCTTCTCTGCTGAATGTGTTAGCATAACCGTGATTGTGTGAAGCCTCTCCCGCCCTTCAGGGGGGCGCTTCGCAAGCTTTCGCGCCCGGTAAGGAAGATAGACAATTTTTGTGTAGCCGGTCTGTTCAACAAATCTGTTCAACAAAGGAGGAGAGATTATGAAGTGCCTCAAAGGGATACTCTGCCAGTGTCTGGTCCTGATGCTGTGGGTTGCATTGACCCAGGCCGCAGGGGAAAAAGAGGCTATACCTGTCATTGAGGTAGAGAGGCCGACCTATGACTTTCATCAAGTAACCCAGGGAGAAGTCGTAAAACACGATTTTCGGGTCTTTAACCGCGGAAATGCACCGTTGGAGATCAAGAACGTTAAGCCCGGTTGAGGTTGCAGCGTGGCCCGGTTTGACCGGACCATCCCGCCTGGAGGCGAGGGAAAGATTACCCTAAAAGTGCGGACCAAAGGATTCCAGGGCAAGATACACAAGAGGGCCCGTGTGTTTAGCAATGATCCAAAGCACCCTCAGGTGACCATTAGCCTGAAAGGAAAAGTTTGGGTGCCGATAGATGTCAACCCTCGCTATGTCCGCCTCAGGGGCACCGAGGACGAGGAGGTCGAAAAGGTCGTTCGCCTGCGGGGAGAAAAGAAAGAGCCCCTGATGGTCAAACTCGCCTCAGTTTCCATCCCGGACAAGGTGGAGGTGAAACTGCAGGAGACTGAAAAGGGACGCACCTATCACCTCAAGGTCAAGAACAAGGTCAAGGGGGAGGCAAGATACAGGGGGGAGCTGAAGCTGACCACCAACTATCCGGAGAAGCCCGAGATCGTCGTTCAGATTACAGGCGACATTAGGGGACGCCTGGAGGTGAGGCCCAAATTATTGAGCTTTGGCAATATGTTCCAGGAGCGGCTGGGGCAATTGAAGAAAAATCCCAGAGCCATGACCCGTTCGGTCACGGTCTTCTTGAATAAGGGCAATGACTTGAAGATTGAAAAGGTAGAACTGGAAAAATCGATCTTCAGGGTTTCCACCAGGGAGACTCGGCCAGGGCGGATGGTTCAGATCCTGGTTGAGCCCGTCTTGGAAAAGCTCAAGAAGGGCGCAAACCAGGACCGTTTGAAGATCTATACAAACCAGAAGGGCCATGAGGTTCTGGAGGTGCCTATCCGCCTTGACCTCTTATGAAAAGGCTTTCTTCAAAACAGGGCCGATCGGTTTTTCAGGAATTAGCGTCTTGATATCGTAAAAAAGATTTTGAATGGCTCCGGTCTTTTCCTCTGACCTATTATGGGATTTCGGTTCAGTTTTTTGTTGTTTTGGGAAAAATTTTACTGTATATTAAGAATTTATTACAGACAAGACACACTAACATCTGGGTTTTGGAGCCTTTTCGACAAAGCCTGCGATGGAAAGAAAGGGGAGATAAGCTTGAGAGAGTTTAGCAGCTTGGAGGTCAAGGTCGTTAACCGTGACCTTGAGAGGGCCATGAAAGTGCTTAAGAAAAAGATCCAGAATGATGGCCTGTTCCGACGACTTAAGCTCAAGAAGAGTTACGAAAAACCGAGTGAGTGTCGTCGCCGTAAACGTCGTGAGAGTGAAAGGAGGCAGAGAATAGCCCGCTTGAAACGCTCCAGGTACTCCAGTTACTAGTCCATTCCTGTCATCCTCTGAGCCCGGTCCTGGCACCGGGCTTTTTTTTGTCCCCGCTATCCTTTTCCCGGATCATTGATATTAGCCATAGCCCTCCTTCAGGGCCACGCCACTTAAAGAGATAACCCCTTGAAGTAGCAGATTTATTTGCCTAATCAATTCTTGGTAAATCCGAAACTCGAAGCACGAAATCCGAAACAAATACTAATGTCCCAAATCCTAAATTCAAAACAAAGGATATCTTTCAAAGTTTCAAGTAGATATTGCATCAATGCCGGAAGTGTTTTTGTCATTTGATATTCGGATTTTGAAATTGTTTCGAATTTCGACCTGCCCGCCATTGCCAGAGATGCCGGCACATAAGCTGAATGCTGTCTCAGGCGTTGGCAGGCGGGTATTCGGTTTTCGAATTTGAAAGTCTTGCAAATCCGTCTAATTTGACCAAACTAGAATCTACTTTGACGTTGCCGTGCTCTCCCTTATTTTGTATGCGACTCCATGGGGTTTTGTGTTATAGGAAAAGCCCATGTTTTCCAGGGCCTATTTTTGGAGCATTCTTTTTGTGGTTGTGCTTTGGTCATCATCGACATTTGCAGGGGTCCTGTCAGTTCGCGGAGGGTCCGATCTTCCATACCACATCAAGGCAGACTCTTTGAGTTACGATGATGCTACCAAGACTTACAGGGCCAGGGGTCACGTGACGATTACCAGGGCTGATCAGTCTTTGTCGGCGGATGCTGTCGATCTCAATGCAGAAACCATGGAGGCTGAGGCCTGGGGCAATGTGCACTTCAGGTCGGGCGAGGATTGGCTTACCGGCACCCGACTTGAAATAAACCTGGATGCAGGTATCGGCACTCTTTACGACGGAACACTCTTTATCAAGGAGAGCCATTTTTACATAAGGGGGGCCAAGATTGAAAAGACAGGAAAAGATTCATATCATGTTGTTGACAGCCGCTTTACCACCTGCGAGGGAGATTCTCCGGCCTGGGAAATCACCGGCAAGGACTTGAGGGTCACTATAGAAGGTTACGGCACGGTCAAGCATGCGGCCTTTTGGGCAAAGTCGGTTCCTGTCTTATATGCACCGTTTTTTGTCTTTCCAGCAAAAATAAAGCGTCAGACCGGGCTGCTTGTACCTCAGATTTCCTATTCCGACCAGAAAGGCTTTCGATACAACCAGCCCTTTTTCTGGGCCATCAGTGAAAGTTCCGATGCCACCTTCAATGAGCATTACATGGAACATCGTGGTTTCAAACACGGTGTGGAATACAGGTACGTGCTGGATGCTGAGAGCAAAGGCACCGCAATGTATGATTTCCTTTACGACCGGCAGATTGATGATGGCACGGCTGATGACTATGAGGGATTTACGGAAGACAAGGTCAACGAGCTCCGTTTAAATAGAAAGCGGTGGTGGTTCAGGATGAAAAACGACCAGGACCTTCCGGCCGGATTCAAGGCAAAACTCGATGTGGACCTTGTGAGCGATCAGGATTATCTCCGCGAGTTTGACACGGGCTATTCAGGCTATGAAGACTCTGATAGTTATTTCCTTAAAGAATTTGGCAGAGAACTCGATGATGAAACCGATACTGTTCGGCTGAACCAGTTGAATCTTAACAGAGGTTGGGACAAGTACAGCCTGAACGTCGATTTTCGCTGGTATGACCATGTAATCACGCGAAAACGAAGACATGACTCGGAGGAATGGATCCAGCAGAACTGGGAACACGTACAGAACCAGGAATCGCAATCCAGACAGCAGCAGCAGAATTTGCCATCAGTCAACTTTACCGGCTCGAAACAAGAAATCTTCGATACCCCTTTCTATTTTGACCTGCAATCTTCATATGACCATTTCTGGCGGGAGGTGGGAACACGCGGGTACTCTGTAGATCTACATCCGAGGGTCTACTACCCCGTGGCCTTTGGCAAGTATCTTGATTTTGAACCTTCCGTTGGCGTGCGCGAGACGCTGTGGCAGGTTGAAGAATATGGGAATGAGACGACCAGGGAAGAGGATCAGTTGGAATCACGGGAAATATACGACTTGAAGGCAGACCTGTCCACGGAAATCTCCAGGATATTCAACCTGAAAGGCACAACCGTTGATAAAATAAGACATGCAATCAAGCCGCAAGTGGTGTATGAATATATTCCTGACGTGGAACAGGAAGACCTCCCTCCTGAGGATGAAACGACCAGGGAAGAGGATGGTTGGGTAAAGGATCACTTTGTAAGCGGAATAGACAAGAAAAATGTTGTGACTTACTCGATCACGAACAATTTTACCGCTAGAACGAGCGAACGGCCCAAACCAGACTCGGAAACACAGCTTGAAGGTGAACAAGAACAAGGATCTCTACCGCCCAAATACAGTTACCACGATTTCTGTCGCATCAAATTCACGCAAAGCTATGATATTGTAGAAGCCCAACGGGAGAAAAATGGCGAGGAGAGAAGGCCCTTTTCTCCAGTGAAAGGTGAGGTGGAATTCAAACTATCCCGCTATCTGGACCTGGATGCAGATGCGGCCTGGTCACCCTATGATGACGAATTCACGAGCTACAACGCGATCCTGACACTGTGTGATAGACGGGGAGATTATGGGTCGGTGGATTACCGATATACTCGGGACAGCAGCGAAAGTATTTTAACCAAGGTTTTTGTCAAGCTTTTTGATCCCGTCTCGGTCTACTGGGAAAATGAGCGCAACCTCAAGGATGGAGAAGACGTTAAATCGGTTGTTGGGTTTAAGTATGAACCTCAGTGTTGGTCCTTGGGCTTTAGCTATACGGATGACAGGACAATGGATGAGCAAGAATACTTTGTTGAGGTAAGCCTGTACGGACTTGGCGAGTTCGGGCGTGGGTACAAACCTGACAAAGTGAAAAAGTAACGATAGGTTGTAGCGATGGACAGAACATTGTGGTTCGGGGGTAACTCTCATGACAGCGCAAACTGACATGCATCCTGCCTGGTATGTACTTCACACCCGAAGTCGCTTTGAACAGGTTGTCTTTGACGGCCTTGAAAAGAAATCTCTGGAGACCTTTCTTCCGAAGATAACCGTCATGAGCAAGCGCCGTGACCGGCGTAAGAAGATCCGGGTCCCTCTGTTTCCTGGCTATATTTTTACAAGAAGCGATCTCAATGCCCATGAGCGCCTTGAAATCGTGAAAACCATAGGCGTTGTCCGCCTTGTTGGAAACAAGGACGGCCCGATTTCCGTACCGGATGAAGCGATTGATTCCCTTCGGATCATGGTTGCCGTGGACAGTCCTGTGGAAACCGGTACCCGGTTTAGAAAAGGGGATCGCGTCATGGTCGTGGAGGGGCCTTTTGCAGGCGTGGTAGGTACCTTTGTGAGGTATCGTGGTTTCGGGCGCGTGGTGGTGGCCATTGAGGCCCTGGGGCAGTATGCCGGGGTAAACGTTCCCGAAGAACATGTAGAGAAGCTTCCGGATTTTGTCTAATTAGACCCTATTCTTCTTCGGTAGAACGACTGATCATCCGGCTCAATATACGAAAAAGATTAGCGACCAGCAGTATGCCGCTCAGAGACATCAGCGTGATGGGTACCCAGCAGTAACCTTGGTATTGCTGGTGTTCCAGGGCAACACTGATTCCTGCGGTGCTAAAATAAAAGACATGTCCTGCGAAGATTGAAATCATAAGACAAAAGAAGTCGGAATCATACCAGGGGCTGACCACCTTTCGAAACAAGGGGTTTTTATCTAATTTCATGGGTGGCGATATTAATCGAAGAGAGGGCAAATAATCAAGGGCGGACAGAGAAATTTTCGATTCATCCACTATTTTAACATGCGTTTGATAATCGTAGTGGCCTCCGTCTTTTTATGTATGTATGTGTCAGCCTGTGGAGTGATAAAGAAGCTCAAAATGCCAACCGTGGTGCGTATCAAAGGTATATCGGAGGTCTTTGAGATAGGGACCATTGTTCACACTCAAACCGGCCGTGTCGTTTCCTTTGAGGAACTCATGGCTGACCTTGAAGACGTCCGGATTGTTTATGTTGGGGAGAGACATAGCAATGAGGCACACCATGATGTACAACTCAGGATACTCAAGGCACTTTATGAGAAAGATCCCGCGCTGTTGGTAGGTATGGAGATGTTTGTAAGCTCCGATCAGCCTGCGTTGGATCAATGGAGTGCAGGCCAACTGGACGAGGAGACCTT
Organism: Desulfobacterales bacterium; assembly: GCA_030616475.1. Classification (GTDB taxonomy): domain Bacteria; phylum Desulfobacterota; class Desulfobacteria; order Desulfobacterales. The sequence goes on from JAUWXF010000146.1 coordinate 7,405, forward strand.
CTTGAAGGAGGTATGCTGGGAGGAGAAATGGAAATTCGATTTTGCCCTTTACCGTGCGATTCTTGATTTCATAAGGGAAGACTCTTTGAAGGTGGTGGCCGTCAATGTTCCACGCTCAATTGTCGAGACGGTTGCCAGGGTGGGACTGGATGGCCTTTCAGGTGAGGAGCGGGACCAGATTGCACAGGAGGTTGACACCTCCAGGGAAGAACACAGAACCTATATTCAATCCGCTTTTGATACCCATGAGTCTGATGAAATAGACGCTTTTGAATTCTTCTATGAGGCCCAGTGCGTTTGGGAGGATTCTATGGCAGAGGCGATCTCGCGGGTACTGAACAACAAGCGGATGGTAGTGATCACCGGAAATGGCCACATAGCGTACAAATTCGGAATCCCGTACCGTGCATTCAAGCGCACAAAAGCTTCATTTCGAACCGTCATGCCACTTGCCGTCGGCACAGAGGTGGAACGCAATATAGCAGACTATATCTGGGTAACCCCGCCCGAAAAGCTGGCGCACCCGAGCGGGCTGTGCCCTAAAGGGCCGAGAAGGCCTGTGGTGGGGATTCGACTTAATACCCTGGACCATGGAAAAGGCGTGCTCATAGAAGGCGTCATGCCAGAAAGCCCGGCAGCTCGGGCAGGAATCAAACCACAGGACATCCTGGTCGCTATTGACGGAAACCCTGTGTCTCGCCTGTCCGACCTTCACAATGCCATCGCCGGATCAAAAGGGGCTTCGACCTTTCTGTTCAAAATTGACAGGCAGGGAAAGCTCATGGAACTGACAGTCCATATCGAAAAGACGAATTCCACCAGTACAGAAGGATCGCCGTGAATTCGGGTCAATCATTCCTATTATAATGTTGAGGGACGGAGTGTTGGAGTACTGGAGTAATGGGTAGCGAAAATATAGAAAAATGGTAACATTTTAGTTCTTTGAAAACATTATCGCATACAGGCAATCCGATTCTAAACCGGCTCAAACTCGCGCATAAGTGAGCGTAAAGAAAGAACAGGTAATAACTTTTGTAACTAACCTCGATTATG
>JAUWXF010000227.1 GCA_030616475.1 Desulfobacterales bacterium
AGGCGGTCAAGGATTCTGTATGCAAGGGAAACAAAGAAGCAAGCCGGGATGCCCGCCCATTTGTCAATGGCCCTGATAAGATCAAGATTCATCTCCAAGTAAACCCAAGTGCCTAAAGTGAACTAAAGTGAACTAAAGTGAACTAAAGTGAACTAAAGTGAACTAAAGTGAACTAAAGTGAACTAAAGTGAACTAAAGTGAACTAAAGTGAACTAAAGTGCCTAAAGTTACAAGAACAAAATCAATCATTACAAAAGTCTTGTCAAGTCCTCAACTTTAGCTCACTTTAGGCACTTTAGGCATTCTAGCTCACTTCATTGCCAAGGTACTAATCAAACAAGATGCGTGCAATATCGTTGTAGAACACAAAGATCATAAGCAGAATCAGAACGAAGATGCCAACCCGTTGCGCCACTTCCCGCGTCTTTAGGTTGAGGGGCCTCGTGATTACCTTTTTGTTCTTTTAGTTTTGCAAGGGCCTCTCTTACCTTTGTGTCATGGGGCGCAAGCGTAAGGGCCTTGGAGAGATAATCTCTGGCCGTCTGCGTATCACCTTGTAGCAGATAAAGGAAACCTGCGTTCTTGTATCCTTCAGGCAGATTCGGACTCAGGGAGATCACTCTTTTGAAATTCACCAAGGCCTCTTCATACCTTCCGAGTACAGCGCAACTTCTACCTCTAAGATTATGGGCCGGGCTGAAATCAGGGACTATGGCTGAACACTTATTTAATTCAGAAATCGCATCCTGGTATTTTCCCTTTTTAAAAAGCGGTTGACCACCCATTTGATAGTGAATCTTGGTTGCCTGCTGCCATCGATCCACAGCAATGATTTCATCCCTATGAAAAAAGTTAGTCAAAAAGAAAAACACCCCGACAACGACCAGCCCCACCGCGGCCCGCTTGAATCTTTTTGCAGCCACCATCTCCCTTAGGGCAAAGATGGCGTGTCCTCCAAAAAGACACAGATAGGGTACAGCCGGAGTCCGGTATCTTGATTGAACAAGGAAAAGCATACCGGATAATAGGTAAACGAACACAGCGCCGTATACCAGAAAATGTTCTTTGAAATTTCTGACTGCAAGCACCATACCCAAAAGCCCAAGGGAGGCAATGATGCCGTATCTAACGAAGGGAAAGGATAGAAAGGCCCTGTATTCCTTGTAAGCAGACGCAATATAGTGCATCTCATAGTCGTTGAAGAAGTAAAAAAGCTTTTTTACTTCCAGCTTTATATAGGAAACCGGATCATCAGCAATGTCGTCAAGTGCCATCCTGACCCAAAACCTGGAGGATTCAGAGGGGGAAAGCTTTTTCCCGCTTAATCTGGCCGCTGTTTTGCGGTACAGCACATGGGCATAATCCGGTTCATCGGCACCTTCCTCAGCAAAACCCTCATCAAGCAGGCCGGTTCCTTCTAGGGCCGTGGCTCCCCTGGCGTTTCCGTCAAAAAAAACTTTGCCTCCATCTGCCGTCACCAGCACAAAGTCGTGCAGCTTGACATAGTTTCTCACGGTTATTGGCATCACGACGAACAAAGCTGCACCACAAAATAATAAGGCATGGGATAGTCTTTGTTGAAAGGCCAAAGACTCATTTTTGCAAAAAAGGAGCCAAACCGCTGCCAAGGGCAGGAATAATAAGAAGTTGGGTTTTGTGATGATCGAAAGCCCCACAAAAAAGCCTGCTATCAAAGGCAGGGTCCAGCGCGGAACCCGGCCCGGGGAATCATCCTTTGCAAGGAGGAGAAAATAAACCGACAAGAGATTAAATAACAGGACAAAAACGGTGGGCTCCAGGGTCGATTCCAGGATGATCAAATTGCCGTAAACTGCAAAGATCAGTGCCGCCAAAAAACCGACCTCTTTTCGAAAGGCCCGGGACCCCACGGCATAGAGCAACAAACAATTCAGGGCACCCAAAGAAGAGTGAATGAACTTTACAAAGGTCCAGTCAACGCCGAAGACCTTCTTCAGGAAGGTTAGACAATAGAGGTAAAATGGGCTTAAATCGACCAGCCTTTCCCCGATATCTACACCTCTTGCCAGTTTCTCCGCAAAGAAAGGGTATTTGAAGAAAAGTGCGGGTTCATCGATGTGGACGAGAAAAAAGATTCGAGCCCCGATCGCTGTCAAAAAGACGATGAGATATGTCTTATAATCCTGGGAGGATGCTTTGGTGTGAAGAGAGGCGCCAAATTGCATAACAAGTTTTTACCACAAAGATCACTTCTTGACCAGGCTATTGACCTGCTCCTTTCCATTTTCAGATCGCGGGTCTTCATGGTTGAAAGCCAAAGCGTCTTGTGTAATAGTGCTGGTAATAGGAGCCTGAAAGTGTGGGCTGCGGAGGAAGTACGAAGTGAAAATCGGTCTTATGAATGACCCTTCGGCATCTGTCTACGATGAGATCATCTCTTTTGCAAAGGCCCATTACGATTTTGTAGACCTCACCATCGAAGGGCCTAATGCCCTGAATCCGGATCCGGAAAAGGTGCTTGCACTCCTTGACCAATATGATCTGTCGGTTGTAGGGCACACCGATCCCTGCCTCCCGTATGCCTACCCGATCAAATCGCTCCGCAATGCCTGTTTCGAGGAGCTCGAACGCTGTGCCAAGATCTTTTCCGCCATAGGGGCAACGATCATGAATATCCATCCCTGTTATTGCCGTCCGCCAGCCATGAAGGAGGATCTGGTCCAGCTAAATATCGAGGCCCTGAAACCCCTTGCGGCCATGGCCGCATCCTACGGGCTCACCCTTGTTTTTGAAAACTTCAAGGCCCCGTTTGATTCTGTCTCTACCTACGCCCAACTCCTTCAAGAGGTTCCGGGACTCAAGATCCATCTCGATTTTGGTCACATAAACCTGGGAAGAGATGACGCAGTGAGCTTTTGTAGAGACTTGGGTAGCCACATCAAGCACGTCCATTTTTCAGATAATCGATCAACGGATGATCATCATATGCCGTTAGGGGTTGGGAACATTGACTGGAAAAACGCAGTCTCTGCCTTGAAATCGATCGGATATGATGGGACCATCACACTGGAGGTGTTTTGCGATGACAGCAGCGTATTATTCCAGTACTTGGAGATCAGCCGAAGGCTCGTTCTGGAGATCTGGAACAGATAAACAAAGTATGGCGTCGAGTGGTTGAGTCGTTGAGTCGTTTTCAATCCCTGGCCCAGACCTGGATTATACGCTTAATCGGCTGTTCCAAGCCCGTAAAGCCTTGTGAACTTAGCAAGCTGATTCGAGCACATAGCGCCAGGGCAGGCTAACTACTCAACTATTCAAACAACCATGCCTTCCAATACAGGAGGAAACTAAAATGGCCCTTTCGAGCCTATTGCAAGTTGTTAGGAAAAACAGCAGATTGACCCGCAGACAGGCGTGCCAGCTTGGAGGACTCTTAGGGCTCTCTCTTTCTGCTTTAGGACAATTTCGGGCAAGACATGTCTTTGCAAAAACCCGCAGAATCTCTGAAAAGGGGGAACCCATGAATCTGCCTGCACCCATGCTTGATGGAGATGTCTCTCTGGAAAAGGTCATCAAACAACGAAGAACTGTAAGGTCTTTTGCCGACAAGCCCGTTACGGTCGGTCAGCTTTCCCAAATTCTATGGGCTGCCCAGGGCATTACAGATAACAGGGGGCTAAAAAGAGCCGCTCCATCCGGGGGCGCCCTTTACCCGATAGACGTTTACGCTGTTGTGGGAAAGAACGGCGTCCGGGACTTTGCCCAAGGGGTATACCATTATGATCCGCCTTATCATTCAATCGAGAAAATAGTCGACACAGACGCAAGAGAAGATGTTGCCGCAGCTTCCCTGAGACAGATGTGGATGGCCACCGCACCTGTGATCCTGGTGCTTACGGCTGAATACAGGCGAATCACCATTAAGTACGGCGAGCGAGGCAAGACGTATGCCATGATCGAGGTTGGCCACATCGGCCAAAATATCTTCTTGCAATGTCAAGCACTGGGGTTATGTGCCGGCATCGTAGGGGCCTTCTACGACAAGGAAGTGGCCAGGGCGGTCAACACCAAAAAGAATCACGAGCCTCTCATCATCATGCCCGTGGGATGGAGTAGGGCCACGTCATTTAAAGAGGTAACGCCTTGAAGTAGCAAATTTATTCTCTTAATCAATCTTTGTTAAATCCGAATCTCGAAGCACGAAATCCGAAACAAATACGAATGCTCCAAATCCTAAATTCAAAACAAAGAATATCTTCCGAAGTTTCAAATAGATATTGCATCAATTCCG
>JAUWXF010000028.1 GCA_030616475.1 Desulfobacterales bacterium
GGGTCCTTGGCGTTCAGGGTGTTAAACGATCGGGAAGAGTGGTCTGATAACCCAAAAAGTACGGCAACAGGAGACGGAACAGTCCCCTTCAAAGGTGCCCTTCCCGAGTTTCTGGCAACAGGGAAAACAATCTGCGTATGCCCCGATGACTTTTCCAGATGGGAGATAAGAGACCGCATGCTGGCAAAGGCGGCAGGTTTTCATGGATTTTTGCCTGCCGTCAATCTGGTCCAGCGGCTAGTTATTCGTTTTCTTCGCGAGGATTATAAAGGGCATGTTTGGGGTTGGAAGCCACCTACCGTACAGAAGGGCAAATGGTTGCCACCTGACTGGGTGGAAAAGAGGTTCAAGTTATAAAATCGCTTCGCGATTTTATATAACGCGGCTAGGCCGCTTAAAAAAAGGTAATTCCTATACTATCAAGTAGTCCTCCGTAGGCGGATCAATTCAGACGGATTCTGGGAGCTTTTGGGCGCGGGAAGATTGAAGTGCAGAGTCGTGAGTTGGAGATGTTGGTTTCTACCAAAGGCGGGTAGGCGATTGCGTCCGCTGCCGTTGAGCTTTATCATAGTGACTGTCTTAAATAACTTGATTGTATAGGAATTTCCTTTTTTCGAGCGGCGAAGCCGGGGGAAATAGGGGACGCCCCTAGATGCGACCCGATGAAATCAGACGGATAATACCCGTTTAGTTAGAAAGACAATCGCAACAAGAATAATCGCTCCCAAAGATAAGTTTGATACGAGCATGTCTTTTTCTAACAAAATTGAAGCTTCCAACAGAAGTAACCAATAGATTGAGAGTCAGCGATATTGTGGGAATAGCCAAAAAACTTACACCAAAAATTGCCATTAACGCTGTGTAGGAAGATCCGCCTCCGAGCCCTACTGAAGAATAGGAGAATGCCACCACAAAGAAGAAAAGTGCAAGTACGTAGGAAGATATAATCAACTGTTCCAAAATCTCTCATAACCCCCGTTTCGCTTTTGTTGATTATCAAAAAAGCCCAGCTAAGGCACCTTCGTGAAGTTTCTATTCACCCTCAGTGGCCAGCAGGCCTCTATCTTCGACTTTTTTGCCATCATGAACCGGCTCTAAAGAGATTACTGAGAAACTGTAAAACTATAGGATGTCCCCAAACTTCCTCCCTGCCCGCGTCCTAAACCCGATTTGTCAAGAGGAAAGATTTGACCCCAATCTCCCCGATTGCATTGGGCTAAATGCAAATTGGCTAAGAAGATTGCCCCAGCAAACATGGTCTATTTCAAATCAAGGCAGGATGCTATGAAGCAAGGGTATATTCCGTGCAAGGTGTGTAAACCATAATGACACGGGGGAAATCACACCTATCCCTCCCCATTAATCCTATCTCTCAACACCCCGGAGCATTTGAAAGTGATCACCCTTCTCGATCTCAGTGTCATATCCTTGCCGGTCTGGGGGTTCCTGCCTCTGCGTTCCTTCTTTTCATTGACGCAGAACTTCCCAAATCCGCTGATAAGAACGTCTTCGCCGTTTGCCAGGGTTCTCTTGATGATTTCTAAGAGAGATTCGATCACTTGGATGGACCTATTCTTAGGAAGGTTGAGTTGGCTGTGAATCGAATTTACGATGTGAGCCTTGGTGAAGGGCATTGTTCGTTCCTCCTATTAGGTGTGGATCTCAAGTTGAGGTCTATCACAATCATGATAACCCAGAATTAGCTTAACATCCTCATTTTGTCAAGAAATTAAAAATGTTAAAGAGAATATGGGGAATTCTCTATAGTTTTCAAGTTGCTGATATTCTTGCTATTGGTTATAACTCTTTAACATAACTTGACATTTCATCATGAGCCCTTTATGATACTGATTTGACACAGATTCTTAGAAAACGCCTCATGACCAAGTTCCAACTCATAGATACCCTACGCAAGGAAACCGGCCTGTCAAAAAGAAAGTCTGAAGACGTTATCTACCTATTCTTTGATGAAATGTCCAACGTCCTTGCAAGTGGCGACAGGCTCGAGATCAGGGGTTTTTGCAGCATCTATTCTCAAAACAATGACCAAATCCAAGAAGGGAGGAAAGCACTCATGAAAAATCTGAAAAAGGAAGTACAGGCAGTAAACAGGGAGCTAAAGGCTCTGACCAGAAAGACCGAATCGATGGCGAAGAAGGTGGCCAAGCTTGAAAAGGCTCAAGCTGCTGCGAAACGGAAAACCAAAGCTAAGGCCAAAACTACAAAGAAGGTTCCTGCGAAGAAGAAAGTTGCTGCGAAAAAGAAACCCGTGGCGAAGAAGAAAGCTGCTCCGCTAACGGCAACTGATAAAGTCGTGAACATCATCAGGAGGTCAAAAAAGGGCGTTGATGCTCCCACATTGATGAAGAAAACTGGGTTGGCAGACAAGACAGTCAGGAATATCCTTTTTAGGGCTGGTAAGCAGGGAAAGATCAAGAGAGCTGGTAGGGGCGTTTATGTAGGGGCATAATATCAAGAATGTGAGGTCCGATCATTAAGCCAGGTAATACGCCGGTTTTGATATCTATTACAAATCTATGACAAAATCGTCTGGTTGGTAGGTGTAGGTGTTGGCAAGCAAGCTTGAGATTTCCAACGCTGAATTCGACCCCAATATATTGCGGCCCGGCTACCCCAATGGCAGCCCAGAGGAACCCTTCTTTACCACCCTCATTTTCATCAGTCTTTGAATGCGTCTTGACCGCTCCCATTCGTCAGCCAACTGTTTCCATACTTCCTGTGCACTGAGTGAAGTAGTTGCTCAGGTATGCTCAGAGTAGAGTTGCCAAGTGTCAACGGTTTGACCCATTGACAAATTCCGGACCAGATTTGCCCACATTTCAATAGTCAGATATCTGAACGATGAAGCTCTAATCATGTGGGATTATGAGGAATTACCCGCCTTCAGTACTATGGCATGATTTCTGCTAAGAGAAGGGACGGCGTAGTATTCTCGTACTCAAGTCAACCCATGAGGTCCCGGTTGAGTTGACTGGGTGTTTCAAGGCAACTTTAGGTACCTTTTACTCTGCTATTTTCGGGTACCCGTCCTCCTTCTTGTGGGAGGTATTTGCTAATTTATTGATTTAACAACGATAACCTAGCAAAACGCTCCAAAAATGCTGAGGCCAAAATGCACATAACTTCTTAGATTTAATAACTTTCTACTATTGGTGAAATCCAAGGGGCAGAGACGATGAATTCTGCTGATGATGGCGGAAGAAGAAGAAAACATGTAAGGAAAGATTTCTATGGCCAGATTGAAGGTATTGTCCGGGGCTCCACTTTCTACGGCACCATACAGAATCTGAGTCTGGGAGGTATGTGTTTTGAAGTCGACTATCTTTTTAGAGCCGGAGTCGATTTGTGCCTTATGTTCAAAGTGTTTGACACGGAGCAGAAGCCAATAGAAGTAAAAGCCGAAGTTGTCTGGGTTCAGCCGTTGCACATGCTTTTCAATCGCGTGGGAGTGCGATTCAAGGAACTTGCCCCGAAAGCCAAACGCATTATTAAAGCGTATATTTCCGGCCTGAAAATCGAATCTGAAGCGGGAGTTTCAGGGCCGAGTAAATATCCCCTGCTTTTCAGCGCTTTTAAACTCTCAAATGTAACGCTGAAAAATCGTTTGACCATGGCACCGATGTTCTGGGGCTATGCTAATAAAGATGGATCGGTAAGCCAGATGCTCATTGATTCTTACCGCGAGATAGCCCTTGGTGGAGTGGGTATGATTGTTGTGGCCAATGCCGTGATTGATAGATCGGGTATAATGGCCTCAAGGTGCCTTAGAATCGATCAAGACCGTTTCATTCCAGGATTGGCCAAACTGGCTGAAGCGATCAAGTCTTCTGGGGCTGTTGCTTGTCTGCAAATTAACCATGCGGGGCGCTGGGCGAAAGTTGACAAACTATTGGCTCCTTCTGCGGCAACTATGGGCGTATCGACTAAACTGGGTGTTTTAGGTGGTATTCGCGAGGAGGTGACGGGCCGATATCAGATACGACTGGTGAACAAATTTTTGTTGATGTTGATGAACTGCCGCCAGGGCATGACTCTGGAACAAATTCAATTTGTTAAGGAATCGTATGGGCAAGCTGCTCTGAGGGCTCAGAAAGCGGGTTTTGATATGGTGGAATTGCACGGGGCGACCGCATACCTTCTTGCCCAGTTTCTTTCTCCGAGATCAAATAAGCGCTCGGACGGCTACGGCGGAAGCCTGGAAAACAGAATGAGGTTCCCGTTGGAAACACTTCAAACAGTTAAGGAGTTTGTCGGAAACGACTTTCCCGTAGGTTACCGTTTCTTGGCAGATGAATGGCTCCCCGGCGGATTCGATATTAAAGAAGCCAAGATCTTTGCTCAGAATTTGGAAAGACTGGGGGTTGCCTATGTGTCTGTAACCGCGGGCACCTACGAATCGTTTTTTCTACCAGAGATCATGAATCGATTGAGAAAGGAAGGTTACGCAGCCCACTTGGCCGGACAGATAACAGAGGTTGTTTCCACGACTCCTGTTGTTGCTGCCGGAAGGATTGTCAGGCCGGCTCTTGCTGAAAAGATACTCAGAAATAACGAAGCTGATCTGATCGGGCTTGCTCGGGGCTTGTTTGCGGACCCTCTTTGGCCGAACAAGGTATTTGAGAGAAAAGAAAGCAAGATTGTTTTCTGCACATGCTGCAATACGTGTCTTGTCTGTGTCATTAAAGGTGAACCGGTCATATGTGGCAGGTGGGATAAGTTCAAGAAGATGAACCTCGATATCCAGTTGAAGGAAAAAAGGAAGAAATGGGAGAAAATCTTGATTGCCATGGATGACTCGGAAGATTCTCTTGAGGCGGTTGAATATGCAGGCCATATGATCGGCAATGACCAGAAAATTACCTTGTTTAATGTCTTGACCAGTGAACGTGAGATAGAAATAGCTAAGAAAAAGATGGAAGCTTTGCTGGCTCAAGCCAAAGGCCACTTGCAAGGGACCGGCATAAATGAAAATGATATTGAAATAAAGGTCGCCATAAAGAAAAAGGGCGTTTCACATGACATACTCGAAGAAGTCAAGAAGGGCGAATATGGGTCCATCATACTGGGGAAAGGAAGTGCATCAAGAACCCACCAACTATTATTTGGTAGTATCTCCAATTACATAGTGCAGCATGCCAAGGATTGCGGGGTATGGGTTATTGATTAACATTATTAGCAGGTTCAAGAATTCTTTCTGCAAGTAATTCCCCGCCACGATAAAGAAGGCTCCCGCGAAGAAGAAAGGTGCTAAGCTGACTGCCACTGACCAGGTTGTCAATGCTCAAGTCCAAGTCCAAGGGTAAAGGGCGTCCCCAAGTCAAGGTCCCCAAGTCCACCCCTCATCGGCCAGATAGTCAATAACGTATCTTCCCTTAGCAAAATCCCCCGTTTGTCAAGAGGAAAGATTTTACCCCAATCTTCTAAGTTTGTTCTTTTCCTTTTTTCTTGACCTCTGTTGTGCCATATGGTATTCAAAGCCATATGCAAGCAAGGCTGATCTATCGGGAAAGATTCATCTATTCCGACGGCGCCATTCGCGAGATGGTCTTGTGGCAACTTCCCAAAAGAACCAGTAAGCGACCGCATGGCCTGAAATACCGTCTGTATTACGGGCTTGCTGACGGAACCTGTGTAGTGCGCTACGACAATGAAACGGGCAAGGGCGATCACAGACACAGTAAAGACCAGGAAGAACAGTATCACTTTACTGATGTGGAAACTTTGCTTGCAGATTTCCTCGCAGACATTGAACAGGCAAGGAGGCGATAGAAATGGCCAAAGAAATCCAGATCGGGGTCGGCGATGCTGTGAGCACAGCTAAGGGCTTTATTGATGCATGGAACCGCGCGGAACGCGGCGAAAAAGTGAAAGCCATACAGCGGCTCAACTTTGAGAACCTGGAGACGCTGCTTCGGACGCTTACCGCAGGACGGTGGCTGTTATTAAAAACGTTGCGCACAAACGGTCCGATGAGCATACGCGCCCTGGCGAGCGCGCTGCGACGCGATTACAAGAACGTTCACACAGATGTGCGGCGACTGGAGCACATCGGACTGATTGGCCGCACCCAAGATGACAAAGTGCAAGTGCCGTGGGACATTGTGGAAGCGCGCCTTAGCCTGGCGGCATGATTATGCCCCAGGAATCCCCCAATTTGAGTATTTTTTGATATACCTCAATCGTCTGCCCGGCTATGTTGTCCCAACACCGTGTTTGTTACTTGCTTGAACAACTTCTCGTACTTGTCTGTTACATCCTCCCAGCGGACATCAACCCCTGGATATTACATTCTTAGAGGGGCCTATCCGCGACTCAACATTATCAAAACATGCGAATTGTCAAGAGGAAAGATTTGACCCCCAATTCCCTGACCCCCAATTCCCCGCGGTCGCCATGTGACTTTTTCTCTTGACAAATAGAACATTTGTTCTATGCTCAATATACAGAACACATGTTCCATTTTATGGGGAGCACCTCATGGAAAATCTATCCAGCAAGCAAGCGCAGGTATTGACGTTTCTCATGGACTTCAATGCAGAGCATGGGTTTCCGCCAACCATCAGGGAGCTGTGCGATCACTTTGGGTATAGATCCCTCAATACAGCCCATTTTCACCTGCGGTCCTTGGAAAAGAAGGGCTATATCCAGATTCATCCGGGAAAGGGGCGGGGGATCACACTGCCCGAAGCACTGCGGCTGCCTGAGAGAAAAATTCCGGTTGTGGGCCGGATTGCAGCGGGTTCCCCTATTTTAGCCCTTGAGAATATCGAAGATTTTTTGGGCATTGATAAGGGCTTTTTTGGGACTGAAAAAATCTTTGCCGTGCAAGTGAAGGGAGACTCCATGGTGGACGCCCATATTCAAGACGGAGATTATGTTATTTTTAAGATGCAAGATCAGGCCCAAAACGGGGATATCGTGGCCGCCCTCATTGATGACGAGGTGACTCTGAAATATTTTTACAGGCTCAAGCATCAGATCAGGCTGAAATCGGCGAATTCCAAGTATCCTCCCCTGATCTTCAAAAAGGGGGATACCCGCTCTTTTAGAATCCTCGGGGTGATGGCTGGATTGGTTAGAAGGAAATGAGATTGGCGCCTTGTGCCTTGTTCCTTATGCGTTACATCAATACGGGTGTAAATCACGGCTGTTGGCAATGAGAAAATTCATGTCCGTCTGCTGCGTATTTAGCTTTGGGGAAAAGGTGTCAGGTTTCGGGTGTCAGGTGTCAGGATCGAGAAACTTGAAGAGCTGAAACCTGAATACTGAACACTGAGACCTGGCAATTGAACTCAATAACCAACACCTTTGATTTACACCCCATCAATACGATTATGTTTTCTCATCTTCACATTCACAGTGCCTTTTCTTTTCTTTACGGCACCTTTACGCCTGAAGCACTGGTACAGCGGGCAAAGCAGATGGGATTTAATGCCATTGCCCTTACGGATAAAAACGGCCTCTATGGGGCTATGCGATTTTACAAGGCCGCCAGATCCAAGGCCATTCACCCTATTGTCGGATCAGAGATTACCCTCCGGCACGGCACGTCTCTGATATTGCTGGCTGTGTCCTTTGAAGGGTATAGAAATCTCTGCCGCATCTTATCCAAGGTATATTCAGAAAGCCCAAGAGGCAAACCTGCCTGCCCCCTGCATCACCTTACTCACTTCGCCCAAGATCTCGTCTGCCTGACCGGAGGAAGAGACGGAAGGTTGCACAAACTTATTTCTATGGGAAACCTGGACCAGGCGCGGTGCTGGCTTGAAACGTTAAAACGCATCTTCGGCCCTGACCATCTCTTTGTCGAAGTCCAGAATCATGGCCTTCAAAACGACCAGGCACTTATGAAGGCCTCGGCAAGGCTGGCCAAACAAGTGGGAGTTGCTCTGGTAGCGACCAATGATGTGGCTTTCTTAAACAAGGAGGATGTCGAAGTCCATCAAAGGCTCATAGGGATCCAGCAAACAGTTCATCACAGGGACATCCACGGCGTCCCCAATGATCAGTTCTATTTAAAGACAGAAAAGGAGATGCAGGCCGGAGTCCCGTACGGTGAAGCCGTGGAAAATGCCGCAAACATTGCCAGGAGCTGTCAACTGGAGCTTCCCATAAACCAGATTCGCCCCCCGTGTTACCCCCTGCCCGGGGGTGATTCTTCAGATAGCTTGCTTGCAAGGTGTTGTTTTTCCTCCCTGGCAGCAAAATACAAACCCGTCACTTACCAGGCCATTATGGGCCTGGAACGGGAACTGGACCTTGTCCGCCAAAAGGGACTTTCCGGCTATTTCCTCCTGGTCAAGGATGTACGGGATTTTGCCAGAGCAAGAGGGATTCGCTGCACGGTGAGGGGCTCAGCAGCCGGGTCCCTGATGACCTATTTGCTTCTGGATGGTGTGGACCCGCTGGAACATGACCTTTTGTTTGAAAGGTTTCTCAACGAAAGCCGTTCAGATATGCCTGATGTGGACCTCGACTTTGACTCTCAGAAAAGGGACGAGGTGATTGCCTATGTGATGGAAAAATATGCAGGCCAGGCCGCCATGGTTGCTACCATACCCACCTTCAGGGCCAGGGGGGCCATACGTAAGCTTGGAAGGGCCTTTGGGTATTCTTATGAAAAGATCGAACGATTGACCGCATTTTTGCCATATTATTTGACAAGTTCGCGCATTGAGGAAGCTTCCCATGCCCTTCCTGAACTGAAAGACACCCCCCTTAAAGAAGAGACTGAGCTCCTAAGGGTGGCTGCAAAGATCTCAGGACTCCCCTATCAGCTCTCGGTGCATCTGGGTGGTGTGGTCATCGCACCTGGGGAATTGGCTTCATGGGTCCCTGTAGAGATGTCCAACAAAGGGTTTCCCGTAGTGCAGTACGACAAGGACGATGTGGAGGCCCTTGGTCTGGTGAAGCTCGATCTTTTAGGGCTCCGCATGCACACGGCTATCCAAAAAACCCTGGACCTCCTTGGAAAACAAGGCATTTCCCTGGATCTTGATAGCATCCCTCTGGACGATGAAAGTACCTTTCGCCTTTTGAGGACCACAGAGACGGTGGGGGTCTTTCAGGTCGAGTCCCCTGGGCAGCGTCAGCTCTTGGGAAGGCTCCAGCCCAAGAAATTCTCAGATATTATTGCCGAAATTTCCCTGTTCAGGCCTGGCCCCATGAGGGGAGACATGGTGACCCCCTATGTACAGAGACGAAATCACAACGAGCCGGTGCGCTACCCTCACCCGGATCTTGAGCCAATCCTTCACGAAACTTACGGCGTTGTGCTGTTTCAGGAACAGGTCTTAAGGATTGCCCACCGTATAGCCGGATTTTCCCTGGCCGAGGCAGACCAATTGCGGCGGGCCATGACCAAAAATCGCTCAGCCGCCGAGATGGAAAGAATCAAGGCGTCCTTTATCCAGGGAGCCATAAGCCGGGGTTATAGCTGCAAGGCGGCTGAGGAAATCTTTGCCATGGTCGCAGGCTTTGCCGGCTACGGCTTTTGCAAGGCCCATGCAGCCTCCTTTGCCCACATCACTTACCAAAGCGCCTTTCTCAAGGCCCATTATCCCCTTGAATTCTACCTGGGGCTCCTGAATGCGGGCCAGGTGGGCTCTTATCCTAAAAGTGTTATCTTAAACGAGGCAAAAAGAAGGGGGTTTGAGGTACTGGGCCCCCACGTCAATTACAGCCGTCAGGATTATGCGGCAGAAAACGGGGGCATCCGAATTGGGCTTTCCGCCCTCAACGGACTTGGGCCACAATTCTGTGAGCGGATCTTAAGGGAACGAGATCGTGGGCCTTTTGTTAGCATCAAGGAGTTTTGCCAAAGAGTCAATCTTCCCCAGGAAATCATTCTCAGGCTTTCCCTGGCCGGCGCCTTCTTGGGACTACACCTGAATGAAAGGAGGCGTGCCTGTGGATAGGAAACGCCTTGATTTGTTTTTAACCGAGTCTGATTTGATGCAGGTCACTACCTCTACACACATAATGGCCCCCTTTAGGGAGGATCTTAAAAGGTGTGGATTTATCCGAAGCACCGCTTTAAAGTGGAAATCTCACGGAAGCAGGATAAAGACAGCCGGTCGCGTCATCATCATCCACACCCCTCCTACCAGGAGCGGAAAAAGAGTCATGTTTTTGACCCTGGAGGATGAAGAGGGAATCTTTGATTTGACCGTATTTGAAGATCTCCATGCCCGATATGCCAAAAAGATCCTGGCCAGTACAGTGCTGCTCGTAGAGGGCGTGCTGAACCGTTTTGGTTTAAGGGGCGTATCGATTGTAGCCAGGCGTTTTTGGTCTTTGAGAGAATTTTATGAAAGGCTCAAATATGGAAAGGATAAGGGTGGGCACGGCCTCCTGGACCGACAAGACCCTGATAAAAAGCGGCACCTTCTACCCGAGGCGAGTAACTACCGCGGAAAGCCGGCTTAGATTTTATGCGGCCCATTTTGATACCGTAGAGGTCGATTCCACCTACTATGCCCTGCCCGCTGAGAGAAATGCGGCCCTTTGGGCAAGGCGCACGCCGCCAGGGTTCGTATTTCACATCAAGGCATACTCTATGCTCACGGGCCATCCTACGTTGGTGAAAAGCATCCCGAAGGTATTGCAACAAGGGCTTCCAAACAACATTCTGGGAAAAAACCAGGCCAAAGAATTTCCGAAAGAGGTTGTGGAGGCTGCCTTTGACATGTTTCGGACCGCCTTGATACCTTTGCAAGAGGCCGGAAAGCTTGGGTGTCTCCTTTTTCAATTTCCGCCCTGGTTTGTGCCATCTCCCGGGGCTTATGCATGGATAGAAATGGTACGGGAGAAATTTCCACACCATCACCTGGCCGTCGAATTTCGCAACTGGCGGTGGCTCACATCCCCTGAAAAGGAAAGATCTTTGAAGTTCTTAAAAGACCACGCCATCTCCTACGTTATCATAGATGCGCCCTGGATTAAGGGCTGGGAGGGACCCCTAGCGGTCACCGCTGCCATTGCTTATGTCCGGTTCCACGGCCGAAACCGCGAAAACTGGTTCAAGAAGGGCATAGCAACGGTGGAGCGCTACAGATACCTTTACAAAGCCGAGGAACTCAAAAGGTGGGCTGCTAAGGTAGAAGAGGCAACCAAGGAAGGTGAAAAGACCTTTGCCATTTTCAACAATTGCTATGAAAACTACGGCATCAAAAATGCCAAGATGCTTCAACATTTGGTTCAAGAAGCATGAACAGAATGGCGTTCGACTCGGATGCTGGAAAACGGAAAAGTTCAAATGAGACTATATATGGCTCTTTCTAAAGATTTCTTTCCCCGCTTACAGATTTCCGCCCTGTCCTTACCGATCAAATGAGCAAAATGGTCAATCAGTCCTTCCGGTTGTCAAGAGGAAAGATTTGACCCCAATGACTATTTGCAATCCCCGATGCGGTGGCCGCTGATGTGGCAGATCATCTCCATATTTTCGCCGATCATTGACATCTTGATTGTACCTTTGAAGCTGTTCCCACTGTATGTTATTTTACCGGTTCCTTTCATGTTACCCCCCTGGCCCTTACACAGCACGGTCCATGTCACTGTATTTCCCACCACCTTGGTCTGGGTGATTTTGCATTCCTGCCCTGGTTGAGAACTCTGCGGAGCAAGATCCTTATTCGTCAGACACTGAGTATGTTTCGTGGGCGGCATCTCCATCGGCATCCCCGGCATTTCCATTTTTGAGGTGATTTCCCACATGCCTTCCTGCATGTTCGGCCCCGAACTAGCAAAGGAAATTGAAATGACGGCTAACAGAATTGCTGAAACGGCAAATAGTTTCTTTAACATTAGTGTTCCTCCTTTCTCTTTCAAAAAGTTTCAGGGTTTAAATGTTTCCTGTCTCGTTTCCTTTGATCCATAGCGACAGATAGTAATGTCCTTTGCCAAGGAATCACTTCATCTATTCTATCTATTTTTCCTGGGTTACCTTGACTAGTACCTTCCCTTTATCCACATGAATGACGACCTCGTCCGTAATCTTGCAATCCAATGTTATCGTCCTCCTATCAAATCTTACATCTTTAGTTTTATCCTTTTCCTTCTTCTTAAGCTTAATTGTTCTAAAGCGAAGAGGACCAATCTCTCTTTCACCACGTTCTTTACCTTGGAAAAAAGAGGTGCGCCAGCAAACTGATTCACTATCCATGAGATTCTCCAGTCTGATGTTAATATACTTGAAACTTTGGCAATCAACAGGAACTCTTACTTCCTCGCCTGCGGATAGGACCTTCTCAGTTGTAGCCGAATCTGCCCAAAGACGGATAGCGGGAACCAACAAAAGGGTTAAGAGAAAAATGCTAACCAACCACTGTAACCATGTTGATCTTTTCACGATCTACTCCTCCTTTATCCGAGAAAGAAGCGTAAAAAAAGCGGGACGTCCATAATTTTATAAATAACTTGAAATCGATGTCGAGATACTTATTTATTTATGGACGCCCCCTAGTTCTCTACAAAACTCATGATTGCGAAACTGGAAAACTAAAGGGCGTCCCCAAAGTTCCCACGTCCCCAAAGTTCCCAGGGGTTTGGTGCTGCCAGAAATCCAGATCCCATTTTTCGGCATCTTCGAAACTTGCTGCGCGGTGAGCAACTATGCGCCTCCGGCGTTTTGCAGATCGTTCCCTGATACCCATTTTTGGTTCTCCTTTTCTGTGAGAAGTCGGGACGTCCCCAAAGTTCCTAGTCAATAGTGTCCCCAAGAGTTGCAAGCAACCTCTCAAATTCAACCCCCGGCCCGATGCATTGCCATCCTTCTTTCTTCAACTGGGTTCCGGTTGCCTTGAAGTCAACACCTTCCAGCTCTTCCAAAACATGAGCACGCTCTCGCTCATCGACCCAGAAGGAAACCGCTTTGCCTGCCTTTGTGAGCAGGATGTAGCGGCCGGTTATATGCTGAAACACGCACTGATTTTTTAGCTTGTCCTTATTCTCTTCTGTCATCCATCTCTTCCCAAATAGACCAACAGGTCAGTGATGATACTTTGTATCCTGTTTGCTCCATCCACGGCAGAGGCTATGAACTCGTCGGCATCCGAATCAAGCCGCCCCTTGTAGCGTGCTTCGACAAATCGGAGATATCTCGTCACCACATCCAGCGGCTCTTGCAGATCATGTGAGGCCACATAAGCGAACTGCCTCAGTTCCTGATTGCTTTGCTCCAGCTCGTTTGCATGTCGTCGCAGCCGTTCCTCAACCTGCTTGTGCTCAAGTGCTTCTTCTTCCAGCTCCTTGACCCTTTGCTCTAACTCTTCATAACTTGGTTTTCTGGGCATGAGCACATTCCCTTTATCGGCACTTCTTGTCACCTTATCGCTCGTTTTCGCAATAGAGACATCTGTCCGGCCTCTTAACTGACCGGATAGCTAGCGGTTTCAGTCTATGACCGGATGACTGGAAGGTTCGTGCAGAGCGTGCATAATTCGTTAAGGAGGGCTTGTCCTCCAGGTACTTTGTGGCGTATGTCGTCTGGGATATTGTAATCCCGATCAGAAACATGAACGCTTGTCTGAGGCAATATGTCCTGCGATAGCTGGATGCCAGTTTGAGCTGATTTCCCGTCCCTGCCCTGTGGAATGTGCAACCTATTCCTCTGGGGTCATGAAATCTGCGCAAAAACTCTGTGGCTCGGCGGGCTCTGTGAGAGATAGAAACAGATCATTTGGCATCGCCATATTATCCAAATCTACCGCCCATGGACACTTCCTTGAAGATCTCGCATCAGACTTATTCAACTTAGCCTGCCCCGTGAAATCATGTTTGCTTTTATTTAACTGGGGTCAACAACGTCCCCGACGTTCCCTACAACGCTCAATTGCTCTATCCTCGACTTTCGTGCCATCATGAACCGGCTCTAAAAGGATTACTTAGAAACTCTAAAACCAAAGGGCATCTCCAAAGTTCCCTAATTTCAAAAGAGTAAATGTAAAGGGCGTCCCCACACTTTTTCAAGTTTCCATTCACCAGTCTTTCTACAGGCTCCACCAGGGAACGGCTTCAATAATGTCCGCCAGACGCCGCGGCGTCCGGCAGCGGCAGACGATGAAACCGCGCCGCGCCCGCTGCGGATAAGTTTTAATGAAGAGCTTCAGGTGCGAGGCGTCTGCCAGGGACGGCGATTCAGTGGCCTTCACTTCGATCGGGATGGCCTCATCCGGAGTTTCCAGCACATAATCGACTTCCGCACCGTGCGCCGTGCGCCAGAAACTCAAGCGATAAGCACGGCCAGCATAAAGGCAGCGGGAGATCAACTCCTGTCCCACCCAGTTCTCGAACAGCAGTCCCATCTGAGTCTTCAATAGATCAGTTGAAAAACGGTAGCGTGCAGCCGCGTTCCGCACTCCGTTGTCGTAGAACAGGAAACGGGGTGTTGTCAGCACCCGTTTGCGACCGGCGGCACCGTAAGCCGGAATCCTATATCCCACGAATGTGTCTTCCAGTACTTGGTAATATGTGCGCAGGGTCGCCACAGGCACGCCGCTTTCCCGAGAGATATTGGTCAGATTGATGATGCGGCCCGATTCTGTTGCCGCCAGTTCCAGAAACTGCTGAAAGGCTCCCACATTGCGCACCAGCGACTCCAGCCGGATTTCCTCCTCCAGGTAAAGGTCCACATAGCTCTCCAGTGTTCTGACCCTGGTCCCCTCATTCTCAAGGGTTACCCCTGGCAGGCTGCCGAATAGCAATAGATCGTCCAGCATAGGTTCGGGGAAACCAGTTGCGAGCGGTTCCATCTGTACCGGGAACACTCGGGATTCGGGGGCACCATGTCGTTCTCGGAGGATCAATGGGCACAGGTGGAAAAGATGTGACCGGCCGGGCAGGAGGTTGGCCGATGAGGTTTTGAGTTTCCTTGCCGAGCTTCCGGTCAGCAGGAAGCGGAAACGACCGGGATAGGTATCGTGCAGATACTGCACTTCGTCCAGGAGGGCCGGCACCTTCTGAACCTCATCCACGCATACGACTGCGGGGCTCCTATTGTCTGCTTCCAGGATCTGCGTGAAGACATGCGGATCGCGCTCCAATTCCAGCCGTGTCCGGCGTTCCTGGAGGTTGAAGACCCGCGCATTCGCGTCCGCGATCCGTTGCAACAATGTGGACTTTCCCGTCTGCCGCGCCCCGAAGAGCAGGTGAACCTTGCCCAACGAGGCCTCGGACTGCAATATGCCTTCGAGCAATCTCGGATAACTTGTCATGATATGTATAATATACCGGATATTTTACATGTCAATATAAATCCTCCTTATTCCTACCGCGACCTATCTCACATCCACTTATTCAACATAGCCTGCCCTGTGAAATCATGTTTGCTTTTATTTAACTGGGGTCAAAGACGCCCCTAAGTTTCTCCCATTCTTACCGCAACCCTTCTCCTTCCAGGGCCAGTTTTGTCAAATGTGTGGGTCTGAACCTTGCTTTTCGCTTAGCAACGCCCCCCTTGGCCTCCGGACATTTCCCGTTTTCTTAAAAGCCTGTTTTTGACCCCGAAAATGGTGTCTTAAGGCCAAAATTGGCACAAATTATGACCACTTCTTATGTAATGTTAGTTAGTTGGCGCGGCCCGACCCTCAGTGCCCTCAGTGCAGTGAGTGCAGTGAGTAAAACTAAAGGGCGTCCCCAACTTTCCCCCCAAAGTTTAAATGTTGAGAACGTCCCCAATACCCGTCATGGTGGTCCAATTCGTTGATCCTCTCCACTAAAGCCTGATCCTTATCATCCGCCGGAATGCTTTTATCACAAAGGCCTGATAAAGTATCATAGTCAAACGGCCGGATGATGTGTCGAACCTCTTTCCTGATAAACATGAAGGGTGATCCCTTTGGTTGTATATCCGGTGGAAATAAATGGCTCCGTCTTTCAATCATTTTGGCAAATAGCGCTAGGGCTGAGGTCTCATCCAGGCCAAAGCAGGCCATTATGGCCTTTACTATGTCCTTCTCTATTTTTCGGTTCTCGTGGCCTTCTTCGACAGAGAGGGCATAGTTCCAAAGCACCATGGCCGCTTGCGTGGCGCCTTCGAAGTCCTCTTCTCCGCCTTCGACCAGCCCCATCAGCGGCTTGGCGTATTCCATCATGGCCTGCGCCATGCCAATAGAACGGAAACCCTCGGGCGCTCCAAGATGAGGAAGCCCGGGTCTGGAACTCACCTGCACTTGCTGGTTGGAACTAGATGTGAGAAGTCGCAGCTTGCGTTTCTTTTGAGTCTTATGACGTGACTTTGCACGCCGTTTTGCAATGTCTTTCTTTTTCTTCTTTCCCACAGAATTACCCCCGGGACGGCTATGTGCACCCATTCCCCATAGCACTCATAAAATGAGATCTTCTACAAACATCGTGTCTTCAATCTAACCTCTCTATAAGCGAATCCCCCCGATCCCATATCTCATTCACTCCCCACTTTTCAGGTCTTTTCGTATCATACGATCAGGCTTATAAGTCCAAATCCACTCCATTCTCATTGAGCCAGCGTATACGTTCTTCATAGTCAGGCATAACGCGGGCCACCGGACGCCAGAATCTGTCCGTATGATACGGCACATCAATATCACCCTCAATATGCTCACAGCCCATTCCCTTTAAGACTCACTTCAAGCGTCGTCTTGCCGTCCTCAGTCCGGTAACTTACAATTTCACCTTTTGATTCCTCATTCATAAGCAAGCCCAGATTTGTTTAGCCGCAAGAAAGCGCAACCTGCTCCAAATGTTCAGAATCCTGACTCTCCAACGCCTCACACACCCGTGATTTGACTACTGAGTTTATGACACCGGATTCATTGATCAATCCCCAATGACAAAAGTCCCCGATAAAATGCTCCAGAACCTTCATTTTGTCTCACCACGAAAAAGCCAATATTTCACAAATGTTTCCGATTTCACACTAACATGAGTCAAGAGCAGACCTGACCCCCTGTCCTTCCGAGTATGAGACCAAGTTCAAACCAATTTCAAGTCGATCCCCTTTATTTTTGTTGTTATATCATATTATTTCAATTAGTTAATCTGTGTTTCGAAAATTTTAACCGGACAGCAGTGCGTAGAACTAAAGAGCGACCCCAAACTATACACTGACGCTCTTTAGAGCCAATCAAAATCGGTGAGATTATCAAAATCATCATGATGCCATATTTCACCCTTCAGATATTCGTAGACATTAAATACGATTGGACAAATAGAACAATTCTCTACTACGTTGATTAACCTGAAAACAAACTCCGGCTTATGTATATGAGGAAAAGATTCGCAAGCTTTAGGGCGGCAATCATATCGGGTACACAGATTCTTTTCCAGAAAGGGGCATGGGCGTGTGTTGAATCTGTATCCTTCGCCATCTTCATATTCAACTAGATATTGTTCTTTGAATTGAGAATCCCCGATTCCTGTACTGTTTGCCAATTTTTCAATATCTTCTTGGTCCAAAACAGGCGTTACCTGTTTGCAGCAGTTTGCACAAGCTGTGCAGTCTATTTCTGAAGAGACTTGCTCATAAAATTTATGTACGATTGCATCCAATTCTTCTATTGTAATGTCGTATCCTTTTAAAAAAGACCGAAATTTCCAATTCTCGTCCCACTTTTTCTTCGACAACATCCGTATTTTCTTCAGATCAATTTCCATAACTCATCCAAAGGGTATTAAAACATCAGAGCGCTTTTACCCAAAACAGCCTTGAGCAGAAATGGGTAAAAGTATAGCGAGTAAATCTCTTGTCCAAGGGGACGCCCTTCAGTTTTGCAGATTTCAGTTTGAGGTTCCATGGGACCGCTACAACGCTCAATTGCTCCATCCTCCACTTTCCTGCCATCATCAACCGGCTCTAAAAGGATTACTTAGAAACTGGAAAACTAAAGGGCATCCCCACAAACTTAAATCATTGCAACGGCAAGTCGGTTCCTTAGTTATTTTTAGATGTTATGACACTTATTTATTTATCTACGTCCCCATTGGTCCCCATTGGTCTACGGCTAATTCCATCACAGAATCGGTTTAAGGTTTAATGCTGTCTGTGTTGAGTTATTGAGTTATTTAAAGACGCATCTCTACCCTCATTTTGTATAGTACTGTAGTAAAATGCCTCTCTCTCAAAATGCCACAAAGGCAATTTAGGCTGATTCATTTAATGTTTACAATGATGCATTTTCCTTCTGAACATACTGTGCGCCACGCCCTTTCCCCAGTAAAGTTAAAAATCCAGTAGCTGCCCAATCCTGCAAGAACCGTGTTGCCTGCGCTCGTGAGACACCCAAAACTTGCCTCACATCTTCATTTTTTACATATCCTTTCTCACGGAGCAAAGGTTCAATCTGAAGGAACTCCCGAGGCGCTTTTGGCCTTCCTGATATTTTTTCCGGATCTATCAATTGGTAAACTCGCCCGCCCCTTCTTTCCAATTGCACAAGGCCTCTATGAATCAGGTCCTTGATGTCTTTCGATGCGGCATAAATTCCCACACCGACAAGCTTTTGATAGGCCCGGCTTGTAAATCTCCCGGCATGGCCGTGAGCATAAGCCAGCAGCCGTTTTTGATTTGGATTCAAGCCCTGTCCAAACTGCTTTAGCCAGCGCAATGTATCAGGTGAGTAAACAGGGGTGTTGTGGAGAATAACCGTAAAGATAGCCCCTCCTTCTACGTGAAACTCAGGAGGTTTTAAGCCTTCGCGTTCCATCACCTCAAACATGCGAGGTACTCCTTCACCAAGTTCTCTCATATAGCCCATGTCGGTTAAGACCCTGACCACACGAGGGTTTCGTGAGGCATGGATTCGCTCACGACGCTCGAGGCGCTCAATAGTAACTGGTTCCACAAGCGCGCCAGGGCTTCGTAACTCCAGCCGGTCATCAAAAATCCAGACTTCAATGGGCGTTCCTTCAAGGGCATAATCACGATGAGCTACAGCATTGATGACAGCTTCTTGCCATGCAAATACGGGATATTCAAAACGCTCTTCGAAGAACAGGTCTACCAACCGCTGACGTTCGCGGATGTGCGGCCAGATCGTCTGGAAGGTTTGCTCAATTAACCTGAGAAGCGGGGCCTCGATCCGCACACGTTTAACCACGTTGAGTTCA
Organism: Desulfobacterales bacterium; assembly: GCA_030616475.1. Classification (GTDB taxonomy): domain Bacteria; phylum Desulfobacterota; class Desulfobacteria; order Desulfobacterales. The sequence continues at coordinate 19,108 of JAUWXF010000028.1, forward strand.
GCGCCAAAGCGCCGTTCTGTCCCTTCCCACTTTACGAAGTCTATATGGCAGGCAGGATGCCATCGAAGGGGGTCTTTCGCAAAAAGGAGGATAGCCGCTAAGGACAATACTACCCGTCCATTTCGCGGTTCAGCCAGGCGCTAATGCTGAAGGATCTCCGCATCGGAGAGTGCAAGGCCTGTTTTCTCTCTCAGTTGATCAAAAAGATCTTTATCCAGCTCATTTAGTGAGGCTTCTCCTATGAACTGTGCTTCAGTGGCCCGCCGTCTCTTTCCTTCTTTCATTGCCGCGATATCTGAGGCAGGAAAAGGAAGGTTCTGATCACCAACACGAAGTAGATAACAGCCGTCGGTTAATTGATGCACTTCCTGGCTCCAGTCCACGTCAAATACCAGGACTTTGATCTTGTCTACATTAGCCCATTGATGGTGAGTCTTGATCAGTGGACGGATATTCCGCTCGGTTGCTCTCAAAATGACTTCTAAACGATCTTTCGGATAGTCCAATCCAGTTGGTCTGCCATCGTCTTCCATTCCCAAAACTAAGGTGCCACCGTCTGCATTGGCCATTGCCGCAAGGGTCTCTGCAACATCACGCGCTACGCTTCGTGCGTCCCTCCGCTTTGGTTGCCTCCCTGAGCGGTCATAACAGGACTTCCGCTCAAAGAACTGACCTTCCCTGTGCGTTTTAAGCCACTTCCAGTTCTGGAATTTCATGTACTCCACACTTTGGCAAAGTTTTTAGGGACACGGATGAACCCAGATGGATGCAAATTGTAAAAAACAAGATCTCTGTTCATCACAGAATCGTATCAATGCTGCCCATGTTGAGTTATTTGCTTATTTATGGATGTCTCGGACTTCGACTTCAGTTTTGCAGGTTTCAGTTTGAGGTTCCATGGGTTCCCTACAACGCTCAATTCCTCTATCCTCCACTTTCTTGCCATCATGAACCGGCTCTGAAAGGATTACTTAGAAACTGGAAAACTAAAGAGCGGCCCCAACTTTCCCGTGACTGTTCGCAGGAACTCCAACACCGCCTTTTCCTCCCGCCTGAGTGCCGCCGAGGCGCGTTTCCTTCTGTGCTCCGGTGACGCCGGAGCCCCTGGCATGACTATTCCTTTCATATAGGCGTCGATCACAGCGGGGTGCACGTAGTACTTACGGCACACAACCCTGGTATTGCCAAGCCGTTTGGCCACTTGATCGATGGTGCGCACGATATTCGACTTTGCCTCCCTTTTGGATTTACTCGGGCCGAGATCCCGGAGCGCGGTGGCCGCCAGCATGGTGCCGGCCCATGTACGAAAGTCTTTGGCCGTGATTTCCTTACCGGTAATCTTCCGCAGATAGGCATTGATATCCCCTGAGTCCACGGTGTGGCGCCAGCCTTCTTCGTCAAGGTATTTAAACAACTCCTCTCCGGGGAGCGTCTGGCAGCGCTGTACGATGCGGGCGACCCGCCGATCCGAGATGGCTACCGAATGCATGACGCCGCTCTTGCCGCGGAATTCGAACCTGAGGTTCGAGCCCGCGATCTGAACGTGACGACTGCGAAGGGTGGTGAGGCCGAACGAGCTGCCCTCCCGCGCAGACTCGTCATTGCCCACACGGATCAGTGTCTTCTCGAGTAACCGGACGACAGTGGCCAGAACTTTCTCCCGCCGTAGTCCGGGCAATGATAGGTCGCGCTCCACATGCTTACGAATAAGAGGCAGGATCTCGCTGAAAGCGAGCATCTGTCCGAATTTCGTTTCGTCTTGGATTTCCCGATAACGGGGGTGATACAGGTATTGCTTTCGGTTCTTGCCGCCCCTGGCCGTTGCCTGGATGTGCCCGTTCGGGCTGGGACAGATCCAGACGTCGATCCAGGCCGGAGGGATGACCAGGGCCTTGATCCGTTTGATCTCCTCACGATCCCGAATCCTTTGACCGTCCACACCGATGTAGGTGAAACCCCGGCCCACCCGCTTGCGCCGAATACCGGGCATGGAATCGGTGACATACCTCAGACCTTTCGGCCCAGTCACCCGGGCCTTCTTTGAAGCAAGACCACGCTTGGGACGGGATACCGCCAACTTTGAAACACTTTTACCACGTTCGGTGCAATTAGTCATAGACAGACATAGACAGGAGGGACTATAGGATGTCCCCCACTTCCACAAAAGTTTCCCCTATAGTGTTTCACTGTGAAACATTTCCTGCAACACATGAGGAACTTGGCCCAAATCAGCGAGCCCTGTGCACGTTCTGCACGAATGTCCCCTTAACAGTTATTGATCTCTGGTCGATTGAACCGAATTCAGCGTAGTCAACAACTCATCCATCTCACTTGAAAACTGGAAAACTAAAGGGCGTCCCCAAGGTTCATTCCTCGCTTGGTGCGATATTCGTTATATTTCTGCTCATCCTTGCGCTTGGCATCGCCATATTTTCCAAATCTACCGGCCATGGACATTTCGTTGAAACTCTCGCATCCAGCTAATTCAACTTAGCCTGCCCCGTGAAATCATGTTTGCTTTTATTTAACTGGGGTCAATAATGTCTCGGAGGTTCCCTTCGCATGCCATTAACGTAGACCGTAAAGGCAGAGAACGGCTGCCCAACCAGATGGTACCATGTTTGGCGCCTCTTCAAGTTCCTTTCCATATTGCACGACCATCTCCAAGAAAAATTTGCTGTGTAAAAAAGCCTCAACAAATGGGCGGGTATGGTCGGTCCAGTTTTTATTGTGCTCCGGTTGAAATTTCTTCCCACTGGCACCAGCGTTAATGATTTCCTCAAATTCGTTGCATAATGACCGACCCTCCGGTGCTATCGATTTTAACGCTTCGACGATCTCCCCGGTCTTGTTCTGCAGGCCATAGACCTTGAAAGATTGATAGTAGAACCGGTAGATTGGATCTTCGTAGCCCCAGTGAGAACTTATCTCTTCAAGAAGCCTCTCAAGTTCAGGAAGCTTCGCCTTGATATTGACGAGTAACTGATTATGCTTCTTTTCTAAACTTTTGACATACTCACTAAGGCGTTCAGTATTCATTAGTGTACCCCTCAGACTTGGACCTAATGAGATAGGATCAACTCTGAACCCCGCGTGGCACTTTGCTCTTACGAGTTCCCTTCAGCGGTTTGTCCTTTCTCCGTTGCTGAAGGGCAGGTGGCTTGAAGCGGTTCTTGCGCAGTTGCGCCTTGCGCTTGGCATCGCCATATTTTCCAAATCTACCGCCCATGCACACTTCCAATCTTTACATCAGACTTATTCAACATAGCCTGCCCCGTGAAATCATGTTTGCTTTTATTTAACTGGGGTCAATAACGGCCCGGCTTTACCGGAATTTGAGATGTCCCCCTCATGTCTTTCATTGTCTACATAATGTACATTGTATCCACCCTGTCCTGTTGTTTTAGAAATTCAAGTTGTTCATCAATTGTTGAAAACATAGAAAGGTCCAATTCCTCGAACTCATCAGGACCGGTATTCGTTTTTCTGACGACATTTTGAATAATATCCTTTAATTGGTCTTTTGAAATTTCAGGAACCCTGGTGACAGAGCTTTTCTGCGGGACACCGCTTACGATCTTGAAATTATAGCTCACCATTTCAAGCATTCCATTGGTCTTTTCTTTTGTTAATATTCGATATTCAAAATGATAATGAAGCCCAGCGATGGGACGAAAATAATAGAATTTATACAATCGTTCACTCTTCCTTATCCGCAGTAAGTAGTTGTCATGTTTAGGCTGTGACTTTTTTCTCTTTACGTTTTTTATTCGCTTCTTCATATCAAATACTGCACATGAATTAGATGATATCCGATAAAGCAAATATATACATGCCTACTTGAGCTCATTTATTCATTTTTTCTTTCAGACTTCTTTTCAACAGCTCAATGGCCGGTTCATCATCGGGGTCATTTGTGCCGAGTTCTCCGCGGAAGGCTTTTGACAGGATGCTTTTTCCAATGAGGTCGATGTGTTCCTCCGTAATGACCTATGTCAAGGGCAGACCCCAATCACCCCAATCACACCGTCAACAACGGCTCCACCCCCCACCAGCTTTTTGTCCAATGTCAAGGGCAGACCCCTTGGTCTTTTCCTTAAGCGGCAGAATTTCCTTAAAATGTGACCAGCTCAATTGTCGCGACAGTCTAGCAACAATTTGAGATAGGAAAGGGGGCGCCCTTTAGTTTTGCAGGTTTCAGTTTGAGGTTCCATGGGTCCGCTACAACGCTCAATTCCTCACAATCTTCATCTATCTTCGACTTTCTTGCCATCATGAACCGGCTCTAAAAGGATTACTTAGAAACTGGAAAACAAAAGATGTCCCCAACTTCCCTCCCGATTCGGCTACCTATGCTGAGATAACTTCTGTTGAAATAAAATCAACAATATCTCCAAAAACATCTACAGGTTTTCTTCTTGAACAATCCTCAATCAAAATATCAACTGATGTTTCAAATGAAAGTCCTGTTCGTGGATTTACCAGGGCAATTTTATGTATGTGATGCTGTTGGGATACAAAATTTAGGCTCAAATAAGTTATGATTTGACGAATATCTATTACTCGAAAGGTTCTATCTCCAGCTTTTACCTCAACCAAATTACCTTTGTATAATATATCCCCACTACAAGCATGAAGACGTCCACATCCTTTGAAAAGCGGCCAAAACTTAATCTCCTTGAAATCACCTAAAAAAAAATATTGCGATAATGATCCAGCTAGTTCGTTAGCTTCATCTAACTCTTTTTGAGAAATAGGCTTGATTTCTTTTATATTAGGTGCCAATCTCCTTATATAATTAGAAACTTCCACACAGAGTTCTATCTTTTCCCTTTTTGACAATTTTTCACCTTTCGCCAGTTTAAGGAAAAAGCGAAAAGCTAATTCGTTAATAATAGCTCGCCTGTCTCTATCTACTGGAAGACCAGATTCTAATGGTAAACAAAAACGATCACAGGACAAATTCAGGCGTCGAACAAATAAGTCTGCAGTTGGCAGCAATTCATTCCAGAAGGATGTAAATGATTTAGAAAATTTGCGTTCAGATATCATAATCTAATAATCTTCCCAATTTCTTTTTGTTCACTTGCCCAAGAAATTACAACTTCATCAAAGCGGGATAATCCGGATTTTACCCTTTTCCTCCATTCACGCCCCTCATCTTCAAGAATATATGAGGATATTAGCAAAGAACGCTTTTCCCATGGGGTAGCGACACTAAAACGTTTTAGCTGGTCAGATATCCAATAGTCTGCATTATGCTGAGCAAGAATTAAAATAATATCCCTTTTTATCATCATCGATGTAGTTTCTGAAAAAAGGTTTATTAGTATTGAGTCTGTTTCTTCTGAATTATCAAATGATAATACTCGAATGGCAAAAGCAAGATTGACGGGCACCTTGCATAGATAGGATTTAGTTTCAACCATCTCACCTATTGATTTAAAAACTTTTTGTTTAGTATCAGAACTGAGGTCATCTACTATGCTAATCAATAATAGCATTACGGTTGGGAATATTGGATATAATACATGGAAATTTTCTAAAAGCGAAAGAACGGCTTGGTTTTTAATTGTAGTGTCTAAATGAGCAATAGCTTTAATAAGCTTTCTTGTAAGACCTTCCGCAATACGAGTTTTCTGCATTTCACTTGTTAGCATTCCAATAATGTCAAATTTATTTAACTCCTGACATAATGCCTCATAGTCCTCCTCAGCTGTGTCGGAATATGGATCATAATGTAAATGTATTCTAATAAAGTCTCTTTTTTCCCTCTCTTCCCGATTTTCAGGAATATTATCTTCAGAAAAGGTAGAAGTTTCTAAAAACTCAGATGAAGTTAGCACTCTTGTTTTATTTTTTTGTAGCGATAGTCCTTCGTTATTAAGTAAAGCTTCACTGATATATACCAAATTGCCATATATCTCTTCTTTTGAATCTCCGAAGATATGATAATCATCAACAAAACGACACAATTTTATTTTTTTTGATAATAATAGCCTATCAACACGGTTAAGGAGCAGTTCGCTTAAAAGCCTAGCAGCAGGACCACCAACTGGCAGACCATATGAAACACCTTTTGATAGGCCATTTAGGATGTATTTTATCTGGTGAATTATGTTCGACTTTTTAGTTGCCTTTTTTAGTGCGACTTCTAATCGGTGGTGATAAATACGATGGTAAAAATCTGAAATATCGCATGTTAGAACAAACTTATTTTTTTTTGCTAATTTAATAGATTTTTTCTGAAATGATAACCAACCATAATCCCGATCAAAAATTGCATAATCTGATTCATCTGGACTAAAACGATATGAAAAGATGATATCCTTTGTTTTGGCGACTCGAGCTTTTTCAATATCTGTTCCTATAGATAAAACAATTCCTAAGAGATAAACATTCCAAATGGGATCAATTTGTGTCCCTTGTCTAAACCCTGTGTAACCAACAGCATTTAATAATTTCTCGTGCTCTGCAGGCATTTGGGTGGTAAAGTTTTCAAAATTAGCATATATTTCATTAAGCAAATTCGTTGTATCTTCCTTTTTATCCTTGAAAATGTGACGTTCAAGAGGATAAGGAAAAATGTCGGTATCTCCATATCTAATGACATTTTCTAATGCAAAGAGCATGCATTTTTTAATATCATTCAATTTTGCTTTCTTATTTACCATAATTGAACCTTTCAATAGTGCCAATTATTCACTTATATGGAGACAAATGGGACGTTCGTGCAGAACGTGCATAATTCTTGAACATATTTTTTTCTCTCAGGCGGGTTTTGCGGGATCTGCGCCTTGCGCTTGGCATCACCATATTTTCCAAATCTACCTCCCATGGATACTTCCTTGAAGATCTCGCATCAGACTTATTCAACTTAGCCTGCCCTGTGAAATCATGTTTGCTTTTATTTAACTGGGGTCAAAGACAGCCCCGAAGTTCCCTACAACGCTCAATTGCTCCATCTTCGACTTTTTTGCCATCATGAACCGGCTCTAAAAGGATTACTTAGAAACTGGAAAACTAAGAATGTCCCCAACATTTCCCACGATCACACTTCACCTAACCCGTCAAGCACGCTCTGCACGAACGTCCCCCTTCTTGAATTGAGAATAAGCTAAAACTATTCACTGTTCAAGATTTGACACCGTGCCTGAGTTCTTACACATTCTTTAAGTCCCAAGTCCCCGCGAACTCGGATGTTACTTCTGACCGAAGCTTATAACTTTATGCACGATGTCTCCATTCTCCTCGTGGTCCTGATGGGCTTCGTCCCCAAGTACTGTTGTGTTATGGATCGGCCTACGTACGGACTCGGTGGTGACACCTGCTTTCAACGTCGCAATGACACCTGCGGCCTCAAGATAGTTCTCGACGATGAACAGCTTGCCCTTCGGAAACGGTAGCAGGCTGAGATCATTCTGCATATTGTTTCGGTTCTCCTTGACGGCAATGACCGGGATTCCTTGCTCCAAAGCCGCGAGCGTGGGCAGACCAAGGCACCCATCGGGGATAACAATGCAGGTTAGATTCGACGCGCTGATGACGTGAGGAAGGTCTAATAGCGAGTGGTTCGTGATTATCTTAGGGCTTCTGTGCAAGCCTTTAAGGATGCTATGAAGAAATGTAAGTGAAATCGCCTCCGCTGCTTTGCGAGGATCGACAACACCTAGCTCTTCGTTCATTGTTTCACGGTCTTCCATCATCGGAGAGTGGGCAGATGGAACATTGAGAGCCGTTGAAACTGCATGTGTCAACATGGCTTCAACTCCTCCCCACGGATTCACCATATCGTTGCGGAAATAATCCGATGGTTTACAGTGCGGCAGTTCGATCATTGAGGTTATTGCAATAGCGTCCAGGTTAGGACGATGTGGCTCCAATAATTCAAGTAAGCTATCAATTCCTTCAACCTCACCGACTGCTCGACCGGACGATGAGTACGTGGCCTTCATCCGGATTGCACGATCCATTTTTAGAACAGAGCAGTCGAGACCCAGAGAAGTTCTTGCCGCAGATACAGAGTTGATCGCAGCGTCAGTGAAGTATGCGTCTTCGTGGTCATCCAGAAGCAACAGCACTCGATTACATCTCACTTTTTGAAGGCCGATTGTGCCCATTAAGAGTCGTGTTAGAACACTGCCTTCTACATAGAGGGTGTTTCCCGACATTTCGTTTATGTCAGATGCATTCACCACGTTCGGGTGAACAATCAAGTGGTCGCACTGTGATGCCAACATTCTTGCGACTGGCGCCGCATCACCTGCGTCACCACCGATCTCTGCGCCAATGCCTGTTGGCACAATCATGACGACGTTGAATTCGTCATTACGTTCGACAGGCCGGCGGCGAAATTGAAACAAGGGTGAGAAATTGGGATGAGAGTCGCCCTGTGACTTCAAAATCAATCCAACTTCGCAGTGGTAGTAACCGTCAGACATATTTGTCACCGCAAAACGGATCGGGATCTCATTTGGCGAAAAAATTTGCTCTAAGCTATCGCGGAAATGGACAAGCAAGCCGGAATGTCCGCGCTTGATCGGTATATCAATTTCCCTTTCACACAGTTTCATTAACCAAAGCCCTCCATCTACCTATGAAATCTTCATAGCTAAATTCTTTTTTCAGGATGATTTCGTTATTTTCATTTAAATGCCTATGCACTTGACTCCTAATTTCTTTTGTGGCATATTCACTGGGCAGGTGATGACATGCCCAAGAAATATGCTGAATATAGTTTGATAAAGTTTCAAAAAACATTCCCAAACAATGAA
>JAUWXF010000134.1 GCA_030616475.1 Desulfobacterales bacterium
AAATCAGCTTTTCAAAGATCTTTGAGCTGTTCAGAATTGAAGAAGATTTTCAGTCCTATTCTGACGTCTTAGACCACGTAGTATCTGAATCTGCACCATTCAGAGGGTGCGAAACTTGAGTAAGTAAATAACTCTATAACTATTGTATTTTATTGCCACTTTTGGTCTCTTTTGAGGTCTGGGCAAGCTATCCAATTGATATTCCAGGATAAACATTCCCCCAAAAGGTGTCTTGAGACCTTAAAAGGCCATTTTCAAGGGCAAAATCATCGCTCTAAGGAGTGCTCTAACTCTTTCTCTTCACCCCAAAAAGCAACATGATAAGCTCAAAGCTCAAGGCTGAAAGCTGATAGTTCGTAGTTCATTAGCTCACAGATCCCCCAAGGCTCAGGGCGGGCAAAGAGCGATCGAACCCCATAACCCAGATCATGACCGCACAAAGTCCCCCGACCTCCATGGTCGTTGAATGGGTTGCGAGTTATGCGTTACGCGTTGAGGGTTGTAAATCCAGGAATTTCTAGTTATCATCAACTCCTTCACGCAAGATACTGAAATAATCTTTGTATAGAAACTTTTGGTTGCGAGCATAGCCGGTCATTTCACTGAGCACACCCAGTTCAATCATCTGTTTCGCCAAACGACCAGCAGTGGCATTAGACACTCCTGTGACCCTTCGAATTTCCTTGATGGTAACCAACGGGTTCATGAAAAGGTGATCCATCAGTTTTAGTCCGTTGGGACTGTTGGCCAACCGGCTTCTGTCTCTCTCCTGCAGACCAACAATCTCCTTGGATGTCTCTACAGCCTCTCTGGATACTTCGTATACCCCTTTGAGGAAAAACTTCAGCCAACCCTCCCAATCGCCTTTGTTTCTTATATTGTTCAGTCGTTCATAGTACTCCCCGCGATTTCGCTTAAAATAGTAAGACAGATAGAGTAAGGGCCTTTCCAGAATGTGATCATGCACCAGAATAAAAGTAATTAAGAGGCGTCCTATTCTTCCGTTTCCATCCAGAAAGGGATGTATTGTCTCAAATTGGGCATGGATGAGTGCATTCTTGATGAGAACAGGGAGATTATCTTGCTCGTGAATAAACTTCTCCAGCTCACCCAGAGCAGCCATCATTTCATGCGGAGGAGGAGGAACGAACATGGCATTACTTATGGTAGAACCGGGTGGCCCAACCCAATTCTGAGTTGTGCGAAATTCGCTAGGTGTCCTGTGCTCACCCCGCACCCCTTTTAACAATTCCTCGTGGATCTCTCTCATAAGACGAAGGGAAAGTGGCAAACTTCTTAATCGCTCCAGACCGTTGTTCATCGCCCGGACATAATTAACTACTTCATCCACATCCTTGACCATTTCCCCTGTAGTTTCATAATCCAAAATGTCAATCAGTGTAGCCCTGGTTCCTTCAATCTGAGAACTCAGAACCGCTTCCTTTCGAACATACGTGGCCACAAACAGATCGGGGTTGGGAAGGATAGTTGCGATACCATCAAGCCGACCCAAAGCAATATCTGCTCTTGAAAGAAGGTTTTGTAGTTCATCGTCCCAGGTAATATGAGGGTCGGGGGGTAATGGGGAGGGGACAAACGCCTTGTAGCCGGCCGGTTGAGTTATGTACCTTCCTGCTCTGGTGGAGAGACCCTCAGTTTTCATTTATGAATATATGCCTTAGGAGACTGATTTATATTTCAAATTTTTTCAATATTTGAAAATTTAAGCCAGGCTCTAGTGTTATCCTTTTTTCATCCATGGAAATATGCCAAAACATACTACCTTATATTTTCAAATCAAGTGGTATTTGAAAATATATTGGAAATATTTGTTCGGCATGAATATCCTCGCGCCCTTGGTAGTCCAACTGGGGTCGTCCAACTGGCAACTCCAAGCAACTGGGGTCGGGCCAGGCTATCCTATTGATATTCAAGGATAAACATTCCAAAAATAGGTGTTTTGAGACCTTAAAGTGCCATTTTCAGGGCCAAAATCATCACTGTAAAAACGCCCCCAACTTCTCCTCTTTACCACAAAAAGGGAAAAAGCTCATAGCTCCCCAGTGGAATATGCTACGCCCCAGTTGAATGTGCTTCGGATTCCACCCCAGTACGATCTAAAAGACCTACGGGGCGGGCAGGGCAGGCAAAGCTGATAGCTCACGGCCAGGGCGTTTGAGGGTTCGAATCTTACAAAACCGCCGTAATCTTATCACTTAGGTTTTTGGTGACAAGATTATCTTATCAACCTTCCTCCTTTTGCCATTCAGCATCAGGCCCTCGTCCCAGACACCGCACCTTACCGGCTTTCCGTAGGTCTGCAAGCGCCCTTTGAAGAGTTGCATAGCTCACACCAGGGCACGCTTGTCTCAAGTCGGCGATCTTGAGTGGGACCAACCGGGACGTCCTTAAATAAGTAAATAACTCTATAACTATCGTATTTTATTGCCACTTCTTAAGCCTTTTGAATCTTCATACACTAATCAAACAATATGACATCGACATAAAAACCTTAGCTGGCTATCCCATTCACTCAAGCCAACTACCTTTAAGTTTTTGAATTCAAAGAGTATTTGGCGTAAAGCGGGACGCCCTTAAAAAACTAAAAAAGTCAATCAGCCAGTCGATAATTGTTGTCTCGTGCAATGGCCTCGCCGCTGCCCACGGCATACCCTACACCTGGAATGCTGATTTCCATGACCCAACTCATGACCTCACAAAGCCCTCCGACCTCCATTGTCAAAACCAGACCTAGCCCTTTTTTGTCATTTCTTTGTGAGTGTCGTGGCCATTTTCCTAAGTTCACTATTTGCCAAAGCTTCGAGTTTCTTTTTGACAACCCTTGAATAATACTCCTGCTCGGTCTTGGTTAATGACTCACCATTGAGCTTTTTCAAGACGAGCTCTTTTTGCTTGGGAGAAAAGAGAGTGCTCAGGTGCATGTGAAGTTGGAACGACTGCCGTTGTCTTAGCCTTTCCTTCTCTTTGGCAGACTTGGAATTCTCAAGATCGGTCGCATATCTTCTCAGCGTGTTCCGCAGACGTTCTGTTGAGAGGGCAACTTCTTTGGCTAAACTTACTGCCTCGGCCGACAGCAAATCACCGTATCTTTCTTTCAGAGATTTTGCCACATTATCAAGACCTTCCGGGCTTTCGAGTTTCTCCTGGTTGAGCAATTCAGAGCTAACCAAGAGCAATTTTTCCAGATTCCGCCTCTTTTGGCTTCTCATACCGTACCTCGACAATAGGGCTCCGATATTCAACTTGAGGCCTCTGTGGGCGCAATTTGCAAGTATTACAGGAAATCCTTCGATCAGCCGGGGCTCGGCAGAACTCGCCAAACCATCCAGAACCTCTATGATTCTCTTTGCCGGAATTCTCTTTTTGCCACCAGCGACAAGCTGGTAGCCCAGATCCCCTAACGCCACAATCAAATCTTCCCTTTTCATCCGTGAGACCTTACCTTCTCAACAAATTCACCGCTGTTCAGCTCATTAGTCAAGCAAAATTGTATAAATACATACAACTTTATTGTACATTTTTGTACAATTGACGTCCTGGACAAAGCGAAGCGTCGGATTCTGGGCTTACATCTTATTACTAACCACGGTTCATAATTGTCGACCGGAATCGGGACGTCCATAAATAAGTAAATAACTCTATAAGTATTGTATTTTATTGCCACTTTTGTAGCCTTTTGATGCTTCATACACTAATCCAACGATATGGCATCGGAAGTAGGGTCCATGAAATTTGAACATTCGCCCCTATTACTGTTCTAGAACCGAGTGTCAAGCTGTCCTTCGTTGAGAATCCTCTTCATACACAGGTTCGGGTTCTTCAACATATTTCCACGCCGTGGCCGCAAGCTCTTCTGCCACCGCCTCCCTGAGATGGGCGGGTGATTCAATAAGCGCTTCATGGGCGAACTGAGTGCCGTAGATTTCGTATTCCGGCTTAATGCCTCGTACCTCGCGTTGTGGGAATATTGTTTTAAGAGGCCGGTTCCAACACCTAAGCATGCCTCCCAAGCGAGACCATCGCAAAACATCCTCTTTTGCCCCATGTCTGCGTCACACTCAGATTTTCGTGCTCGAAATACTCGAAGTATTCCTGTGGGTAAAATCCTCGCCTTTCTTGACCTGTGCCAAAACTGAAAGCCTTGTGAAGGCCTCCAAGCCATTACCCAGCTCATGACCTCGACAAGTCCCCCGACCTCCATGGTCATTGCATCCGTTGCCAGTTGCGAATTGCCAGTTCCGGCTTGCGTTTCGAGTTGGCGCGGCGAGTAACGTACCTGGTCAGATTGTAACAGCGAAGTAAGTCTAGCGGGTTCGATGGCAGCTAGATCACGCCAGATGGTGCGGGGGTGGCAGCCTTCTTGTGCGGCAAGTTCAGCCACAGTGGCACCCTGCTTTTTGGACTCAATAGTCCGCAAAATGCGCCACTGCCTGGCTAACTGGTCACCCCGCATGCTCCCCTCTCAAAGGAATTCAACCACAAACTCACGCGGACATACACCGACGCATTCCTTTTGTTCGGTCGGACCGACAGAACAAAAAGATTTGGCCTTGTCTGTGCCTGTCTACGCCTGCCCCGTAGGGAAGAATGACCGTACCAGGGTCCGTCTGTGGCCAAAACTCTATTTCTCAAATGATTTGAATTGGTTGGTTATCATAAGCCAGTGCCAAAGTACAGCTTAAGGCACTGGCTCATTGTTTTATTTGCTACTCTTAACATAACAGTGTGACAGATACGGTCACACTTAGGCTTTTTTTGATGAAATTCCTTGGAAATCCCATATAGCAGGTTGTTTGACTGGTCACAATCCCGAGAAAGGATGGAGAAGATCCGACGTCTTTGTGGCGGAACTGGTGAGGGCTGGGCTTGAGGTGAAAACGTTGCGTGATTTTTCAAAACCGTGTAACGTAAACCCGGACAAGCCGGAGAAGCTCAAAGCCCGCCCTGGCGCGTGCTTCATGTTGGCAGATATCAAGCTAGCTACCAAACCAGGTCTGGGCCAGGGCTCAAGGCTGAAAGCTCAAAGCAAGAAATGGCAAAAATTATTTGCCAGAAAAAACACGAATTCCACAACTTAGGGACTAACACCTTCCTTGGCGTAGGCCCTATGGGCCGGAGGCTGATACGAGCCGGTCGCCGCAACCCTTTTACGAATACGTATGAGGCTGTTAGAATACCCACAATAAACCCCATATATTGTATCTGTCAATTTAAGATATACATTTTATAGTACTTTTCTCTTTACAAACCCTTCTCACTTTGGTAAAAATTCCCAAATTTAGGAATAGTGTGAACCGGCAATTGCTCTAACGAGGTCATTTAGCATGAAAATCAAAGAGTTACATATCACCGGGTTCAAGTCTTTTGTGGATAAAACAACGGTAGCATTTCCGGAAGGGATATCCGCGGTGGTCGGTCCCAACGGTTGTGGCAAGAGCAATATCGTTGATGCGATTCGTTGGGTCATGGGAGAACAGAGCGTCAAACAACTCCGCGGCAAATCAATGGAAGACGTCATTTTTTCGGGCACTGACAAAAGGTCCCCTTTGAACATGGCTGAGGTGGCCCTGACACTCATCAATGATAATGGCAACACCCCGGAACAATATCGAGAGTTTTCTGAGATTATGGTGGCCCGTCGCCTCTTCCGGTCGGGTGAGAGCGCTTACTTCATCAACAAGCAGCCATGCAGACTCAAGGACATCCAAAACCTCTTGATGGGAAGCGGCGTGGGAGCCAGAACCTATGCCGTCATTGAGCAAGCCAGGATCACCACCCTCATTGACGCAGGACCGGAGGAGCGACGTTTCTTTATCGAAGAGGCGGCAGGCACCACCCGTTACAAAAGCCGAAAAAACGAGGCCCTTCGGAAGATCGAGCGAACCCAACAGAATCTGGTGCGCATCAACGACATTATCGCCGAGGTGAAGCGCCACATAAACAGCCTCAAGCGTCAGGCCAGAAAGGCCGAGCGATACAAGGTCTATCAAAAACAGGTTGAACGTTTGGAAGTTGGCCTGGCAACCTATCACTATAAGACCATCTCAGCGGAGATGTGTGAAACCGAGGCCTTACTCCAGTCCTTGCGGGATACGGATCTCAAGCACGAATCACAACTCGCAAAGCTCGATGCTGCGATTGAAGAGATAAAACAGCAACGTGGCGCCAAGGACCAGGAAATCTCCCAGCATAAAGCCGAAAGATATCGGCTCCAGCGTACTATCGATAAGCTTGAAGGGGATCTTGAATACGGCACCAGGGATCTCAAGCGTTTGACCACCGAAGCCGAGGAGCTCAAGGTTGAAATCAAAGAAATTGAGGAGAAAGACCGTGAGATCAGCCTCGAATGTCACAACCTAAATGAGAGCTCACTTGCCCTCCACCAGGATATCGAAAAAACCAAAGAAACCGTGAAACAAGAGGAACCCGCCGGGCAGGCATTGAAAGACCGTCTGGCCGAGCTAAATCAAAGCCTTGAGACCAAGAAGACCGAACTGATGGACCTGTCAACCCGCAAGGCAGCCTATCAAAACACCCTGCAAAACACCTCACAAAACAAAACAAGTCTTGCAAGGCGGCTTGCGCATATCAACAAGGAAAAAGGCCGGACCGAGGCCGAGCTTGTCAGATTTGAAAAGGGCCTGACCAAGGCTAACGGACAGCATCGTACCTTAAAGCAACACTTGAAGGAGATAAGCAAATCCCTTGAATCCTGGAACGAACAACTCCTGAAAAAGCGGCAGGACCTTGCCCATCAGGTGCGCAAGGTCATGGTCATGGAGGCTGAAAAACACAAGATTCGATCCCGGCACGCGGCACTGAAGAAGATGGATGAGAACTATGAGTGGTATAAGGAGGGAGTTCGGGCAATCATGAAACAATTGAACTCCCAGGACCGTAACCAAACCGGGATTCATGGGCTGGTAGCCGATGTAATTGAAGCCGTGCCCTCCTATGAGGACGCCGTGGAAGCCGCCCTGGGTGAAACCTTGCAATATGTAATTGTAAGGGACCAGGAAGGTGGTGTGGCAGCCATTGACTATCTTCATGCACAGTCGGCCGGCCGTGGTGGTTTTATCCCAATAAAGGGACTCAGGCCAATCATGGATACAAATATGGCTGTTCCTGTCCGGGGAAGCTTGCCCGACTCTCTAAGCCCCCTCATTGACTACATGAAGGTAAAAGAGGGCTATGAAGACCTGGTCCGATCCCTCGTGGGGCACGTGCTGGTTGCCGAAGACCTTAATGCTGCGCTAAAGCTTTGGAAACAAAACGGGTTTCGTCAGGCCGTTGTCACAGGAAAAGGAGACCGTGTTTGCCCTCAGGGTATCCTTATAGGGGGAAGTCGGGACAATGCGGCTTCCGGCATCCTGGCCAAGAAGAGAGAAATCAGGGAATTGGCCAAACAGCTTTTGCAGTTGGAGGCCTCGACTGCAGAGGCAAAATCCGGACAGCAACGATTAGAAGCTGAAACCATTGCGTTGGAAACGCAAATTCAAAAGGCCCGACAAATCCAGCGCCAAAAAAGTCAAGAAGAGATGGACCTTGAAAAAGAGCTTTACCGGCTCGGGGAAGAGCTCAAGCATGCCCATCATCGGTTGAAAATTTTAGACCTTGAGACACAGCAAATCAAAGGGGAGGAAACAGACCTAAATCGTGAACTCTCCGGGTATGAGGAGGTCTTATCCGAGCTCTCCCGTGGGATTCAAACAGCAGAATCCGCCATCGCCCAGAAAAGTGGGGAGATCAAAAAAGCCTCAGAAAGCCTGGAATCATTTATACAAATGCATATAGGGCTGAGGCTGGAATTGACGAGACTGCGGGCACAACACGACAACGCCCAAAACGACCTGCGACGCTTAAGAAACTTTCAAGATGAGGCCCTGGAAAAATTGAGCTCCCTGACCAGGCATCTGAAGCAAAGAGAACAAGACAAGATAGCCGTTGAACAGCGGCTAACAAGAGATCGAGACAAGATCTCTCGTCTGTATGCAGAGCTAAAGACCCTGGAAAAGGCCTCAGACGAAATGGAAGCCGAGTACCAGGCAATTGAAGGGATGCTGCAAGAAAATGACCGGGCACTCTCTGATGTGAGAAGCGCCCAACAACAAGCCTTACAAAAGATGCAGCAGCTCGAACTAAAGCAAGCCGAACGGGAGATGCGGCGCGAACACCTTGTAAGTCGCATTCAGGAAAGCTACCACCGGGACATCAAAAGCTCTGATCATGAGGACGACACCGGGGGGCTTTCAGTGGAAGAAATAGAAGGGGCCCTGACACGCTACCGTGATCAGATTACCAGAATGGGTGATGTAAACCTTGCGGCCATCCAGGAATATGAGACACTGGAGGAACGATACCGATTTCTCACTGAACAGCGGGATGACCTGGTCGAAGCCATAGAGGCCCTGCGTCGAGTCATTCGCAAGATCAACCGGACGTCTTTGAAACAGTTCATGAAGACCTTCAGGGCCGTCAATGAAAAACTCCAGGAGGTCTTTCCCGCGCTATTTGAGGGTGGCACGGCCAGGTTGGTACTCACCGACCCAAAGAGACCCTTGGAATCAGGCGTGTTTTTCTTCGTTCATCCCCCCGGGAAAAAACTAACCCGCATGAGTCTGCTTTCCACCGGCGAAAAGGCCCTATCTGCTATCGCCCTTATCTTTTCACTTTTTTTGATCAAGCCCACTGCATTTTGCGTTTTTGACGAAATTGATGCCCCCCTGGACGATGTAAACGCGTATCGCTTTAACCACCTTCTCCGGCAAATAGGAAAAGAGTCTCAGGTCATTGTGATCACCCATAACAAGCAGACCATGGAGGTTGCAGACGCCCTTTTTGGTGTGACCATGGAGGACAAGGGAATTTCGAAACTTATCTCAATAAATCTGGAGTGATGGAGTACTGGGGCAAAGCCCCTAACCCGGACAAGCCGGAACCAAAAAGAAGTGCCTAAAGTGCCTAAAGTGAACTAAAGTGCCTAAAGTTAAGGAATGCGCTTTCAGCGCAACTTGTTTTTAAGACTGACCACGCCGAAGGCGTGCACATTAACTTTAGCTC
>JAUWXF010000061.1 GCA_030616475.1 Desulfobacterales bacterium
ACGCTTATACCTTGAACGGTCACAAGTTGCGCTTTTTGGGCGTGCTCGAAGTCAGGGCTTGGCCCTGGTTGGCGTGTTGTTGATTGTCGATTTCCTTTATTCAATCATCAATCATCAATCATCAATCATCAATCGTCAATCATCTCATAGTTTCTCCGTGACCCGGGCCACCTCCTGGAAGGTGGTTATCCCTTTGAGCATCTTGTCAATGGCATTTGTTCGCAGCGGGATCATGCCCGACTTTAGGGCCTTTTTCTTCACAGTGAGAATGTCCAAGTCCTCAGACTCTGCTATGACCCGCTTCATACCTTCATCTATTGCCATCATCTCAAAGACAGCCGTGCGCCCGAGGAATCCGGTTCCCCTGCACTTTGGACAACCCTTTCCCTGCTTGAGCTGCACCGGCTTTTCACCCTCCACATCAGCGCCGAGGGACTTTAGTACCGGGGCATCCACCTCCAGGGTGCTGACACAATAAGGGCAGATCTTGCGCAACAGCCGCTGGGCCACCACCCCGATCAGGGACTCCGCAATCAAAAACGGCTTGATTCCCAGGTCCATGAGACGGGTGACGGTAGACGGAGCATCATTGGTATGAAGTGTGCTGAAGACCAGATGGCCGGTGAGTGCGGACTGGACTGCGTTTTCCGCGGTTTCCTGGTCCCGGATCTCACCGATCATGATGATATCCGGATCCTGTCTGAGGATATTTCTCAAGATCGTAGCAAAAGCGATGCCAATGGCCGGCTGGACCGCGATCTGATTGAAGTCTTCCCGGATCATTTCAATAGGGTCTTCCACTGTTGTAATATTCTTCTCGGAGCTGGCCAGGTGTGCCAGCGAGGAATAGAGTGTAGTGGACTTGCCGCTTCCTGTAGGGCCTGTGACCAGGATGATGCCGTTAGGCTCTTTCAAAAACCGGCGATACACGATCAGGTCCCCTGAGGAAAAACCGAGATCTTCAAGATCCTGAAACAGGATGGTCGGATCCAGGATCCTCATCACCACTTTCTCGCCAAAGGCCACGGGCACCGTTGAAACCCGTATCTCTGCGTCCTGGTTTTGATGGGACAACTTGATTCTACCATCCTGGGGGCGGCGTTTTTCGGCAATGTCAAGCCTTGATAATGTCTTGATGCGGGAGATAATGGCAGGGTGCACCACTTTAGGAAGTTTGTGAATGGTGTGAAGTACGCCGTCTATCCTGAAGCGTACGAGAACATGGTCCCGCTTGGGCTCAATATGTATGTCGCTTGCACGCTGGTCAAGGGCGTAGTGAAAGAGATATTCAACCGCATTCTTGATGTGGGTATCCGTGGACTGGATCTCGCTTATGGACTTAAGAGTCGTATATTGCTCCAGGTTTCCAAGGTCCACGGATGGCTGGGCGAGGTGGGTCTCTGCGGCTACAATGGAGGACTTGAATCCAAAAAACTCGCCGATGATCTTCAGGATATCGGATTTGGTTCCCATGGCCGGAGTCACTTCAAGGGTTGTGACGCGCCGTAAGTCTTTTAGCACATCCGCATCAGTCGGGTCATACATTACCACTTCGAGCTTGCCGTCGGTGATGGCAAGCGGCAGCATTAGGTGCTTTAGCGCAAAGAGGCGGGGGATGGTCTTGGTAACCACATCGAGATCGAGTTGAAGGGGGTCTATCTTCTTGTATGGGACCTTCAGGTGTTTGGCAACGGTCCTGACAATATGCTCTTCGTCAAGAACCCCTGTTTCTTTGCCTGATAAGGGGATTTGCAGAGAGGCAACCACGTCGATCATGGTCACGGGGTGTTCTATATCGTGGCCCGGCAGGCTGCCGGCCTTGACTCTTTTAAGCTGTGTGAGCCTGCGCCTCTGCTCAGGAGCCTTTGACATAATGGACTTGCACTGTTTGTCCGTCAGAAGGCCCTCGCGGGCGAGAACCTCTAAGATCTTCTTATCAGGAACAGGCGGCATAGTGCCAAATTATTTAACACAGGATCGCGTTGGGGGGAAGGGAAAAAGAAAACCCTCCCCCTTGACGGGGGAGGGCAGGGTGGGGGTGTATTGATCCGTTTCTTCTTATCTCAGTTAATCAACTCTCTCCACCACAATAGAAAGAAGTTTGCCGGAGGGGCGAGCGGATCAACGGCCACAATGCCTGCACCAAAACCCTCACCGGCAACTGCAGCATCAGGATTTGTGCTTCCCACTGAAATAAACAGTTTCTGGCCTGTCTCAGTTATTACCATTACCGGCTTTGAGGGAATGCCACCGCCTATCGATACAGTACGTTCCAGCTCAGCATCGGCATCGAAGTTCAGGACCGCCGCACCAGTCAAGTAATTCAGGGCCCAGAGCGTTCCGAGCCCTCCTGGCATGCAGGGGTCCGCATCTGCCAATGCCGCGTTTGGGGTAAAGGTAGTAATATATAAAGTCTTATAAAAAACCGTACTTTCCCCAAGGACCTTTTCGCCTGTCGCCAACTTGATGTACCAGCCGTTATCAGTCCCATTGATATCAGGTAGCGGGTCTGTTGGATCAGTCACATCAACCAGGTTAGTTTCATTAAATTCCGGATTCGATGCGTGAGTATCCTTTACGCAATAGATCCTGTCTTCACTGCTGTCGCTGCAAGGGCTTTCCCGGTCCCCCGTTCCCATAAAGACCAGGTGGTATCCCTGCTCGAAGGTTACGGCCGGTGGATAGAAAAACTTCCTCCTGTACTCCGTAGCATCCACAGTGTATGTGGGTGCAACGAATATCCTTTGACCTGTCCAGGTTTTGATGTTTTCGTTGCTATTGGGAAAAGTCAAGGGATCGCCTATTTCGTCAGTAAACCTTCCGAATCGCCACATCTGGCCCCCGAGGTCACCCACATAGAGCTTATCCACAAAGCCATCGCAGTCCATGTCAAGAACAGTCACCGAGCTTGGAATGCTGTAACCCATGTTGGCGATGGTATCGCTGCTATAGTCGGCATGGGAAGGGGTGTGATCGTTCTTAAATACCAATGTTCCTCCAATAGGAGACCCGTTCTCATTATTCGGATCCTCAACATCGACCACGGCGACTGCACATCCCAGGGAGTTGTCTGCACTGTACCCTCCTCCGACGAAGAATACAGGAGTTCCCTCATCGCCCACCTCATCCGAAGTTTTTACCAGCCCGAATTGAGGCTCGGACCACGTCTCGCCCAATTCCGGAATCTCCGACTGGCTGACCGCCCCTAAATACACCGGTGCATCGGGATCAGTAACATCTAATGCAAAATAACTCGTGCCGCCCTCCCTTTCACCACATACGAGATAGACCTTGTCATAGTCGGGGTCGCCAGGCTCTATTTCACCGTCTCCATCCGTGTCCTTTATATAAACTCTGGGGCTCGCATCCACGTAATGTTGGTGGGTCGTGCCTTCTATCATGTTCTTCAGATGAGAAAGCTGGCCGGGGGGGATAAAAGCCCATGCCTCTGTGCCGTCTGAATCATTAACAGCGTGAAGCATTCCATCGTTTGCCCCAAAATAGACCATGGTCGTGGAAGCATTGTAGTAGACAACCAAAGGTTCGCTGTGAAGGACGTCTCCGGTGATGATTGCTCTGTTTTCCCCGGTATCGCCTGCTGCAACGCCAATTGTATTGCCATCACCGTCCTCATCAAACACATCCGCGCCGCGGACATAATAGATGACTTTGTCTACCCCGCTGACTGCATTGCCATTGACAGTAACGGCAGTCGGATTTCCGAGCATTGCCGCTGTTATTTTGGTTGAATTGAATTTATTATCGTCATGAGTCAAATCTGTGGAGGTGGAAGTGGTTGGGTAGGTGTAAATATTCCTGTTCTCGTAACGAATACCGTTGCTTGCCGGCGAAGGGCTCCTGTTGTCGGCCGCCCAATCTTTCGTCTCCCAGTACGGATCCGCGGTCTCTTTCATAGCCCCATTAGCGTGGGTGGCAGGGGTAATACCATCTTTATTTACAATCATGATGGTGCTGCCGTCGGAGTAGATCCCGAATTTGGTGACATTTCCTTCCCAGAAATTCCCTTCATCCGGTGTAAAGAAGGCCATGTAAATGTAGTTCCCGCTGGTTGTCCTTGTCACGGGAACAACCGGGGCCGTGAAGCTGCTGGTCTGTGAAAGGATGGCGTTTACGGCCGCCAATAGTTCTGACGCTAGGTCATTCGGGTCTTCAGCTTCATAGTGCCATTTCCCGTAATCGAGATCGCTGGTGTCATAGAGATTCTTTTCTCCGTTTCCGTTGTTAGAAGTGTTTATCAGGAAGAGATTGCTTTCGTGATTGCCCATAAATCCTACGGTATAAGTCATAACGTTCCGATGCCCGCCCACAAGGTCGTCATCCTCATAGAGGTAATGGGCAACATCGTCAAGATAGGTGGTGCCGTCCACATTTGTCGGGATTGTATATATTGTTGAATTCTCTTTGATCTCTCCCTCAATAAGATCAGCCGCTGCACCGTCATTATCATAATCCGAAAGACTTGTAGGTACACGCGACGACCCAGCACCCGCGTCTTTAGAAGAAACACCCGGTGTAACGACAAGTGCAAAGTGTTTCTGGCAGTATTCGTAATCAACGTATGAAGAGATAGCCGCAGAGGAATAATAATACCCGACACTTTGAAGCCCCTCTGCCAGGGGAGAAAACTCAGTTGTTCCCATGTTATTTATTTTGTTTACGACGTTTGAGTCCAGGGTATTGCTCGCCGGGTCGCCCTCCACTACGGTGCTGACTACCGGGCCAATGGGTACGTCGTTGTTTGCGCCGTTATGATTGTCGGTAAAGCCGAAAACCGCAAAGTTCGCATTGTTTGATGTGAGCTTTCCAACGGTCATGATTGCCTTTTTGGCATAATAAAAGCGGCTCTTGGTCGATAGGTCCGAACCATCTCCAGTATAAGTCGTACTTATGGCCACAATTGTTCCTGATCCAGACGCACCACTTACAACTTCATCCACCGCAAAACTGCTGGTTTTTGCATCATAACGAAGAGCCCCATTGAGCGTGCCGTTCACGGTGGCAACACCTTCATTGTCACCTGTCAAAGCTTCATTGTCTTGAAAAGCTCCGCCTGCGCCCTCGGTTACAATCCCAAGCTCCAATTTTCCGCTAGTGGCATCAGTTGTAACAATGGTTAGAATTGTTCCCGTAGCACCGGATGTTCCGCCTGTTACAAGCTCACCCACTGTAAAATCGCTTGTTTCCGCATCATAATGAAGAAAATAATTCAGCGTGCCGTCCACGGTGGCATACCCCACCCCGCCAACTTCCAACATTTCATTGTCCGTGAAGGTTCCGGAAACAGGATTAAGTTCCAAGGTTCCGGCTGCATCAAAGAATATCCAGTTCAGATAATTTTGGGAATACCTGAAACGACTTGCGTTATCTTTGACGCCATCACCATCCACCTCTGTGGAAGGTAGGTAAGGCAGGGTCACGGCACGGCCATTTATCTTGAACGTGGTGCTGGTGCAAAATAGGCCATGCGAATCTTCGGGATCAGGCGCCAGGGTAGTAGACAAAATCGGCCTTATATAATACTTGCTAGTCGCAGCTTTTTCGACGGTGTAACCGTTTTCGTCAAAAAACCCGTTGCAGTTTTCCGATACGGAGACAATTGTTGCTGTACCACCAGATGCGCTTGTCACGGTTTCGCCCTCAACAAAATAGCCTGTTGTTTGGCCATCATAACTAAGTGAGCTTCCGGGCAGCGCGCCATTCTGGGTGGCGCTCCCCCCCTCGCTGCCTGTCAAAGCATCGTTGTCCGCAAAAGTTCCAACAATATTGTCAAGCTCTAAGGTTCCGGAAACTCTCGCATTTCCGACAACATCTAATCTGTCTCCCACCGCAACGGCCGGCGTGTAATCAACGCTGTTGTCATAGCTGGAGTGCCACGTGGCGTGCTCCATCTCGGCCCCGTTATCCAGCAGGATCACGATATTGGGCTTTACGTCATCAGCAGTCGTCGAGAATACACACGTATCATCAGCAAAACCCGGATTACTTAAGAAGACAAGGCAAGACATCAAGAGTATACTGGTGAAGCAATAATGTCTTAATCTTTTCATGATAGTACCTCCAATCAATATGATCAGAAACCTATACGATAGAACCCCGCTTCCGTCTCGCTGCGGGCATCTGAGGGCCCATAGCCGGTAATTGTCATCCTATACCTGTGCGCCTGGTATTTGTCGGCCTGAAACCCTGACCCCGGCGGAGGTTCTGTAGCGCCCAGGTATTGAACACTTCCCTCAAAAGACTGTGACGAGCCCAACGTCTGCACCGGGAAATTCTGCGGCACTCCCGACAGATTACCAGCGCCCCACAAAGCAGTGTTTGCCGCCACATAGCCTCTTGCGGCTTCTGCTGCATAGAAGGCGAGTTTAAAGGATTTTTCATTCCTGGCAACCTGCATATCCGTGGTAGTTGTCGTGGTTGCAGCGATCCCTATCAAGGTCAGGAACATCAACAACAAAAGTGCGGTAATCAATACGGAACCTTCCTCATTTCTTAACATGTTTAGCCTCTTCATAATCAACCTGCCAGCGCCTTTACAAATTGCATCGAAAGCGTTCTTTGCCGACCACCCTCAGACCATGCGACAATGACATTGACGGTCCTAGTATTATTTATCAATGAGTTAAGTGAAACGTTCCAAAATATATCGTAGTTGCGGGTGCCTTGAACCTGGTCAAGAAGGCTAAAATCTGCTGTAGCCGCCGTAGCGTCATTTAGTCCGGCATCACCATCGGCATCTGTATCAACCAAACTGGGATCCGCGAAGGCCAGTGCCATTAACTGTTCAAGCCGATCCTGGGCAAGGGTTGTGGCATCGGTGGTTCTGCTGGAAAAGGCATTTCCCTGGATACTCGTGATCTGCATCTGGGCCAGGGCCAGGAGACCGACGGCAAAAATAGACATAGCAATCAAGATCTCAAGGAGAGAAAATCCCTTTTGGTCCGTGAACATTTGTCTCATTTTCATTCAAGTCCTGCGTTGCGGACCTGCACCCACGTGGTCTGCGTCCTAGTAATCATTCCGCCGGTGACAGCATCCTGTGTGGCTGTTTGACCCGTTATGCTGATCTGCACGGACCTTATGTCGTCAAGGTCGTTGGTCGTATCTGCGTCCGTTTCATCGGGTGTGCCCGTGTCCCCGTCGGCAAAGCGATAAGAGAAGGTAAGGGCGGTAATGTTTTCAGCCACGGGTTGTACTCCCCCCCCTCCTGTCCTTCTCATGATCTTGTCTATGCCATCTACATTGTCACGATAATAATTTATATTTTCCGTATTGGCTATTGACCCGTCTGCGTCAATATCCATCGTAAAATGTATGGAATCAGCATCCGTGTCATACCTATCTTCGGCATCAGCCTCATCAACAAAACCTACATTATCAATATCCTCGGGGTTACACCCTGCCATGCGGATCGCCCTGACCATCAGATTCATGGCGGCACGAAGGTCCTGAGTCATTTCCACCCTGTTTTCCTGGGAAGAATAGGACCTGGTGTTTGATATCATTATGCTGTACATGGAGCCCAGGACAACAACGAATATAGCCATGTAAATGAGCAACTCCACAAGCGTGAAACCGCTTTCCTTACCTGTTATCCTAGTGCCAGACATCAGTTAACTTTTATCCTCCCTGTGATCGAGATCGTGATTTCTTTCTCGGCTCCGTCAGCATTTTGTAACGTGATCGTTACACCAGACGCGGTACCCCTGGGGCTGAAAGTGGGATCATTAGTAGCAGATGTCTTGACGGTGACGTTCGCATAATCCGAGAAGTCTCTCTGGAGCTGTGTAGTCCAGACGGTGGAGCCGGAACTTTTGTCACCCTCCCGCAATTCATAGCCATTGGCGGTGAATACAACCCTGTATTGCCGGTTCCTTTTTGCAGCAAGCATCTTGGCATTATATAGATCTCCCCTGACCATTCTGATGGCCCCATTCAATCGATACCCAGGGAGGAGGGCATTTGCTCCAAAATATGACATTACTGCCAATACCCCAAAAATTGCAATTACGATTATCAGTTCGATGAGGGTGAAGCCTCGTTGATGATTTGGACCAGATGAAATTTCTTGTGTTGATTTCATGCTATGATTTTCCCCTGAAAGAATCCTGGCATGTTTACCCTACAAATTTCGTGCCACCGCGTAAGGCATCCTCGCCGCAGTTTGTCACACCACACCTCTATCGATTGAAGATCTAACGATATGTCATTATAACAGGATGTTAGCTGTGTTACTTTGGCAGGATCAGAGATGGCTGGCCGGATTTTTCAATGTAGGTTGGCTTGGATACGGGGATGTATTCTGTAAAAACTCTTTATAGCTATTAAATGTCTTAATAGTCAGCGTGATGGCTCAGAACGAAATTTCTACCTCCCTATCCCGATGTTAAAGCTCAACATCTCCTTTCCTTCCACTATATGCTTTTGGGGTGTGCATAATTTGCCCACCCTGGTTTTGGAATCAAATATAACGATATAGCCATGACTAACCCTTTCGGGTAGCAGATACCTTTCGGTTAACTGTTCCAATGCCTCGTCAATGGTTCCAGGATACCTCTTCACCTTTGTCTCTATGATATACTTCTTGTCCTTGTAGATGAGCATGATATCCATGATCCCGAGTCCTGTCCTGCTTTCGTAATACAATTCTCCTGTTCCCTCCGAGACAAACTGATAGAGCCATGCTGTGAGCTGAAACTTCCCTGTCACCTCCATCGGCTTGTTTGTTGAATAAAATGCAGCCGCACCTATCTGAGCGATGTACTTTTCAAAATCAATCAACACTCTCTCCATGTTAAGACTGCCATCAGGCAGATAATAACGCCTGAAGGATACGTCAACCTTCGCGGCAACATCCCGAAAAAACGTCCGGGTAAACCTTTTCTGATAGATAGGGTTGCTGACCCGAACATCTTTTCCTTCTGCCATAATCAAACCATGTGTCAAAAGAATGGACTGCTCCTCATCGCCAGGAATATATTCAACCCCATTAAAGACAACGTCTATGAAGGTTTCTTTGTATTGTTTGGCCTTTTCGGTGACATTATCAAAATGGCTGTTCTCTTCGTAAAGAAGAATCTCAATAGCCTTTTCTACATCTTGTTCAGTGATTGGTTCTGTGGTTTCAGGTTTTATGTCAACAGTGAGAATTGTGCCCAGCCGGTTTACCAACCAGGGTTGGCCGGCTGTTTCATCAAATACTTTTTTTACCGCGTTTTCAGTAAAGGGCTGATTGGTCTCCTCAGTATACTGGGCATAAAGGTCACGGACATTCTTTAAGGTAAAGGGAGGGAGTTTTACCTGGTCGGCAATGTTAAAAGGGGAGACGCCGCCGACAATCAGTTTGGTGATGTTGCGTATACCGACCAAACCCACGGAGTAGAGGGCCTTGTCTGTGCGTTTTTTGTATTTTTGATAGAGTTCCCTTAAAGTTGTCAGAAAATTTTCCAGTTCACCAATCGGTATGCCGTCAAATTCATCGATAAATATGATTATTTTCTTTGGCGGAATGACCTTGTTCAGTTTTTCAAATAACTTTCGGAAAGATATATGATCGGTCAAGTGATGACTGTTTAAGAGATCACGCACAGATTCTGTATTTTCACAATTAAGTTCCTCCAATCTCTCTACAAGTTGCTCGAAAATTGCCTCCTCGATCAGGCCGTAAAAGGTTGCTTTCTCCAATTGTTTGTAATCCTGGAAACTAAGAAGGATGGCCACATAGGTAGGATCCTTTTCCAGTTCATGGCAAAAGCCCTCAAAAAAGGTGGTCTTGCCGGTCTGCCTCGGGGAGAATATGGAAAAGTATCTCCCCAGGTCAACCATGGTTTTAATATCCTGGTTGTCCATATTGGTCACGTTTTCCAGGGGAACATAATAGGATGCGCCTGGATCAACCACCCCTGATTTTTCAAAATATCGTTTCGGTTTTTTATAATTCATTTTCTCTCCCTATCTCCAGGCTTCGTCAATTGGGGCAAGTTATTAACGTTTCATAAGGCGACCAACCGGTTCACTATCCCCTTCGCTGAGCCGTCGGATGCAGATGGCCTCCAGCGGATCCACGAACTGTATTTTTCTTTGCTTGCCAGTCTCGATCAACTCCAGGCGAGGGTCAAGTTCAACGAGATTTTCAATTGATTTCCGGATGCCGCTCGGGCTCAGGCCATACCGCGCTGCCACATCTCGGCTATATGGGGCAAAGGAGCCCTCCCGTGCGCATGCTTCGAGGAGCAGCCGGTCTCCCTTGCGCAATCTGGCCCACCAAGGGCGAACCTTTTGCATCTCTCTATCAACCGCCAGGCGAATCGCCTCCTCAACAGCCTTATTTGTGACCGGGGTGCCGGCTTCGGTCTGATCCCAAAGGGCTGCTGCAATAGCCTGCATTGCGTAGGGATGCCCGTGGCATGCCTCAAACAGCCGCTCCGCCTGCTCCTCTGCCAGAAAACCCTGGAAATCCGCAAAAGTATTTGTGAGATAGCTAATGACCTGGTCTTTGGCCAAACGCTCGATTTCGATCGCCTGGGCCTGTTGAAAGAAGGGCCGGTGCTTGTCATTAAACATGGCCTGCAACATGCCTCTTTGGGATCCAATGAAGATATAGCTTACCTGTGCCGGGCGGTGCTGGATCTGTTCGCGCAGGAGGCCTTCGATTTCAGCGCCTTCCTTAAGTTGTGCGATGGCCTGAAATTCATCGAAGATCACGAGGACTGGCCTTGGCAGGTCACTGTGGAGCTTTCCGATCGCTTCTTCCAGGGCATTGGCCCACGGACCATCTCTTGTAGCCTCAATACCGATAGAAAATCCACCAGGGGAACTCGTGTCCGGATCGACTCTCGGACGGAAATAGCGCAACCCCTTGAACCACTCCAGAGTTTTTTGGGTCGCCGTTAAAGCGTTCCAGATCCCCCGTTGCATGCGACGAACCACCTCCTGCGGCGAGGAGGCGCCAAAAAAGACGCAATTAACGAGAGTCCCCGTGAAGACGTTTGAATCCCTGGCAACACGAAATACCAGCGAGGTTTTGCCAAACCGCCGATGCCCCCAGATCACCACGTTGCGACTCTTGCGAATATGCATTTCAAGTTCTTGACGCTCGGCAATCCTCTCACAAAAGGGTGCTTCCGGGGGAATCACATCCCCCACGATGAATGGATTGGTTGGCGGGTACATATATCTTTCTGGGCTCCAATAAATGGTGCACCAAATTATGGTGCACCACAAAGTGAAAGTCAAGAATTTTCGTCACAACTAATCAGAATCAATCCTTTGTCTTGACTTTAGTCCGTTAGTTGTGAACTTCATGTTTTTTCTGGCAGAAAATTTTTTATCATTTCTTGCTTTCAGCTTTCAGCTTCTCCGGCTTGTCCGGGTTAGGTTCAGCTTCTCTGCGATGGCCTCTGCGGTCCGCCGGACAAAGCGCTCAAGGTCTTTGCCTTCAAGGGGTTTTTCGGCAGTGGGAATTGCGTCCAGATCCTTGGGCTGGACCAGCCGGGGGGCATTTTGAAGGGACTTCTTGGGGGTAATCTCGAATTCCGGGGGGAAGCGGTTTTCAAAATACATGGCTTGAAAACCGGCAAACTTCAGGGCATGGGCCGTGGCATCGAGCACGACCACATCGTCTTCACTCACAATGCCGCGTTTTTTTGCCTCCACCAGTCCGGCCAGGGACTCTCCCCCCTGAGTACAGGCGATGTGGCCATTGCGGTTGGCCGTCAGTTGCCAGTCCATGATGGCCTGTTCCTCTACTTCTGCAAAGAATACGGCCTGTTTTCCTGCCTTCTCGTTATAGGCTTCCACCAGGTGAATCACGCGGGGCACGGAGACCGGATTTCCGATCATGGCGGCCTGGGCCACACTGGGCCGCACCTTGACAGGCACAAAACTGCGTTTTTCAGGGTCTGGTTCCAGGTAATACCTGTATACGGGATTGGCATGAGTTGATTGCACGCCGATGATCTTTGGGAGCCGGTCTATGATTCCGGCCTCAAGGAACTTCAAGAAACCGCTGATGATCGCCGTGATATTTCCGGCGTTTCCAATCGGCACGACGATCACCTTGTGGTCCATGTCATAGTCAAAGCCCTGGGCGATTTCATAAGAATACGATTCCTGGCCCCATATGCGCCAGGCGTTCTTGGAGTTCAAAAGCGCCACGTTGTATTGTTCAGAAAGGGCTTCTACTACCTTCATGCAGTCGTCAAAGACGCCCGGGATCTCAAAGACCACCGCGCCGCTTCCAAGGGCTTGTGCCAGTTGCTGGGGTGTGACCTTCTTGTGGGGAAGAAGGACGGCTGATTGCACCCGGGGCTGAAGATAGGCCGCATAGAGGGCAGAAGAGGCGGAGGTGTCGCCGGTCGAGGCACACACAGCCAGCACGTCGGACAGCTTGCCGGAGTTGAACAGAAAGTTGATATAGCTCAGGGCGCTCGCCATGCCACGGTCCTTAAAAGAGGCGCTCGGGTTCTGGCCTTCGTTCTTGAAATAGAATCGGGCTCCCACAAGCTGTTGAAGGTATGCGTTGGCCTCCACCATGGGGGTGTGCCCCTCACCCAGGTAGATGACCGCATCAAGGGGCATCATAGGTCCGATAAACTCGTGATATCGATAAATCCCCTGCATGGAGGGGATGTTTAACGCCCTGCGATAGTCAAAAATCTGCCGCCATGTTTCCCTTGGAACCTTCTTCAACCGGTCAAAGGCAAGGTCTTCGAGGAGAAGGATGCTGCCGCACGCAGGACATGTATAAAGGAGGCGACTGATGTCGTATTCTGCCCCACAGCCCAGGCATTGGTAGACAACGTGCCCGCTTGGCTTAGGTATTAGGTATTGTTGGATATGTTTAGGAAAGTTCTCGATCTTCATAATAATGATCCGTACAGAACATTTATCATCGATCATTTATCATTTGTAAATATCAAATATCAAATGACTAATGACCAATGACTAATGACCAATTCTCTCCACCCCATCCATATAAGGCCTGAGGGCCTCCGGGATGATGACTGAGCCGTCTTCTTGCTGAAAATTTTCCAGAATCGCCACGACCGTGCGACCGGCGGCCAGGCCTGACCCGTTCAGGGTATGGACCAGTTCGGTGCCCCTTTTCCCTTTTCTCTTAAAGCGAATGTTGGCCCGTCTGGCCTGAAAAGTCTCGTAGTTGCTGCATGAAGAGATCTCCCGGTATTTTTGCTGTGCGGGCATCCAGGCCTCAATGTCATAGGTCTTGGCAGCGCAAAACCCCAGATCCCCCGTGCACAGCTCCACGACCTGATAAGGGATCTCAAGTCGCTTGAGGATGACTTCAGCATCGTTCAATAGTTTTTCGAGTTCTTCATAAGAGCTCTCCGGGGTGGTGAATTTGACCAGTTCCACCTTATTGAACTGGTGCTGTCTGATCAGTCCCCGGGTATCCTTGCCATAAGAACCTGCCTCAGACCGGAAACAAGGCGTGTAGGCCGTGTAAAGCCTGGGAAGGTCCTGCTCATTTAGGATTTCGTCCTGGTGAATATTGGTGACCGGCACCTCGGCGGTGGGCACCAGATAATAGTCCCACCCTTCTATCTTAAAGAGGTCTTCCTCAAACTTGGGAAGCTGGCCTGTGGCGGTCGTACTGGTGCGATTGGTCATGAACGGCGGAAGGACTTCCAGGTAGCCGTGTTCCCTGGTGTGCACATCCAGCATGAAGTTGATCAGGGCACGCTCAAGCCTTGCCCCCAGTCCCAGATAAAGGGCAAAACGTGCCCCCGCGATCTTGGCCGCACGCTCAAAATCAAGAATCCCGAGTTTTTCTCCAATCTCCCAGTGCGGCAGGGGTTCAAAGTCGAAAGAACGAGGCTCACCAACCTTCCTGATGACCACATTGTCTTTATCGTCTTTGCCTGTCGGCACCGAGGGATGCGGGAGGTTGGGGAGCTCCATCAAGATAGCGCGCAGGGTTTCTTCGTGTTTGGAGAGTTCCTCGTCCAATGCCTTTATTCTCTGAGAGACCACCCGCATCCGGGCTATGAGTTTCGAGGGGTCTTTGCGTTCCTTGTTCATTTGGGCGATACGCCCAGACACTGTGTTGCGCTCATGCTTAAGCTCTTCAACCTCGAGCAGCATGGCCCGGCGTCTTGAGTCGCAGTCCAGAAATGGGCGGAGGTCATACTCTTGTCCGCGCTTGCGGAAGGATTCCTGCACCGTTTCTATATTTTGTCTGATGAATTTGATTTCTATCATGGGGTATGCCATTAGGACCAGTAGGGCGTAACATGAACCTGACTATTTAGTCAATGATTATTATTACTTGACTTTATTCGGAATTTTTACTATAATATAAGTATTTCAGCCAGACCGAGATGTTTGATGGAAGACGTAAAAGCAAGAAAATCCGAAATTAGACGAAGCACCTTCGCCCGGCGTGATGCCCTCTCAAAAGAGGAACACTCTGAAAAGAGTGCGGCTATTATGGAGCGATTATTTGGCTTCGCTAATTTCCTGGAAGCCAGGATTGTCCTGTTCTATATGAGCTACAGTAGCGAAGTGGATACCGGGCCCATGGTCCGGAAGGCCTTGGAGCTTGAGAAGATTGTTGCCCTACCCCTGGTTGATTCAAAAAAAAAGGAAATCGTGCCTTTCAGGATTGAAAACCTTGATCGGGACATACGGGCACGCTACCGGGGAATCCGCGAGCCGATCCCACAGCGGTGTAAGCAGATTCCAGTGCAATATATTAATCTAGCCATCATCCCGGGCGTAGCCTTTGACGAACGTGGAGGACGCATAGGCCATGGCATTGGCGTCTATGACCGATTCATTCCCCGGCTCGATATCACCACAAGAAAAGTAGCCCTTGCCTTTGAGTGCCAGATGGTGCCACAGATCCCCATGGAACCCCACGACCGTTACACCGACATCATCATCACTGAAAAGCGCATCGTCTACAAGATTTGATATCTTGGATTCAGTAGTGTTTCGAGCCGTTCCAGGTTCTGCACATTTTTGAATGGAGTGATGGCGTACTGGAGTGATAGATTTGTGGGGTTTATAGGCGGATAGAATTCCCGGGACGTATTTATCCGCGAGTCGAACTCACCACTTCAACACTGAACTCTCCCAAAACCTGAGGCAGATCAGAAAATACAACCACAAAGGGAATCACCTTGCCGGATGGGACCCTAAAATTAGATCTCTTATCCCCGAATTTGTTGCGCAACCTCTTGTCCATGGTCGCTTTATCCAGAGCTTGCAGGTCAGCATCTGACAAGGTATTGCCGCAGTATATGGTCTTCTTGTCAATGGTTTTCCCATCCTCTGAATAGAGAACCCCTTTTAACATGATGAAGTTCCGGGCTTCAGGATAATCATTTCTGACTTTTCCCTTAATTACAAACAGGCGGCCAGCCGTCGTGTTATCAACAAACTTACTCCTTATTAGCTCATCAAGAAGGGCTATGCGGATGTTTCCGGGGTCAATGGCCGCAGACTCTGGTCCAGCTGTAAGGGATTCAAGAAACGGTATCTTGACATCAAAACTTTTCAAAAGACTGTATGCAGCAAAAGCTCCTCCTGCCAGAAGGACCAATACCAACACAATCATGAGCGGCGTGCTAATGCGCTTCCTTGCCTGTGGTTCTATCTCGGCCATTGGAGGAGGCATTGGTGTTTCCTCAACCTCTTGTTTTCTCTCAACCTGTTCCGTCTCCTCTTCTTCGGCCCCTTCCAAAGATTCCACGGAAACGGCATCTGCCAATTCCTCTTCGAGCTCTTCCTTTGCCTCGGCTTCCTCAATCACAGGTTCCCCTTCCACAGCTTCGGGTGCTTCCTCGAGGGCAACCTCTTCTTCTACCGGGGCGGGTTCTTCAGCAGCAGGCTCTTCTTCAAGGCCGATTGCTTCTGGTGCGATCTCTTCTTCGGCTGGTTTTTCTTCAGCCTCAGAGAGATCAAGATCGAGAGCCTCTTCAGGGGCTTCTTCTGAAACCATTGCAGCCTCTTCAGGGGCTTCCTCCACAGCCTCGGGTGCTTCCTCGAGGGCAACCTCTTCTTCTACCGGGGTGGGTTCTTCAGCAGCAGGCTCTTCTTCAAGGCCGATTGCTTCTAGTGCGATCTCTTCTTCGGCTGGTTTTTCTTCAGCCTCAGAGAGATCAAGATCGAGAGCCTCTTCAGGGGCTTCTTCTGAAACCATTGCAGCCTCTTCAGGGGCTTCCTCTACAGCTTCAGGTGCTTCCTCGAGGGCAACCTCTTCTTCTGCCGCGGCGGGTTTATGAACAGTAAATATGTGATGGCATTTGGAACATCTGACTTTGGAGCCTGATTCCTTGATCAGGTTTTCATCAAGATTGAACTTTGCGTTGCAGTTTTCACAGGTTACGATCATGGCGAGCTCCTTTCGTCTATGATCCTATGCGGTAAATAGCCGGCAAGGTGCGATATTTTTCATCAAAATCGAGCCCGTATCCCACCAGAAATCCATGCTCAACCACAAGACCTGCATAATCGATGGGAACCTGGACCTCACGTCGTTCTGTCTTGTCGACAAACGTACATACCTTAACCGATTTTGGAGAAAATGATTTGAGGTGCTCCAGAAGATATGCAATAGTCAGGCCAGAGTCGATGATATCTTCAACAATCAGAACATCCCGATCCCTTATGTCAAGCTCAGTTTCTTTGGTGATCCGGATGGTCCCAGAGGATGTTATGTTGGAACCGTAACTTGCCAGGCGGACGAAATCAACCTGGACGGGAATGGTAAGCTCGCGAAGCAGGTCGGCCAGGAAAATAAAGCTGCCCTTCAGGACACCGATGCCAATAAGTTCCTTTCCCGCATAATCTTCTGAAATGCGTTGTGCCAGGATTTTGACCTTTTGCGCGATTTCAGCCCTGGATAAGACCGGGATCATTTCTACCGGCATAGATGCACCCTAGTGCAGTGTCTCGAAAGTTCTGCGTTCGATTTTGGCATTCTAACATGTTGACGAAACGCATAAACCGTTGCGAAAATACAAATATCGAAATCCGAAATCCGAAATCCGAAACAATATCAAAATCCAAATGTTCGAAATTCAAAACAAATGCGGTCTGGTGGTGTCCCTTTCCGTTTTTGTCATTGAGATTTCTGTCATTTGAATTTGTTTCGGATTTCGATATTCGGATTTGCGGCTTACGCCTTGAAAACAGTACGGAA
>JAUWXF010000084.1 GCA_030616475.1 Desulfobacterales bacterium
TCACAACACTGGGCACTGGCGTCAGTTTCCAATTCAGAAATGAGTAATTTTTCGCAAGGTCAAGGAAATCAAGGGATTGCGCGGAGACGTACGTCGGTACGTTGCACAAGCGATCCCGCAGATTGACCCCAGAGGAATAGGCTTCGCATTCCACGGGGCAGGCGCCGAGATTGCGAAAAATGGCCATTTCTGGATGGAAACTAGTTAACAACGTCCAGACCGAACGGGTTTGGGACGCCTTTTACGAAACAGGTGCGTCAAAAAGAACGGTGTGGCAATAGCACACAGGATGAGCCCAGCCCAGCGAAGATAATGAAGCCAAGCGGGGCCTGACTCCACCCCTGCAAACAATTGCCAGCAGTTGTAAGTATAATAGCCTGCCAGGAGAATAAAGCCACCACAGAACAGCAAGTAGAAAGGCCGCCGCCCGCGTCTGAGGTAGAAATAGGCAAAGACTATAGCATGTATGACGAAGATGGCGGCAGGCATCGTTTCCTTCACAGCTTCTACTTACTCTCCCTGTGCCTTTGAACGTCAACTTTTTATGGATGTTCCCCTTTTCGCACCTTGCTCTTTGGAGACCCTTTTGATGGTTTGACCTTTCTCCGCTGCCGGGCGTCAGGTGGCCTGAGATGGACACTTCCTTGAAGATATCGCATCAGATTTGTTCAGCAAGTCAATGACGCCCCGAATTTTCCCCTGTCAGTATTTGAACACCCCATTCTCGTAAACGATCACCCGATTTCCTGAAGTGAGATAGGCGGTGACTCTCTTTTTTTCGGTGTTCACCAGGTCCCAGTGAAGGGCCGAATCATTGAATCCCAATTTCCTCTTCTTCTCCTTTGTCAGCTCAGAGGGATTTCCGTCGTAGGTATCTGAATAGGATGCACCCAGGGCGATATGGCAGTTTCCGTAACGGCCGCCGTAATTTTCATCAAAAAGGGTATTCGCCATAAACTTATCAATCCTGGAGAATCGCCTGTCGGTCAAGGAAAACTCCCCAACCCTGCGTGCCCCTTTATCCATTGCTAGTTGTTTGATCACGAAATCCTCCCCTTTTTCCGCTTCGGCCTTCAAGGCGTTTCCCTTCTTGAACTCCAATTTCACGCCCTCCACATAATTTCCGCTCCGGAAAGAGGGTTGGTTCGCAAAATAGACCCCTTCGGTTCCTCTCCAGTCAGGGGAAAGAAAAATTTCAAAGCTGGGAATGTTGTGTCCCGAGATTCCAATCCACTTCCTCCTTTGTCCCGGCGTGATTCTGAGGTCAATCTTTTCGGACTGGATATGATAGTATCTTACCTCCATGCTATTCATCCATTTTTTGACGGCCATGGCCTCTTTGTAAAAGGTCTTCCACCCTCGAACCGCATCGCCTCTATCAAGGTAACACGCTTTGATGATCTGATTTGTATACTGCCTCATGGTGAGCCCGGCCCGCTTTGCCAGCTCTGGGGTTGGCAGCATACAAAGGGTCCAACCAAAGGCCCCCACTTCTTCTCGTTTTTCCAGGATCTCGCGAAGCGGCTTCCTGGAGACCACCGCCTTTGCAATCTTTCCTGGGTTAATATCGCTGAGATGGGTCAGGGATTCCGGGGCATGGAGATACAGGCTGCCGTTTAAATGTTCGTAAAGCTCCTTCTCTCCGGGTGGCTGGAAAACGAGTTGTTTGTTATTGGCCTTCTCGTAAAAATGGCGCTCCATTTTGGATGTCAGGCCCATACGCAGGACCGGGTGCATCCCCATATCAAGAACCTTTGCCTGAAGGCGCTCGGCCATCCCCATGGCAGCAAGATCATATCGAATCAAGACGATGTCATTTTTTCTGAAGTTGCCGCTCCTTGCGGTTTTTAGCCCCCACAGCAAGACATCTGCATAGCGGTCTAATTGTGTGTCTGAAAGCATGATCGAGCCCCCCAACTTGAAATTTTCTCCCACGCGTTGTTGTGAAGTGTAGCTCAACTTGGAACGGAAATCAATCATCCCTAAAGAGATCACGACACAGCATGAAAAAATGTGCAAAGTGCGGCAGGGCCTTCAATACGTTGAGAAGATGTCAGGTGTGCGGAAAAGAGATTAATGCCACAACCGGAACAGATTTGAATTTTTGTATATTGTGCTACAGATGCCTATCGGCTATTGAAAAAGGACTTGATCTTATTTACAGCCTGTTCCATCAACATCGATCATCTATTTTGAACAAGAGTGATTAAGGCTACATCTATTTTCGCCGCCACGGCTTACCCTCAATGACCACCGCTTCTACCCGACTAATTCTATACCTGTCCACGATTACTAGATCAGCAATGGCTCCGCGGACAATGACTCCACGGCCAGTGGCCAAGAGAGGGATCGCACGTGAGGGGTTTCTGGTTACCAGCGAAATTGCCTCGGGAAGCGTAATGACCTTTTGCTCAACAGCCAGTTCCAAAACCTTGAGGATGGGACTATGGTTGCCACCGCCATAATTGGTCGATACGACATCAACCAGACCGGGTTCGAGGATGGCAAAGAAAAATGCTAGTTCTTTTTCCCTCTCCTTGCTGTCTAATGTATTGAAGGTAGAAATATCAATGATTACGCCCTGTTTCCTAAGTCGTTTTATCAGGGCAATGCCTTCTTCTGTGTCAAAACTTGGGTGATTGCAATGGCCGGCAACAAGTAGACTCCCAAGCCACGCTATTTCTTCTACCTTGGCCATGGAAGAAGCAGCTGTATGCGCGATGAAGGGAAGGTTGTACTCTTTGGCCAGACCGGCACCTTCTTCAACGGCTTCAAGGGCAACACGGTATGGGGGAAGGACGGTTTGCGATATTTTATCTAGTGCCCATTCTGAGGAATAGTCCTCTAAACCAATTTCCTTGAGGATGTTTTCTACCCTTTCGGGATCATAACAATTGAGCGCAATCTTTCTCCCTAAAACCGCCTCCTTTAACTTCCTTGCCTGGTATTCGTCAATGGCAATGCCTGTTTCTCTTTTGACCATCTCGGGAATGAACTTATAATCCTGTACGCCACCACCAAGGGTGGCTCCAGAGCCCCCTTCGCCTATCGCAACTACAATATCGGGGAAGTGCTCTACGAGTTTTTCTACTTTCTCCTCTCCTTGACCTGAAAGGCCGGATGAGTCAATATTCTTCGCTGCAAGGTATGCCTTTGCGTGATGGGTTATGGCTGTCTTGAGATTGATAGGGCATGCACGGCTTGCTTGAAATATAAGCCTGGGATGCGCAAAACCGTCTACGTTGAGGATAGTGGTGGTTCCTTGAGAGACATGTGTTAGTAGATTCTTCTTAGCTTGACTGTCTGACAAGGGGGGAGAGGCGCTGGAAAAAAGAGGAGCCCCGGGAATTACTCCGTGCGCGTGGATATTTATGACTCCAGGCAGAACAAGTTTGCCCTTGCCCTCATATATATGGGCAAATGTGACTCCTGAAGGTATCTCTTGTCCGATATACACTATTTCCTTACCGTGAACACCTATATTGACTTTATCAACAAATGTCTTTCCATCCCCGGTAATGAGTGCTGCTTCTTTGATTAGCAGATTATTTATTGTCTCGGACATGGGGCAAACCAGCTCAGTCAGCCGAGGGGAAAGAAGGTATCAAAAGGAGCGCTCAAATCTCTTTTTTGCTGTCTTCCAGTTTAGAATGTCCTGGGGAGACAGCCCAAGATCGTCCAAGTTTCTTCCTTC
Organism: Desulfobacterales bacterium; assembly: GCA_030616475.1. Taxonomy (GTDB): domain Bacteria; phylum Desulfobacterota; class Desulfobacteria; order Desulfobacterales. The sequence continues at coordinate 3,695 of JAUWXF010000084.1, forward strand.
CTTGAAATAGTCACGATTGAGTATTTTACTTGCTTCTTCGATGATTCTGTCGTGAAGTGGCGTACCGACGCCCAAAGCTTTGGCCATGTAGTACAAAGGTACCACGCGGGTCATTACCTCCTCATACAGATACCGATGGTTCATACTTGTGGGGGACGGTGACCGAATGGGACCTCCCGGCGGATTGTAATAAGGGGTGCCTTCATCATGAACCATATCAAAGAGGGGCCTTTTGTTTTCTCCGTCGCTAAGGGCGATACCATACGCGGTATGAAGAAAGTCGCGAGTACTGGGGCAGTCTCTTATCCCCATAGCATGGGCAACTGATATCCTTTCCCTGTCAAGTTCTTCTATCATTTCGGTCATTTCTTCGGTTAGTCCCAGATAGAAATTGAACTCCTCATGCGCTTCGATTCTTCTTCTCTGCATGATTATCCCGACAGCATGTAGTCCAGGTCCATCATTGATACCAGCTTGAAGCGGATCATGACATCCAATGAACTGGTCAGGGTAAATAGTCTTATGAAGCAAATCTAAGACATATGGCATTCTTTCAGATGGCAAAGCAGAAAGGTATAGTTTCCGTTTCTTTACCTTAACAAATGCCTCAATCCTCTTTTCAGAGAGTTCTATAATCTTGGTGGCATAGATAAAGGTATCAGTATCGGCGAATATAACATCAGCAGTACAGCCCTGTTCTCTGATTCTCTTGGCCATAAGAAATTTACTATCAATACCACCAGAAAAGACAAAGATTATCTGGCCATTCGAGAGGTAGGGGGCCATTTGAGAGGCGATAAATCCATGGGCATTCGCTGTTGTCGTTATAATGATTATCTGAGATCCCACAACCGCGTCGTCCACTCGAGAGGTAATTACATCAGACTTGGCCTCTCCTTGATAAATGCCGGAGAGATGGAACACCTTAAGATACTGGAGCATGCATAGTTTCACGGCAGATTTTTCGTCGCTGGTCCGGTTATAAACAATTACCCTGATCTCAGGAAACTGAAGTTTGATTCTGGCTGCTTCAGCGATTCCTGCATTCCCTGCACCAAACACAGTAATCTGTTCAACATTGTTGTTGCTCATCTCTCGACTCGGCAGGTGTTCTCCAGTGAACAACAATTCGAGGATACAAGCCCCCAAAAACTATCGATGAATGGGGAACGCCGGTCAGATTGCTGCTGTCCGCTGCAGTCATTCTGCCCTTTATTGATATTGATTAGTAGCATCTCACAGAAAAAAGGAGCAATAGCCGGGCCAACCCGAAAAGGCGGACGCTTACAAGCCAAGTATTTGACATAATATGCTTTCTTTGAATTCCAGCAAACCATTTGAACCGTCTGCTCGGTGGACGTCTGTCGGGCTTTTTTACATGTTGTAAAAGCTGGGCGAAGGCTTGAAAAATATCCGGGCTAGTCGATGTCTTTCCTGATTCGCAGTCCTTTAACAATTTCTTTCCACAGCTCCTGCTCTTCAGGACTGAGAGAGATGTCTATATTTACGTCACTAGGACGGTCTGTTTCCTCGCTGGCTGCATATTGCTTCAGGTACTTAACGATAGCCGCATAGTCTTGGCTGGAAATTTTCCCGGCCTTCACGAGTTTAATGATTTCAGGGCTTGAGATAAGTTTGGATAGGTATGCGGATGTGATGTCGAATTGTTTCTTTACGAGTTCAAGCTTCATTTTGGAACGCTCTATCTCGCGCTTTAAGGCATCATCGCGGTCCAGCTCGGGCACGGGCGGATTGGCGCCTTCGATGATTTTGAGAATGGCTTTATCGGTAATGTTGGCGGCTTTCATTGCGATGATTTCATTGACAGAGATTATCGCACGATCAATGGCATTTGATTCGAGGACCGCGCTGATCAGTTTATCGCTCACGCCCGCTTTTTTGAGTTTGATGAGATCCGCCGGGTTGACGGCAAAGGTGACGGTTGGGCAAAAAGTCAAACAGCACAGTAGGGCTATGACGGGGATGTATTTGCTCATGTTTTACCTCTCATGTTTTGAGTTAAAGTCAATGAGGGTCAGGACAGCAAATATCACTTCAGTTTTCATTGATTTTCTTGAGCGATACAGAAAGTTCGTACTCATATAAGGCAACGTTTGAAACCTGCGAGCAGGCTAATAATAGATCCTCAGAGATCTTCCTTGCTACAAAGTTCAGCCCAGACGGGAACTAAAGGTGCAGAATTTTTGAGACGGGGCACTAGTAACCGGCACGCCGTTAGAACCCCACACCAATGCCAAAATGGACGCTCGGTGAAACACGCCGTGTGCGCGGCCATAGCTTGATCTCAATTGCTTCCACCAGAGGATAGACATACCGAAAACCTCCGATAGCTCGAACCTCGCTGTCGCTGAGCCTTCCCACCACAGTCAGCCTGCTCCCTTTCTGATAGATGGCAGGATCGAGAAATTGTTCTGATCGAACAAGGTAACGGCCCTCGGATCGGTCGCCATCCTGGGGCCGATCCCTCCTGCCGAGCGGAAGTTGCAAAACCGTAATCTCGGAGCCAAGGGCAGAACCCCTGGTTTGTATGATCTTTCCCCCGAGCATTACGATCTCGCCCACGTGTTCAGCCGGAGCCGTTTGCAACTGCGCGAACGAGCCGCTGTAGGTAACCTGGGAGCGCACCTGCCGTGAAATGCCAGACGCACAGCCAAGTATGAGTAAAATGAGGCATGTACCCAAAAATCGAACAGTCCGTGTCATCGCAATGCTCAATACTCCTCTCTCGGCTATCGGCCTCCTTGTAAATTTGAGGCTATAGTAACGTCAATCAAAAACCCCTGTCAAGAGACTCTAATTACAATCCCCTGATCTGAGCAGCTCATGGGGGTCAGTCCATTTCCCTTCGGCAGTCGTGCCGCTCATTATATGCATTCCCTGGCTCAGCGTAGGTGTGCTGGAATTATTAAAATAATAAGCTGAGACCTTCTACAGAGGAAATCTCATGAAGGGAAACTCCTACAGGGAGCCCGCGGGAAATTTAACAAGAATCCCAAGTGCTTATGTATTTATATCTTTCTGAATGGTGCGTATTTCCTGCGCTATGTAGAAGCAATCAGTGAGGAACACCTCATGAGTATCATGGAAACATAACAGAAACCCCTGATGATTGAGGCCTTGGACAAAGATCAAAGACTTTTCGAGACTATGTGGTTGTTGATGACGCTTCCCGAAAAGTGCATGAAATCTCCTTCAGTGAAATACCAAAAAGTTAACAGGAAACGGGGCTCACGCCCACGTAGACGACCGGTCAACCTACCCTTATCCCAATAGATATCATCGGATTTACCTGGTTGTTGTGGCACATGTTCATGATGTTTAATGTTGGCATTAATCTTGCTGTATGTTTTTACGGGACGGGAGCTATAAAATAGCTAAAGAAACTTAGGGCCAAGCCAACAATCTAATGATGAGGAGACGGATGAGAGAATCTGCCATGACCAACAAACTAAACAAGACAAGATCTGAACCTAAAAAACAGGGGGATCAATATCACAGCATAGAATTTTCAATAAATGGCCTCGTTCCTTATCGATTTAAGGTCTGGAACACCGCGTCAACGTTCATGACTGTTCTGGTTAAGGAAGATTCAGATATTTTGCCTCGGTTAAACGCGGGGGACACATTGGCCGTGAAATGCTATTCGACCGATTCAGTCTATCCTCCTGACTATCTGGAGACAGCAATTCGACATATCAGCAAAAATGATCAAGGACGATTCAAGGGTCATTATTGGGTGGATTTGGAGGTTTTAGAAAGCCAAGATTAGAAGAAACTCTTATATTACCACCGGTCAAGAAATGCCCCAAAGGGCGAACTAGGGGGCGTACTTTATATTTAAAGTTCATTCCTTCTGTTTGCTGATTGAGCAACCTTAACTTTAAAACTGAAGAATGTCCCCCAAAAGCTCGGGGATGCGTTGAATTTCGTCGATCGAGATGATGCGATCCTGCGGCGTGAGTTCTTCTGCGATTCTCCCCGGATTTCGACTCAACGCCAGATAGATTGATGAGTCAAGGAGATCGTAAACCCGCACACCTTAATTTCCAAACTCTATCTTCGACTTTCTTGCCATCATGAACCGGCTCTAAAAGGATTACTTGGAAACTGGAAAACTGAAGAGTCTCCCGAATCTTCCCCTTCGATAAAATACGTCATCGTATTTGCGAAGCGAAGCACTTAGAAACTGGCGAACTAAACGTCCCCAAGCTTACTAATAAATCACGCTTCTTCTCCTTGTTCCTCAAACAAAGGACCAGGTTCCCTCTCCAGCCACTCCATTATCTTCTCCGGCCTTTTAGCTTTGGCCCTCTTTAGCAGCGACTTGTATTGCTCCAGGTCAAAGGCTCTTCCCTTCAAGGTACTCACGACCAAAGGCGTAAGTATCGCGCCAATGAGATGTATTGTGTCATGGCGGGAAACCTTTTTCTTCCTCATAGAATTGTAAAACTGGTATACTTCAATGGGATCCCTTGCCTCCAACTGGTTTTCGACAATGGTATGAAATGTGATATGCAGAAAAGGATTGGTCTCAGATTCTGGGTCGTACTCATGGTCGGCCAAAACATCAGCCATTTCAAACTGGTTGAAGTATTCATCCTGATGCTCCAGCATCACTTCTGCGATCTGCCTCTCCTCTGCCTCCAGCACATCCAAGTCCCCGCTTTTGGCTACCTCCCAGATCATATGCATATGTTCTCGGTTAAACCTTCTCAATTCACTCAACACTTCGTCTTTTTTCATTGTGTTGCCCTTACCCTTTCATGCTCACAGGCTTCGCGGAACGAGTAGAAAGGTAAAATGTCACAGATGCCCTGCCGAATTCCTCCTTGCGCCTGCCGTTGACATGTTCTCTAAATCTATGGCCCATGGACACTTACAATCTTCGCATTAAAGTTATTCAACATAGTCCACTACGTCCCCTAAGTTTCCCCATAGCATATATCAGCACACAAGACCAGAGTTACTTCTCAGGTGTCTTTTCTTATGTACGTCCCTCTTGGCCCGCCCCATAACCATCATCGGAAAACTGTAAATGTAAAGGGCGTCCCCAAACTTATAGAAGTGGTGTGTATTTAGATTTCATTTGTGAACTTCTCAACGGTCACTAGAAATGCTGATATCATTAACTGTAGCCAACCGGTATCTTCCTCATCAAAACCCACACCATTAAGCACGTGTCGACTTATTCGATCAGGATACGTCTCTGCTCTTTTGCTAATTTCAGGATGTTTTTGTACTATTTTGTATGCTGTATCATGAAATAGGTCTTCAGGAAAGCAGGGGAAACATTCATCTGTGAGTAGTTCTGCTCGTTCTAAAGCAAGAGAACAAAATAACGTGCAGAAAAGGTGAGCTTCTAAACATCTTGAATCAATTTTAACCTGATCTATGATATTGCAAAAGTAAGGCTGGTTTTTGTGTAAGCTTTCAGACAGCCTTAGCTGATCGTCAGTATTTGAAAAATCGACCATTTTCTTGATTAGTTTGAGGTTGGCAACAGTATATTTCATGATATCTATTGAATCTCCGTGCTATATTATTCAGCACATAACCCTCACATGCTGTCAGGAGCTAAATCGCGAAGGTTCGCTTTTTTAATTCCAACATCTTTCGCTTTGCAAAGAACATCAAACCCCGATTTATAGCAATTGAAAACCTTTGGACATTTCAAGCGACCAATAATTTCTTTTATTTCCTTATCGGTTTTTTTCACAGGGTTCCTCCATAGGCATTATTTCGAGGAAGGGAGTCTTTATAAATAACTTGAAATTGAGGTAAAGTTATTTATGGACATCGCCCTCTTTTGCACTGATAGGGGGATTGCTCAATCTGGAAAACGAGCATTTTTACCCAAAAAAGCCTTGAGCCGAAATGGGTAAAAGTATAGCGGGTATATCTTGTCCAAGGGGATGCCCGTTGGTTTTGCAGGTTTCAGTTCGAGGTTCCATGGGTCCGCTACAATGCTCAGTTGCTCCATCATCGACTTTCTTGCCATCATGAACCGGCTCTAAAAGGACTACTTAGAAACTGGAAAACTAAAGGGCGTCCCCAAGTTTTCCCCGGTCGTCATCAAGCCAGGGGCTTCCCTCATCATCAAGATTGATCTTCTTGACTGCGGCGCGTAATCTTCCGGTCAACAATACTTCACGGAAGCTGTCCCGCTCCGTAAGGTACGGCACATCAATATCACCCTCAATATGCCCCCAGCCCATCCCCTTTAATTGCTTAATAAAGGGAATCTCCACATAGGTCTTTTCATCAGGTGATTGTGCCATATACCCTTCTTGTTACCCTTCTCTCAGCAAAATCAGACCCGTCCCAAGAAAACTTTCGTCGCATACGCGATCAACATACCGTAGCCAAAACTCATTAACGTTCCAATGATGATGTATTCGGCCTCCATCCTGTGCCGGGGATCTTTAACTTCTCCGAAACGAAAAACAGATTTTGCCGCAATCAGAAATCCGATGCCTGAAAGATGTCCCATCAGGATAAAAAGAAAAATTAAGCTGCGTTCAAGCTGCCCGATCACTTTTCCGCCGTTCTTAAAGCCTCTGCTGCTGGTCTTTGTCTCCATGTCGACATCGTTTTCATTGTTCTTTATTTCATCAAGAAAAGGCCTTACTGACATCCCAATAAGGATACCTCCAGTTTTGACTGCCAAAATGGCACCTGAAAGAATGATTAGCAGTTTCAGAAAGCCTTTTCCAAAGAAATCCACCCAGAACAAGGAAATCGTATTCACGCCGGTGCTGGCGCCAGTGTTCGCGGGTGCAATAATGAGAGCCAAGGTGGTTATGACGAAAACATGGGCGGCTTGATCAGCAAGAAACGAATAAATACCCCATTTGTTTGGGAGGTCTTCTCGTTTGACGGCTTTCTCTTTAATCCAATCGATGACCGAATGGGTGCAGAATATCACCAGGGGTATCAGCCATTGAGTCCAGACGCCGCAAAGCACATAGCTTAAGATCGCCACTATAAACGAGTGCTTCAGGAGAATAGGAGGCTTTAGCTTATTCGATGCATCCTTGTCGGACTGAAAAATAAAGTCTCCGACAAAATGAGATGCCACAAGACAAATCAGCAGTTATTTTGCGATTTCATTCATTAATTTTTTCTACCATTTCGTATCACAGTTTGTACAATCTGTAAGGACTTCATACAGCCCCCGACAACTATTTTCTCCCAAAATACATTGTCCACGGATTACAACAGACCGCTGCAACTCAGGGAGGCTGATAACCCCCTGATGCTTTATACAGGCTATTTGACCTTTAGCCCTAAATTACAGGCCAGTTAGCCTGTTTTTAGTACATACAGGTCACAGGACCTGTTTTATGAGTTTGGCTGTCTTGGTAAACTCTTTTCAAAAAAGCTTATAGCCTTTTCAATGGATTTCCAGTCAGCGCCATTGAGATTGTCTACTACTGATTGCTGTTTGATGGGCTTATCCCATAGCGAAGCAATTTTATCTTGCTTCCATCCCTGTAAAGCCCCGGTAATGGCCAGCGAACGCCTGTCTGTCCAACGCCGTCTAGCAATAGCATCTACTAATTGCACCACAATATCCAGTCCTGCTGATTTTTCATTTTCTGGAAAAACAAAGCGCATGTAAACAGATTTTGAAATATCCGCCAGCACCTTTCCTGAATTCCTGTAAGCTTCTCCGTCGCCTTCCGAAACTTTTGTTCGTGGAATAAAATCGATAGTTCCCACTCCAATGACCATACGGGTATCCACTTTGCTTAATTCCATACGAGATTTTATATACGCACGATAGAACAATCCTAATCTAAGCGATTTGGATGGATCAGATACCAGCATTTGCCAGCTATCACCTCTGAAAATATCCACATTCATCGGGACGGCCTTTTTAAAAGCCTTGCGCAAGGCCTTTGATCCTTCCTTCATCACATTATGAAGCTGTTGCCGTTTCTCTGGCGGCAGTTTTGAGGAATCTACAATATCCCCTGTAATAACCGCGTAAAGTTTTCCAGCTTCTATCTTCATTTTGCTTTCTCTTATTTCTCACTTATACTTGCACTCGTCACCTAAGCCAGAAAGCTATCAACAGGATGTCTGTGATAAAGCGAATGCACCAAACTCCGAACTCTAGTCCCGTTTATAAACGTGACCCCTCTGAAATTCGGGCAAGGCTTTGAGCTAAATATCAATCTGGTCAAGAATCTTTTGGATCTTCAAGCTGTTTTCTTTTTCATTATTTGCTTGCAACCCCCGCCCCACCCTCAAAAATATCAATATTTCACGGACATCCCCTATTTTTCCCATACAGAGGTTCAACCGCGCCCAGGTTAACTATTGGGCTGCTCATATCGGACCCTTTTCACCTTGTGTTCTTATTATTCGTGACTATTTTGTTGTGACTCAAGCCATTTCCTTCCCTTTACTGTAATCCCATACCGCTGCTTACTGCTCGTTGGTTTTTTAGGAATGGTCATAGCAAGTAACCCTTGTTGGAGAAGAGGTTTTAGATAGTTTGCCTGGAAAGTTTTCCAGTGTTTAAGACCAATCAACTCCATAAGTTCCGAGGACTTGCGCGGCTCCTGGCAAAAGTTCAAGACTTGTGCGGCAACTTGTGCGGTAACTTGGTCCCGACTTGGTCCTGGCTTGGTCCCGACTTGTCCGGCCTCTTTCGAAACAACAAGGGGATGAGCAGGAAAACAACTCACAAAATCCCCAACTGCCCATTGATTCTAAAAGGCACTATGGCAGATAGTAAAGCCATGATGCTATTGACCACCAATCTGTTACATAAAAGGCACATAAGGTTAATGCCAATTAACTACTTAAACTTCAATAGGTTGTATATTGTCAAGCCTTTTGTTTTCTCTAAAGGAAGCCCCTGCAATTACATAACCGTTACATAAGATTCGGGCCCAAAATGGAAATGCCAGATAAAAGCCCTCATATTGCGGAGGTTACGAGTCATAAGGCCCTTCAACTACTCGACTACTCGACCAATTGCCGCCTCCGGCTCGGAGAGGCCTACGCCCCGGAGGGAGCAAAGCGGAGCTAAGTTCGATCTCCTATTGCATCCGTGATTTGACTCCTGAGTTTATGACACCAGTTTCATGAATCAGTTCCCATGGACAAAAATTCCGAATAAAATGCTCCAGAACCTTCATTTCGTCTCACCACAAAACTGTTGTATTTCACGGACATCCCTATTTGCTCCATTGAGACCTTATCCCCAGGTCTTCATTGATTTTAAAGGTACTACTGTGAACAGTGCAGCCTTGCCCCCGTTGTTTGCAAGGACACATCCTTAATCGCCTTCATACTGTTTAGCATAAGTTATTTACTCAAGTTTCGCACCCTCTGAATGGTGCAGATTCAGATACTACGTGGTCTAAGACGTCAGAATAGGACTGAAAATCTTCTTCAATTCTGAACAGCTCAAAGATCTTTGAAAAGCTGATTTCGA
>JAUWXF010000044.1 GCA_030616475.1 Desulfobacterales bacterium
AGGCGGTCAAGGATTCTGTATGCAAGGGAAACAAAGAAGCAAGCCGGGATGCCCGCCCATTTGTCAATGGCCCTGATAAGATCAAGATTCATCTCCAAGTAAACCCAAGTGCCTAAAGTGAACTAAAATGAACTAAAGTGAACTAAAGTGCCTAAAGTTGAAAGGATTAAGGAATTGAGGAATTGAGGGATTGAGGGATCAAAATCAGATAGAATTCCTTCAATTCCTGAATTCACAATTCCTGAATTGCCAATGATTATGTTGAACTTTAGCTCACTTTAGGCATTTTAGCTCATTTCATTGCCAAGGTGCTAATCGAACAAGATGCGTGCAATATCGTTGTAGAACACAAAGATCATAAGCAGAATCAGAACGAAGATGCCAACCTGTTGCGCCACTTCCCGCGTCTTGAGGTTGAGGGGCCTGCGGCTTACGGCTTCGATCAAAAAGAACAGAAGGTGTCCTCCGTCCAGGACCGGGATCGGCAGCAGGTTGATTATACCCAGGTTGACACTCAACAGGGCTATAAAAAAGATCAGATTGACGATGCCGGCCTCGGCCTGTTGTCCTGCCAACTGTGCAATCATGATCGGACCGCCGAGGGTCTTGGCCGAAATGGTACCGGCAATGATCTTTCCGATGGCCAATACCGTGAGTTTGGCAATCTGCCAGGTCTGCAACACCCCCTGGGCCGCGGACTGAAACGGGTTGAGTTGCCGTATAGTAACGGCCCCGGAAGCCGTTATTCCTATGACATATTTCTCAACCTGTTCTCCAAACAGGTTCCGGGATGAAACAATTTCCGGGACGACCTTTGCCACGACAGTACTGTTGTCTCGCAATATTTCGATACGCAGGGGACGACCACTACTTTGCTTGATCAGGTCTGCCATCTCTTCCCATCGCGTTACCGGTCTGCCGTCAATAGATACAACACGGTCCCCCGGGCGGATACCGCCCTCATGAGCAGGCATCCCCTCTTGAACTTCTCCCACCTCCGGCTTCATAATCGGCAGGCCGGAGACCTGAAAGAATACAAAAAAGATTGCCACCGATAGCAGCACATTAAATACCGGACCTGCCAGGACGATCAGGCTTCGTTTGAAAAGGCTCTTATGTAAGAAGGACAAGGGGAGAAGCGATTCGTCCAGTTCCTTTCCCGGCGATTCCCCTACCATTTTCACGTATCCACCAAGCGGAATCGCTGAGATCAGGTACTCAGTCATCCCGATCTTCTTGCCAACGATTCTGGGACCAAATCCCAGAGAAAACTTCTCCACCCCAACGCCCATCAGTTTTGCCAAAAGGAAATGGCCAAACTCGTGCACGAAGATCAGGACACCGAGTACAATGGCAAACGAAATAATGTTGGTACTCATACCTGCCCGCCATTGCCAGGCTCGCTGGCACCTAAGCTGTATACTGTGGGTGGCGACGGCAGGCGGGCAACTTCCTCAGCCGTGCGGCGCGCCCAGGCTGCCGCCTCCAGGATATCCGAAAGCCCCGGGTCGGAAACCGGTTCGTGTCTACTCATCACCTGTTGAACCGCTTCCCCAATACGCCTCAACCCGATGCGGTGGTTCAGGAAGGCATATACTGCCACTTCATTCGCAGCACTTAACACGGCAGGCATGGTCTCTCCGATCCTGCAGGCTTCAAGGGCCAGAGCGAGACAGGGGAATTTTGCCAGGTCCAGCTCCCGAAAGGTAAGAGAACCTATGTCAACAAAATCAGGCACGGGCAGCCCGAGGGGAAGTCGCTCGGGATAGGACAGGGCATAAGCAATCGGTGCCCTCATGTCAGGCAAACCGAGCTGGGCTATCACAGAACCATCCCGATAGACCACCATTGAATGGATCACACTTTCTGGGTGGATCATCACCTGGATAAGCTCCAAAGGCAAGTCAAAGAGCCATTTTGCTTCAATGACCTCAAGTCCTTTGTTCATCAGTGTGGCCGAGTCTATCGTAATCTTTGGACCCATCTTCCACGTAGGATGACAAAGGGCCGTCTCCGGGGTAATCCCGTCAAGATCTTCTGTCGATTTATCCAGAAAAGGCCCCCCGGATGCCGTAAGGATGATCTGCTCAAGGTCTTGCCTGCGGTGTCCGGCAAGACACTGAAAAATGGCACTGTGCTCGCTGTCTACGGGGATGATTGAGACCCCCTTTTTTCGGGCAGTGCCCATCACAAGCTCCCCCGCCATCACAAGGCTCTCCTTATTGGCAAGGGCAACGGACTTCCCGGCCTCTATCGCAGCCATAGTAGGCAGGAGGCCGGCTGAGCCCACCATGGCCGAAACCACAAGATCAGCCGAAGTCAGCGTTGCGGCAGCTCTATACCCATCAAGACCGTGCAAGATTTCTAAACGCCTTGCGCCCATGACCATCCTTTTGAGCTGGCCTGCCAGGTCCTCATTCAGTACCACGGCCACCTCAGGGGTGAAACGCATGACCTGTTCGGCCAGGAGCCCCACATTTCGACCTGCTGCCAGGGCCGCAACCGAGAATCGCTCCGGAAACTGGTCCACCACGCGCAAGACATTCCTGCCGACTGAACCCGTAGAGCCTAGTATCGAAAGACGTTTCATCTGATTGTCGATTGTCGATTGCCGATTGTTGATTGAAAATTGTCGATTGAAAAAATTCAAGGCTCTTCTTTCAGTCTTCAATCGACAGTTGTTTGTTCTTTGATTTTCTTCTCTGTGCCGGCTTTCTTGTTGTGATGAAAATTGATGATAATTAACTGTTTTTTTATATGATTTCCCAGTACAGTTCCTGGTAATGCAAGAGCAAGTTTTACGCATCTATGTGCAAATTCTTTTGATCTCTTCTTCAATTCATCCAATCGTCAATCATCAATCGTCAATCGTCAATCATCAATCGTCAATCATCAATCGTCAATCATCAATCGTCAATCATCAATCCAACAGGGTCTTGAAATAATAGAGCGTTGGTGCTGCAAAGAGTAAGGCATCGATCCGGTCCAGGAAGCCTCCGTGTCCCGGAAAGATACTTCCGGAGTCCTTCAGGCCGACCGAGCGTTTCAACATCGATTCAACCAGATCACCTGTCTGACCCAAGGCCCCCATGACCATAATCAAAGCAATCCAGAAACCCCAGCCAAACTCGGGGAAGCAGCATTGCTTAAATAAGGCACCAACCAAGAGATTGGCCGCCAATCCGCCTGCTGCCCCCTCAACGGTCTTACCAGGGCTTATTCTCGGCGCAAGCTTATGCCGGCCAAAGGCCCTTCCAACGTAATAGGCAGCCGTGTCCCCAGCGATTATAACTGCCATGAGAAAAAATGTCCACATCACCCCCTGATTCCAATCCCGGATCAGTATCAGGTGGCCCAGCAAGAAGGGGATATAAATAAGGCCTGTGACCTGCTTGTAAAGCATTTCCGGCACTGAAGTCTGTGGGTCGAACCGTGCCAGGCAGATCATGGCAGAGCCGATGAAGGCCAGGACCAGCAAGGCAGGGACTACCACCAAACCGTCCCTATAAAAAGAGGCTAGCATGACCAGACCAAGGACCAACCCTGGCGCTTTTATGGCCATCGTCTCCCGGGACAGAACCAGGGCGTAGTATTCCAACAGGCTCACTGCTGCCGCCAGTGCCACAACCAAGGCAAAACAGGTTCGGCCCCCCTTCCCTATCAACAAGACCAGCAGGGGCAAAAGCACCAATGCCGTAAGCCATCGTTTTAAATGCGAAGACATCGAACTTGGTTCGCTCCGCTCATCCGCCTTGGCGGACTGGATGCTTGATACTGGATTCTGGATTAGTAAGAAGTAACAGACGGGAAAACCCGAAATTCGAAATCCGACACGAAGTGAAGCTTGCGCAAACCACGAAACAAATACAAATGACCAAAGCACAAAATCCAAAACAAAGAATCTGTAGCGTTTTGAACATTTGATATTTGAATTTCGAATTTGTTTCGGATTTCGATATTCGGATTTCGAATTTACTCAGATTTGAAAACATCGAGTATCCAGTATCGTTCTCGTGGGTACAGAACTTCGATACTATTGCCTCCGAGGCGCTTTCTTGATCTGGGCTTCGGTCATCCCAAACCGACGCTCACGCTTTTGGTAATCATGCAGGATCCGGACCAATTCCTCCCTTCTAAAATCGGGCCAGAGGGTATTGGTGACACAAATCTCTGTGTAGGCAATCTGCCAGAGCAAAAAGTTGCTGATTCGCATCTCGCCACTGGTCCGAATCAGAAGATCCGGATCCGGCATTTCCCGCGTATAAAGATAATTCGAAAAAACCGCTTTTGTTATCTCCTCGGGTTGAAGGCGGCCAGATAGAACCTCGGCTGCGATCTTTCGAGCCGCAGCGACAATCTCATCCCGCCCCCCGTAGCTCAAGGCCAGGTTGAGAATCATGCCCCGGTTTTCTCGAGTCATATCCATGACCTCCTGAAGTACCTTCACAACATTACCCGGGAACCTTTCGATCTGGCCAATAGCGTTCAGGCGGATGCCGTTTTCCATCATTTCGGCCGCTTCTGACCTGAGAAACCCTTTCAACAGGCTCATGAGTGCCGAGATCTCTTGCCGGGGCCGCTGCCAGTTTTCGGTTGAAAACGCATATAGGGTCAGAACCTCTATCCCGATCTCACGGCAGGCTCGCACAATGTCTCGGACCGACTCAGCACCTTCACGGTGACCTCTGATCCGGTTCAGGGAACGTTTCTTGGCCCAACGGCCGTTGCCATCCATGATAATGGCGATATGTCGGGGGAGGGAATCGGGTCGTAAGGAAGGAATATCAGAATTCAATGATCTCTTTCTCTTTTTCCTGGCAGGTCTGGTCAACTAATCGTATGTAATCGTCTGTAATTTTCTGCACCTTGTCTTGACCACTGTAAAAATCATCCTCTGAGATTTCACCATCCTTCTTCATGCCTTTGAGAAGCTCATTGGTGTCCCGGCGGATATTGCGGATTGATACCTTATGCCCCTCAGCTATCTTGCGAACTACCCTGACAAGCTCTCTTCGCCGCTCTTCGGTAAGCGGCGGTATGGGAACACGGATGACCTTGCCGTCGTTCATGGGGGTAAGCCCTAGCTCCGATTTGAGAATCTCCTTTTCAATCTCGGAAATGACCGACTGATCCCAGGGCTGAATAACGATAAGTCTGCTCTCTGGAACAGACAAGGAGGCTATCTGATTCAAGGGGGTGGGTGTTCCATAATAGCTTACCTTTATCCCCTCAAACAGCGCAAGGGAAGCTCGGCCGGTGCGGACCCTCTTAAATTCATTCTTTAAGGCATCAACAGAGTCACGCATCCTCTCCCGGGCATCATCATAAGAATCAATCATCCTCTGATGCTTCCTTTATTCGAGTTCCAATATTTTCCCCGCAAACAACTCGTCTAAGATTCCCTTTTACTCTGAGGTTGAAAACAATTACAGGAAGCCTGTTGTCCATTGCCAGGGAAACAGCAGTCGAATCCATAACCTTCAGTTGCCGCTTGAGGACTTCAAGATAGGTAACATTATCCATCTTTTTTGCACTGGCATCCACGACCGGGTCAGCATCATAAATGCCGTCCACCTTAGTCGCCTTCAAGAGCACTTCTGCATCAATTTCCTGGGCTCTCAGGGCCGCTGCGGTGTCAGTAGTGAAATAAGGATTACCGGTTCCGGCAGCAAAGATCACGGCCCGCCCCTTTTCCAGATGCCTGATAGCCCGCCTGAGGATATACGGTTCAGCGACGGCACACATCTCGATAGCCGTCTGGACCCGGGTCTGAACACCCCTTTTTTCAAGGGCGTCCTGGAGGGCAATACTATTGATGACAGTGGCCAACATGCCGATATGGTCCGCCGAGGTGCGGTCCATGCCGTAGGAACTGGCTGCCACGCCGCGAAAAATATTCCCACCACCGATAACCAGGGCCATCTGGACCCCGAGATCGTAAACCGATCGAACCTCGCCGGCAATATAGTTAATCATCTCAGGGTTTATGCCAAAACTTTGATCACCCATCAAAGTCTCCCCGCTGAGCTTAGCCAAGATTCTCTTGTACTTCGGAGCCGGCATATTATACCATTACTCTCCTCCCAACTGGTAACGGACAAATCGTCTCACACTGATGTTCTCACCCGTCTTCGTAACTATGTCATGAATCAGGTCCTGTATGGTGATCTCCGGGTCCCTGATATACTGTTGGTCCAGAAGACACGATTCCTTATAGAACTTCTCCATTTTGCCCTGGACGATCTTATTCAGAATCTTTTCCGGTTTTCCCGTCTCTGTGGCCTGCGCTCTGTAAATCTCTTCTTCACGCCGTAAGACTTCCTCAGGGATATCCTCTTTGCGAATGCCAAGGGGCCTGGTCGCCGCAATGTGCATGGCCAAATTCTTGACAAACGCTTTGAACTCATCGGTCCTGGCCACAAAATCGGTCTCGCAGTTCACTTCCACAAGGGCACCCATCTTGCCGCCAGTGTGGATATATGAATATATCAAGCCCTCGGAGGTTTGCCGCCCGGAACGCTTTAAGGCCATGGCCAGTCCCTTCTTGCGAAGAAAATCGACCGCCTGTTCCATGTCTCCGCTCGCTTCCTTCAAGGCCTCTTTACAACCCATAACGCCCGCATTTGTCCTTGTACGCAGCTCCTTAATCATCTGGGCACTGATTTCTGCCATTTACAACTCCTCTGGCACCTCATCACCTGCATCTTCATAGGTTTGGTCGGATGCGGGGGCTTTTCTTTTAATAACTTCCACAATGGGACCGTCTGAGCCATCAGAAATCACGGCCATTTCGCCTGGCCCGGCCACAGCCCCTGCTTCGACAGCCACCTTGTCTGCCTCGGCCTGAAGGCGCTCTTCCATACGTTCACGACCCTCGATGCAAGCATCGGCTATTCGGGAGGTCATCAGTCTGATGGCCCTTATGGCGTCGTCATTGCCAGGAATAATATAGTCTATTTCGTCCGGATTACAATTGCTATCTACAATGGCCACAATAGGTATGCCAAGCCGTCTTGCTTCACGGACTGCAATGTTTTCATTCTTGGGATCCACAATAAACAAGGCCGCGGGCAGTCTTTCCATGTCACCGATCCCCCCAAGGTTGTTTTCAAGCTTTGCCCTTTCTTTGTCCAGTTTCAGTATCTCTTTCTTGGGAAAGCGATTGACACTTCCATCGGCAAAAATGCCTGTGAGATACTTGAGCCTTTCGATCCCTTTCTTTATGGTCTGAAAGTTTGTGAGCATCCCCCCCAGCCAGCGATTGTGCACATAGAACATTTCGCACCGGTTGGCCTCCTCATAGATGGAATCGCGGGCCTGTTTCTTGGTTCCCACAAAGAGGATCGATTCGCCACTTGCAACTGTGTCCACAACAAACTCGTAGGCCGTTTTGAACATCCTGACCGTTTGCTGCAGATCAATGATATAGATCCCGTTGCGGGCACCAAAAATGTAAGATTTCATCTTTGGATTCCACCGTCTGGTCTGGTGACCAAAATGGACACCCGACTCCAGCAACTGCTTCATGGTAATGTAAGACATAGTTTCCTCCGTTCTTTTCGGTTGTTCCGAAACCTTCGCAAAAGGGGACGCTTTGCAAAGGTCCCGCTCCTCCGCTCTTGTCTTCCCCCCTCTCCACTTCTCGTGGCGTCAACACTCGAAGCACCAGAAAGAGGGTCCAAGAACGTGTGAATTTCCAAACTTGTATTTGTTAACACACGACCTTTGGGTTTGCAACATAATTTGCACGGCAACGTCAAAGTTGATTCTGGTTTGGTCAAATTAGAGGGAGTTGCAAAACGTTTAAATCCGAAATCCGAATATCGAAACTCGAAACAATTTCAAAATCCGAATATCAAATGACCAAAACATTTTTGGCATTGATGCAATATCTATTTGAAACTTTCGAAGATATCCTCTGTTTTGAATTTTGAATTTTGGTCATTCGTATTTGTTTCGGATTTCGTGCTTCGAGTTTGCGGCTGACGCCTTGAAAACAGTACGGATTTACCAAGCTAAATTGATTAAGCGAATAAATTTGTTGTTTCAATCCAACATTCCACCATTCCAGTATTCCAATTGTGAGCGAAGCGAACTAACTTGAAG
Organism: Desulfobacterales bacterium; assembly: GCA_030616475.1. Classification (GTDB taxonomy): domain Bacteria; phylum Desulfobacterota; class Desulfobacteria; order Desulfobacterales. Next base: position 8,107 of record JAUWXF010000044.1, read on the forward strand.
CCCTCATGTTTTATTGCCTGTTGCCTTTGTCCTCACGACCCGATCGTGACCACTGTAGTCCTTGATGACAGTCCAATCACCATAAGCCCCGGAACCTGCAATCAGCTTCTCGACCGCGGCCCATTGGTCGTGACCAATCTCAAAAAGGAGCCACCCCCCCGGAACCATGTGGTCTGAGGCCTCTTTAATGATAAGCCTGATTGCCTCCAGCCCGTCCGGCCCCCCCAAAAGCGCCTCCCGAGGCTCATATTGGGTAATTTCGGGTGGAAGCACCTTAAACTCATGACTCGAAATGTAAGGGGGATTCGAGACGATCACATCAAAATAGCGCCCCAGGTCACGGACTGGATCGAACCAGTTCCCCTGTAAAAACGTGATGGCCTTGTCGAGTCCGCGCATTCGAGCGTTATCCACGGCCACGGCCAGGGCCTTTTCCGAGCGATCAACTGCATAAAAGGTGTGGCCTGGCCGTTCGGAGGCTATGGCAAGGACAATAGCCCCTGAACCGGTCCCAAGGTCCAGGATTCTCAAAGGTGCTGGTGCTGGTTCCGGCGGTACGATCGTGAAGGCAGTCTCCACAAGGGTCTCGGTCTCAGGCCTCGGTATCAGGACATCAGATGTCACCTTCAGATCCACAGACCAGAACTCTTTTTTACCAACAATGTAGGCGACTGGTTCCCTTTGAATACGTCTTTGGATGAATCCTTTGAAAAGCTCAAGCTCGTGGGATTCAAGAGGGCGATCGTACTGGACATAGAGGTCTACCCGCCCAATACCTAAGGTATGAGCCAAAAGCATTTCGGCAGCAGCCCGTGACTGCTCAATGTCGTGGGATTTGAAGTAGGTTGTGGTCCACTTGAGGAGTTTCAGAATGGTCCAGGTCTCAGGCAGCATGCCTCGATTCTGCCTCAGCATCCTGAATGGCAAGGGCCTGATAGTGGGTTATAAGGCTATCGATGATCTCTCCAATACTGCCCTGGAGAATATTTTCAAGTTTATACAGCGTAAGCCCAATACGGTGGTCTGTGACACGGCCCTGGGGAAAGTTGAATGTCCTGATCCGCTCGCTGCGGTCACCGCTTCCCACCTGGCTCCTGCGATCTGCTGAGATTTTTTCGTTCTGCTCGGAAACCATCTTATCATATAAGCGAGCACGCAGTACCTTCATCGCCTTGGCCCTGTTCTTGTGCTGTGACTTTTCATCCTGACAGCTTACCACTAATCCTGTGGGAAGATGGGTAATGCGTATGGCTGAGTCCGTGGTGTTAACGCTCTGCCCTCCGGGCCCGGTGGAGCGAAATACATCCACTCTGATCTCATCGGGATCGATCTTGACATCCACATCTTCTGCCTCAGGCAAAACAGCTACGGTCACGGCCGAGGTGTGTATCCTGCCTTGTGATTCCGTGACCGGCACCCGCTGCACCCTATGGGTGCCGCTTTCGTATTTCAGGCGACTATAAGCCCCTCTGCCCTGCACCAGGGCAATGATCTCCTTGAGACCGCCAACGCCCGTCACATGTTTGCTCAAGACCTCTACCTTCCAACCAAGACTGTCGGCATATTTGCTGTACATCTGAAAAAGATCTGCGGCAAAGAGTCCGGCCTCTTCACCACCTGTGCCGGCTCTGATCTCCAGGACAATATTCTTCTCATCGTTGGGATCCTTGGGGACGAGGAGCCACTTTAATTCCCGCTCCAGTCTTTCCGAACGCTCGTACAGGTGCTGGAGATCTTCACTTGCCAGCTCCTTGATATCCTCGTCACTGTCCTTCAAAAGATCCTTGGATTCTCTGATATCTTCGGCCACCTGTTTGTACTCACGATAAGCGGAAACGATCTTGCTCAAATCCGCATGTTCCTTTGTGTACTTCCTGTAGGCATCTTGATCTTTTATCACATCGGGATCGCTCAAGAGCTTCTCGATCTTCACAAACCGTTCTTCTACACCTGTTAGTTTGTCGAACATCTATATACCTTCTAAGAGAAGCATTATGCGTTTGTTAGTTTCCCGCTCCCTTTTCGCATCCTGGCACCACCCTGTCGAGTGCCTAAAGTGAGCTAAAGTGAGCTAAAGTGCCTAAAGTTAAAAAGATTTAGGAATTGAGGGATTTAAAATCAAATAGACTTCCTTCAATTCGCAATTCCTCAATTCCCGAATTCCCGAATTACAAATGACTATATCATAACTTTAGTTCACTTTAGTCACTTTAGATCACTTTAGATCACTTCTTCACTTCGGCTCTGTCCATGCAGTGCCCTGTTCAGGGCTGCCAGGGCTACCTCAAGTTGGTCGTCGCTGGGCTCACGCGTGGTCAGTTTCTGCATCCACAGGCCCGGCAAAATCGCCAACCTGATCAGGCCCCGGTCCATGTTCCTGCTGCTGAATCTGATCATTTCATAGGCCAAGCCAGCAATGGGAAACATGAACAGTACCTTCATAACAATTGCAATCATCTGGTTCATGACACCAGGCACGTCATGCAAGGTCGGTACAAACGGAAATACAATCGAAAAGAAAAAGATGCTTATCAGAAGCACGACCAATATGAAGGCAGTACCGCATCTCGGATGAAGGGTTGAAAATTTCTTGGCGTTCTCAACCGTCAGGGCCTCCCCTGCTTCATAGGCATAAACCGACTTGTGCTCTGCACCATGGTATTCAAAGATTCGCCTAATCTCCTTGAAAAGCGAGATGAGCCAGACATAGCCGAGGAAAATCATGATCTTCACAGCCCCATCGATCAGATGAAAAAGGAGGTGCTCAACCCCCAGCCTTACACCAAATAAACGGCCAACGAGTCCACTGATCATATGAGGCAAAACCACAAACAGCACAACTCCCGCCCCGAGTCCTACAAAGATGGTGAAAAACAGGGCCCACTCTCCCAGTGATTCATCCTGTTCCTCCAAGGCCTGATTGGCTGAAAAGGTCAGTGCCTGCATGCCGTTGATCAGGGCTTCAAGGATGATAAGGCTGCCCCTGAGAAAAGGCAATTTAAGAAACGACCATCGCTCAGACAGGGAACGCCATCTGTCTTCCTTAATCAAGATCTCACCGTTTGGACGACGCAGTGCGATAGCCAGGCTCTTCGGCGCCCTCATCATCACGCCCTCAATCACAGCCTGCCCGCCGATGTGAATGTCGTTATGTTTTGTCTTGAACACCATACGCGGCAAAGTGAACTTTAGACACTTTCTTTCTTATTCCGGGCCTCAAACTTAGCATACTTCCTGCGGAATCGCTCAATACGCCCGGCTGTATCAACCAGTTTCTGTTTGCCCGTAAAAAAGGGATGGCATTTGGAGCAAATTTCAACCCTGATATCCTTCTTGGTGGACCCTATCTCCACCACATTACCGCATGCACAGCGAATCGTGGTTTGAAAATACTCTGGATGGATGCCCTTCTTCATGTCAAGCCTCCGTGTGTAGTTGAGTAGTTGAGTAGTTAAATGGTTCAATACCACTCAACCATTCGACCACTCAACCATTCGACCACTCAACCACTTGGGGCGAAGCCCCCTGACTTCTTGGGCTAGCTGTTCATCGAGCCCAAAAACTTTTTATTATTCTCGGTTCCTTTCATTTTTTCAAGCAAAAACTCCATACTGTCTACCGGATTCAAGGATGCCAGCAGTTTTCTCAAAATCCAAGACCTGTTCAATACCTCTGGCTCAAGCAGTAGCTCCTCTTTCCGCGTCCCTGACCGATTGATGTCGATGGCAGGAAAGACACGCTTGTCCGATAGCTTTCGGTCCAACTGCAGCTCCAAGTTGCCGGTCCCCTTGAACTCTTCAAAGATGACTTCATCCATTCGACTTCCGGTGTCAACCAGGGCTGTGGCAATGATCGTAAGGCTTCCACCCTCCTCAATATTACGGGCAGCACCAAAAAAGCGTTTCGGACGATGCAGCGCATTGGAATCGACCCCACCTGAAAGTATCTTGCCACTCGGAGGCACCACCGTGTTGTAAGCACGGGCAAGGCGGGTAATACTGTCTAAGAGAATGACTACATCTCGTTGATGTTCCACCAGGCGTTTGGCCTTCTCAAGCACCATCTCCGCCACCTGGACATGCCTCTGGGGGGGCTCATCAAAGGTAGAACTGATCACTTCAGCATCCACCGAACGCTCCATGTCGGTCACCTCTTCTGGTCGCTCGTCAATGAGTAAAACGATCAGCACAATTTCTTTGTGGTTGGCATTAATGCTATTGGCAATGTCTTGCAGCAACATGGTCTTGCCTGTCCGCGGGGCTGAGACGATCAGGCCCCTCTGGCCAAACCCAATGGGTGTCAACAGGTCCATAATCCGCACGCAATAGTTGTCTGATCCCCTTTCAAGGGCGATCTTTCTGTCTGGATAGAGGGGGGTTAGATTATCAAAGAGAATCTTTTCCCGTGATTTCTCGGGGTCCTCATAGTTTACTGCCTCCACCTTCAGCAGTGCAAAATATCGCTCGCTATTCTTGGGCGGCCGAATCTGTCCCGACACCGTGTCACCAGTACGAAGGCTAAAACGCCGGATCTGGGAAGGTGAAATGTAAATGTCGTCAGGGCCCGGCAGATAGCTGTAGTCGGGCGCCCTCAGAAAGCCGAAGCCGTCAGGTAGTATTTCAAGTACACCCTCACCATAAATCAGGCCGTTTTTCTCTGTCTGGGCCTGGAGAAGGGCAAAAATCAACTCCTGCTTTCGCATACCCGAGGCACCTTCAATCCTAAATCCTTTGGCCATTTTGGTCAGTTCGACTACTTTTTTGGCCTTTAGCTCTACTAGGTTCATTGAATCATCTTCCTTTGAATCGATTACAAAAGCAATAAAGTGGTAGCTCTCGTGGCCTTAAGGACAAGCAGCCTAAAACCCACGACTAATCACGTCCGTACAGCATTATAGGTTTCAAGAAAAAGTTTTTTGGTTTATAAATCTTATGATAAAAGGCTTACGCCTGCCCGCCATTGCCAGGCAACGAAGTGAATACCCCACGTGCAGTCTCAGGCGATGGCAGGCGGGCCTGAACTCCGAAAGGATAATAAGCCTTAAAGGATGCCCAAAATCTTTTTCCAAAAAGGTATAGCACACTACGTGGAAATATGGCTGGTTCCTCTTATTGAAAATAATGGGGATAAGTGGCAGTGTCTTTCAGGTTACGCTCTATTGCATGCGGAAATTATTGAGTATTTCCTCTTATGCTCTCCCAGGAAGGTCTTATTATGAATGTATATTATAACACATTCCTCAATGTGTCAACCCTTTTCAAGCACCTCTTGTTATTTTCGTGTAGATTTTCCTGACGGCAACCTCCATCTCCTTGAGTGGTCCCCGGTTTTTCACGACATAGTCGGCATATGGTCGCTTCTTTTCAACTGCCATCTGGATGCCCAGCAGGGCCTCGGCCTCTGCTGCAGATGAACCGTCACGGGCCATCAACCGGCTCTTTTGTAGATCCGAACCGGCTTCAACCAGGACCACCACGTCAAACCGGTCTTGAATCCCGAGTTCGATGAGAAGGGGAACCTCCACTACCACAACGGCGTCTTCGTGGCGAGACTCGATGGCAGCAACCTTCTCCTCAAAAAGTCTGAATATCTCAGGGTGGGTTAGCCTCTCCAGCACCTTGCGCGCCCGGGCATCTCTTGTAATGATCCCTCTGAGCTTCCTTCGATCCAGGCTGCCGTCGGCTCTCAGTATACCTTTGCCAAAGTGATCCGCGATGGCCTCAAGAATCGGTGAATCACGCTTTACGGCCTCACGGGCCAACTCATCCAGGCTAATAACATGGGCACCCAGTCGTCCAAAACAATCGCAGACCACTGTTTTACCAGCGCCTGCGCCGCCAGTCACTGCAACTTTCAGGATCACTTCCTGTTCTCAGGCCTCAGAGAGCGTACGGCAGCACCGGCTTGCCACATCTCCGAATTTTTCATCTCATCCAATTCTTTTCTGAGCCTCTCGCTATAATCCGGCGCACTGTTGGCTTCCAGCACTATCCTGGTCTCTTCTCCCGAGACCACACGCCCGTAAAGCTCCTCAAAAACCGGCGTGACCGCATCCCGGAATCTGTGCCTCCAATCGAGTGCCCCCCGCTGGGCCGTGGTGCTGCAATTAGCATACATCCAGTCCATTCCGTTTTCAGCCACAAGGCGAATAAGACTCTGGGTCAGCTCTTCCACCGTTTCATTAAATGCCTCGCTGGGGCTGTGTCCATGTTTGCGCAACACATTATACTGAGCTTCAAAAATACCCTCCAGGCAGCCCATAAGAACCCCACGTTCTCCGGTAAGATCACTACGGACCTCTTTTTCAAAGGTAGTCGGGAAAAGGTATCCGGAGCCGATGGCTATCCCAAGGGCAAGGGTTCTGTCTTTTGCCCGGCCCGTGAAATCCTGGAAAACCGCATAGCTGGCATTGATGCCGCTTCCATCCAGAAAATTCAGTCGCACATTCCTTCCGGAACCCTTTGGGGCCACCAGAATCACATCAATATTGTCCGGCGGAACCACGCCGGTCTGGTCGCTGTACACAATGGAAAACCCGTGGGAGAAATAGAGGGCATCGCCCTCCTTCAGGCACGGCTTGATCTTCGGCCAGACCATCATCTGGCCGGCATCAGATATGAGATACTGGACGACGGTGGCCCGCTCGGCTGCCTCTTCCAGTGAAAAGAGAGTCTCGCCCGGGACAAAACCGTCCGCGATAGCCTTTTCCCAAGATTTCCCCCCCTTGCGTTGTCCTACGATGACCGAAACCCCATTGTCTTTCATATTCAACGCCTGAGCAGGACCCTGCACCCCATAGCCCAGTACTGCCACGGTTTCATTGGCCAATACCTCTTTGGCCTTGTCCAGAGGAAATTCTTCCAAAGTCACCACGTCCTCCAGAACACCTCCAAAGTCGATCCTTGCCATAGTGATTCTCCTTATGAAATCGCTTCGCGATTTTATCTAACGCGGCTTTGCCGCCCGGGACTTAGCTCCACTTCGTTCCGCAATTGGTCGAGTGGTCAAGTGGTTGATTAGTCGAGTGCCCGCCCTGGCGCGACAGAAGCTGGACAATGCTTGCGAAAGAAAAACCCGGTCTGGGCCAGGGGTTTAAGGGCCTTACGACTCGACAACTCGACTATTTAACTACTCGACCAAAATCGCTGGAATTTCAATACGTTGTAGAAATTCCGAGACGTGAAATTAGTTTTGTTATGACTCAGGACAGGTGCCATGGACAAACTTGTTTGTCCGTGCCTGTTTTCGACTCGACAACGGGAACTCCACCACCATCCACACGGACAAACAAGTTTGTCCATGGCACTATAGGTATTGAGAATAGGGTATAGTTCAACCAAATCGGAAACTTACTTACAATCCATTACTTTTTCTCCCGGCCCAGGGCAATGGCCCCTGTGCGGGCGATCTCCTTCACCCCCATAGGTCTTAAGAGGCTCAGGATGGCTGCAAGCTTATCTGCCGTGCCCGTCACTTCAATGGTATAGTGGGTGGAACTCACATCGACGACGCTGCACCTGAATATATCCACAACCCTCAAGATCTCCGCCCTGTAATCTGCCCTGGCTTGGACCTTGATCAAGGCCATTTCCCGCTCCACATATTCTGTCCCGGTCAGGTTATGTACTTTGATCACGTTAATCAGTTTGTTGAGCTGCTTGTTGATCTGTTCAGTAATGGCGTCGTCTCCTCGTGTGACCAAGGTTATGCGGGAAATGGCGGGGTCCAGGGTCTCTGCCACACACAGGCTCTCTATGTTGAAACCACGGCCACTGAACAGACCTGCCACCCGGGAAAGTACCCCCGGCTCATTGTCCACCAGCAACGATATTGTATGTTTCTGCATAAATAATCTCCGTTTTAGACTAGAAGCATCTCGGTTAAAGCCGCCCCTGCAGGGACCATGGGGTACACACCTTCTTCACGAGCCACCCAGAAGTCCATCATGGCAGGACCCGGGCTCTTCAGACCCTCCTCAAGGACCGAATCGACCTCTTCCGGCTTTGTGGCCTTCAGGCCCAAAGCCCCGTAGGCCTCGGCAAGCCTCGAAAAATCAGGCGCATGTTCGATATCTGTAGCCATGTACTTCTTCTTATAAAAGAGTTCCTGCCACTGGCGGACCATGCCAAGATACCTGTTATTCAAGATAACTACCTTCACCGGCAAGCCGTATTGCACGGCTGTGGCCAGTTCCTGGATATTCATCTGAATACTGCCATCGCCTGCCACATCCACAACGAGTCTATCCGGGCAAGCCATCTGCGCTCCGATAGCAGCGGGCAGACCGAACCCCATACAACCAAGCCCGCCAGAGGTAATGAAACAATTAGGATGATCAAAGTGATAAAACTGGGCTGCCCACATCTGGTTTTGTCCCACCTCAGTAGTAATGATGGCTTTTCCCTTTGTCAGTTCGTACAGCCTTTCAATCACATATTGGGGTTTGATAGTGTCTTTTTGTTCATATCTTAACGGCTTGGTATTTTTCCATTTTTCTATCTGGTCAAGCCAGGGCTTTCGGGCTTTCTTGGTGAACTTTACTTTTTCCTCGTTGAGAAGCCTGTTAAGCTCTCTTAAGGAAACTTTGCAATCCCCTACGATGGGAATGGTCACCGGGATATTCTTGCTGATAGAAGTGGGGTCTATATCAATATGGATGATCTTGGCATTTGGCGCAAAGGCCGCCACCTTGCCCGTGACTCTATCATCAAACCGCACGCCAATCCCTATGAGGAGATCACATTCCCCGATGGCCATATTGGCGCGGTAGGTACCGTGCATCCCCAGCATTCCCAACCAGAGAGGGTGGCTCCCGGGAAAGCTGCCAAGACCCATCAGAGAGGCCGTGACCGGGGCGTTCAACTTCCTGGCAAACTCGGTCAATTCCTTGGATGCCCCGGAAAGAATAACCCCACCCCCGGAAAAGACAACCGGTCTTTTAGCTTCTTTTATCAGCTCTATAGCGCGGTGCAATTGTTTCAAGTTGGGCTGATATGTGGGGTTGTACGAGGCCATCCGGGGTTCTGGCAAGGGCTTGTACTTTGCTTTGCCCTGGGCCACATCTTTAGGAAGATCCACAAGCACAGGGCCTGGCCGGCCTGATCGCGCAATATGGAATGCCTCCTTTAACACCCTGGCCAGGTCGTCCGTGCGTTTCACAAGATAGTTGTGCTTGGTGCAAGGCCTGGTGATTCCTACAATGTCGACTTCCTGGAAGGCATCGTTTCCGATGAGCGCCGTAGGCACCTGGCCAGTGAGAACAACCACCGGGATAGAATCCATATACGCAGAGGCAATCCCGCTAACCGTGTTGGTAGCACCAGGGCCGGAGGTAACCAGGCAAACGCCCACACTCCCCTTTGCCCGTGCGTAGCCATCTGCTGCATGGGCTGCCCCCTGTTCATGGCGCACCAGGATGTGCTGGATATCCGTCCTGTCAAGTTCGTCATAAATGTCAATAACAGCGCCGCCCGGAAAACCAAAGATGGTGTCAACACCTTCTTCCTTAAGGACGGCCATAATGATTTGCGCTCCTGTCAGTGTTTTCAATGTATCTCCTCCTAACCCGGACAAGCCGGAAAATACGAAATTCGAATACCCGCCTGCCAACGCCTGAGACAGCATTTAGCTTATGTGCCGGCATCTCTGGCAATGGCGGGCAGGTCGAAATTCGAAACAATGACCGAAACTCTAAAACTCAAATGACCGAAACACAAGAAATCGTATTCCACAAAAAACCGCGCTGTTTTGAACATTTGGAAATTCGAGTTTTGAATTTGTTTCGGCCTGCCCTGGCGCGACATACCTGGATGATTCTGCTGCCCATGTAAGTCAGGTCTGGGCCAGGGATTTCGACATTCGATATTCGGATTTGTTTTCTGCCAGAAAAAAAACGAATTTCACAACTAACGGACTAATGAACCCAATAGACTCACCTCACCACAGCCCCCTCGCCTCCTGAAGACACCGCACGAACGTATCGTGCCATGTATCCTTTGGTTATCTTGAATTTAGGAGGGCGCCATGTTGAAAGCCTTGCCTCAATCTCCTTTTCCGAAACCTTTAAGGTGATGCGCTTTTGGGGAATATCGATGGCAATGCGGTCTCCATCCTCAACAATGGCAATGGGCCCACCCTCCATGGCTTCTGGTGAAACGTGTCCTATGGCAGCCCCGCGGGTGCCCCCGGAAAACCTGCCGTCTGTAACGAGGGCCACGTCAGTGTCAAGGCCCATACCGGCAATCGCAGACGTGGGCATCAGCATCTCTCGCATCCCCGGTCCGCCCCTGGGCCCCTCATAGCGAATGATCACCACGTCCCCCTTCTTTATCCTGCCTGCCATGATGGCAGAAGTGGCTTCTTCCTCGCTGTCAAATACCCGGGCCGTACCCTCGTGGCGCAGCATCCGCCGTACCACAGCCGATTGCTTCACCACACACCCTGAAGCGGCCAGGTTGCCGAACAGCACGGCAAGGCCCCCTTGCTTATGGTACGGCCTTTCCAGGGGACGAATGACAGTTTTGTCTCTGATCCGGCTATCTTCAATGTTCTCTTTGACCGGTCTACCGGTGACCGTGAGGCATTCGGTATTGATCAACCCCTTGCGAGAAAGTTCCTTCATCACGGCACTCACACCACCGGCCCGGTCGAGATCCTCCATGTGATGTCTTCCTGCCGGGCTCATGTTACAAAGGTGAGGTATCTTTTCACTGATCCGATTAAAGCTATCAAGATTGAGCCTCACACCAGCCTCGCTGGCAAGGGCGATCAAATGCAAAACCGTATTGGTAGAGCAGCCCAGGGCCATATCTACGGCCATGGCATTTGCAAACGCCTTCTCGGTCATGATTTTCCGGGGAGTCATTCTCTTTCTTAGGAGCATCATGATCTTCATCCCCGCCTCTTTGGCCAGGCGTGTGCGAGCGGCCATGACCGCCGGGATTGTCCCGTTTCCGGGTAGACCCATCCCGATGGCCTCAGTCAGGCAATTCATGGAATTGGCCGTGAACATGCCGGCGCAAGAGCCGCATGTGGGGCATGCGCTGTCTTCAATATCCGCCAGTTCCGCTTTACTCATTTTTCCTGAGCTGACTGCCCCTACCGCTTCAAACACGCTCACAAGGTCTATCTTTTTCCCCTCACGGGTACCAGCCAGCATGGGACCGCCGCTCACTATAATGGTAGGCAGGTTCAACCGGGCTGCGGCCATCAACATCCCAGGCACAATCTTGTCACAGTTGGTGACCATTACCATGGCATCAAAGGCATGGGCAATAGCCATTACTTCAATAGAGTCTGCAATCAGTTCACGGCTTGCCAGTGAATACTTCATCCCTATATGGTTCATGGCTATGCCGTCACAAACCCCAATGGTACCAAAGGCGATGGGCGTGCCACCCCCCATGTAGACCCCGGCCTTCACCGCACTGACGATTCGGTCCAGTTCCGCGTGTCCTGGTATGATATCGTTGGCCGAATTGGCAATCCCCACAAGTGGCCGGCGCAATTCTTCATCTGTATACCCCATGGCCTTAAACAGGGAGCGATGCGGAGCACGCTCTATACCGGATTTTACGCTGTCGCTTTTCATCCATATCCTCTTGTTGATTGTTGATTGTCGATTGTCGATTGTTGATTGTCGATTTGTTTTATCCCCGATTTCGCAATGGTATTTGAAAATCATTACCAGTCCTGTCATTGCGAGCGATAGCGAAGCAATCCCTGGCCCAGACCGGGTTTTTCTTTCCGTGGCATTGTCCAGCTTCTGTCGCGCCAGGGCGGGCTCTTGGTGAGGGGATTGCTTCGTCGCTTCGCTCCTCGCAATGACATCTTGTGAACCTTGCGAAATTCGGGTTTATTCAATCATCAATCGTCAATCGTCAATCATCAATCCAAAATCATCAATCCAAAGATTCAAGTGTGCGAAAGTTTGTACTGAAAGCTGTCCTCCAAGGCCTGCCAGCTTGCCTCAATAATATCCGTAGAAACCCCTACGGTGCTCCACACGCGCCTTTGGTCGCGGGAATCGATAAAAACCTTCACCCGGGCCGATGTTCCATCGCGACCTTCAATCACTCGCACCTTAAAATCGACAAGATGCATCTTTTCCAGATCCACCAGAAAGAATTTGTTCAGGGCCTTTCTCAGGGCATTGTCCAGGGCGCTTACCGGGCCGTTACCCTCTGCCGCAGTAATCTCCTGTTGATCCCCCACGGAAATCTTGATGGTGGCATATGCCCTGCAGGGAATATCCTTCTCTTTTTCAATGGCCACCCTAAACGATTCCAATTGAAATAGCGGTTTGAATTGGCCGGTGAGCCTTCTCATCAGGAGTTCAAAGGAGCCTTCCGCTGCATCAAACTGATACCCTTCATGCTCCAATCGCTTTATCTCTTTGGCGATTCTCTTGCTGTCGAACCCATTTCCCCCCAACTCTATTCCCAGTTCCTTCGCCTTATAGTCAATGTTGCTCTTGCCTGAAAGATCCGAGATAAGGACACGCCGCTCATTGCCGACGACCTCTGGTTCCATGTGTTCATAGGCCTTTGGCGTCTTCATGATGGCATTGACATGGATGCCGCCCTTATGGGCAAAGGCGCTTTTTCCCACAAAAGGGCGTCCATTAAACGGGGTCATGTTGGCCACCTCGCTGACGTAGCGAGAGACCTCCGTGAGATGGCCAAGATTCTGGTCTGTCATACATGATTGTCCCATCTTCAGTTGAAGGACCGGAATGACCGAAGTCAGGTCGGCATTGCCACACCGCTCTCCATACCCGTTGACAGTTCCTTGAACCATCACAGCGCCACAGCGAACCGCAGCCAGAGTGTTGGCTACGGCAAGACCACAGTCGTTGTGAGTATGGATGCCGACCTTTACAGGGATCTTCGGGCAGACCTTGCCCATGATGTCTTCTATCTCAAAAGGGAGGGTCCCCCCATTTGTATCGCACAGGACGATCACATCGGCCCCGCCTGAAACCGCGGCCTCTATTGTCTTCGTGGCGTAGTCCGGATTGTTCTTGTAGCCGTCAAAGAAATGCTCGGCATCGTAAATGACTTCGCGGCCCTGAGAATGAAGGTAAGCCACGCTGTCGTAAATCATTGCCAGGTTCTCCTTAAGCGTAGTGGCTATGACCTTCTCGACGTGGAGATCCCAGCTCTTTCCAAAGATGGCCACAGCAGGGGTATCGGACTGTAGAAGGGCTATGATGTTTTGATCTTCTTCCGTACGCGTATTCTGTCGCCTCGTACTCCCAAAGGCTGTCAGGCAGGCATGTTTAAAGGGCACTTTTTTGGCCAGTTCAAAAAACTGCACATCCCTGGGATTGGAACCAGGCCACCCGCCCTCGATGTAGTGTATGCCAACAGCATCCAGCTTTTGGGCAATCCGGACTTTGTCTTCGGCAGAAAAATTGATCTTTTCTCCCTGCGAACCGTCTCTGAGTGTTGTGTCGTAGACCAAGATCGATTCCATAGCGTCTTATCTCCAAAAAATGACTGTTAAATGACTATTGCCAAAGGAAAGCAAAAAAAATCCGTTATCAGGAGGCCTGGTAACGGATATTCGAGCTAGTGTATGTCCAACAACCTAAGCCATTACCAAGCCTCCAGCCGGTAGCAGGGATATAATAATCCCTACTATTACAGCAATAATCTCTATGGTGCTCGTAATGGCCTGAGGTCTCATCATAAAAAATCCCAACACACGCCACACATGTAAATAGATCAACTAACAAATCGCCAATACCTTGTCAACACTTTTTACTGAGCATGGTCATAAATCTAAAATCTCTACTAATACTGGCATCCTTCATTCCTCGGTTTACACTTATCAAGGATGCGGGCGCCAAGAGATAAGTTCTTTTGTTCCTACTTTTTGGTGTCAGGTGTCAGGTGTCAGGAGCGACAAACGCGAGATCTGAAACCTG
>JAUWXF010000142.1 GCA_030616475.1 Desulfobacterales bacterium
CAGCCATAGACAATGGCGCCAAAGAACGCCCGCTCTTGCGGCTCAAATTACTGATCATATCTGGTCTGCCAGGGAACTCTTGGTCTATCGAGTTCCATAATTTTTCAATAAAATGGGGACACCAGGCCTTTTTCCCTTGACACACAATTCTTTTTCTTACTACACTCCTCCACCAAAAAGCGTGTCTTTATCAGCTCTTATCAGCTCAGGTCCTTTTCTACGGAAAAAAACTCAAGAGGTGTACAAGCGATGCCGATACAAGCCAACATGATCCTTTGTGTAGTTGTGGTGAATCCCAGTTATTTCCAAAAACATGCCGGGCAATTGAGATGCGCGAGAGGAGGTTAGAGAAACATGAAAAAAATATCTACAGCTTTGATATTCACTTTCTACATTAGTTTCATTTTGGTTAGTCAGAGTTTTGCTAATGGAGTTTTGCGAGACAGCATGGGACCTGTCTCCTGCGGTCGAGGAGGAACGAATATCGCTCACATCGACAACGGTATTTTAATTCATGACAACCCATCTGCGTTGACGGAGCTGAATGGGAAAAGGGTAGAAGTGGATTTTGATTTTTTGGCTTTATCCATGAATTATCGAGACCCACAGAATGATGAGGACGGAAAAGATATTCTTTGTTTCATGCCGTCCTTATCTTATGCTCAAGAATTGGCTCAGGGTCGTTTCGGTGTGGGCTTTGGAGTTTACAATCCTGCCGGCTTTTCAACAGACTACAATTTGGTCCACCCTATCTATGGAAGACAAAAATATGCTTCCGACGCCAGCCTCACGAAAATTCTGTTTGGTTTCGGGTGGAAAATAACAGATGGGGTGTCCTTAGGGATTGCAGCCGGACCTGCTTACAGCAAAGTGGAATTGGAGGAGCCTTACGCCTTTCAGACCGGTCCTCTTGCGGGACTTCCCGTCCTGATTGACATGGAAGGTGATGCGTGGGCATTAGCGTGGAACATTGGAGTACAGTGGCGGATATCGCCGAACACGACTCTGGGTATAGCTTATCATTACCAGGACAAGTTTGAGCTGAGTGGGGACTGCGACGTAGATGTCACCGGTCTATTGCCAGTGCCTGATCCCACGGCTCACTACGACAAAGTAGAATTTGATTTTACATGGCCACAGAGCCTGGGCGTAGGGATGACCCATCGACTCAATGACGGCCACAGAGTTTCAGCGGATGTGAAATGGATTGACTGGTCCTCAGCTTTTGATGAGGTGACGTTCAAACTTTCCGATGGTGATAACGCCGTATTTGATGCCACTTTTGGAACCTCACCACAGGATACTCTCCCCCTTGATTGGAAAGATAGTTATGCCTTCCGTTTGGGATACGAATATCTCTTGACCATGGCGGACACCCTGCGCTTCGGCTATCTTTACAACCGCAATCCTGTACCGGATTCTACCCTTGTGCCTGTGATTCCCGGAATTCTCGAACACCTGGTATCCGTTGGATATGGCCGTAATTGGAAGAGCTGGACGTTGGATGTTGCCTATCTATATACCTTTGGTTCCAGGCAATCGGTAAGCACCAGCAAAATTGTGGGTGGAGATTATGACAACAGCTCGGTCGACGTCGACGCACATGGGTTTCGCTTGGGTATTCAATATCACTTTTGAGTTGAAGAAATTGGCTGATTTCGATCTTATTGTTATGGGAACAGGCATCAGCGGATTGGCCATGGGTGGGTATTTGAGCGCACCGTCGCCAGCTGCATCGCACAATCTTGAAGTTATTTTCTTTGAGTTACCGTCTATTTTTTCAAGTTCCTGTAACGAAGTGTTATAAGGTTAACAAATTTTCTCAGTTATGCATATTCTTTTCAGGCCATTCTTAGGAAACATGATAGGTTACAGGTGTTAAACAGGCTTTCAGAGGCGAGTAACCATTCATCTCTGATCACAGAACGGTATATTCTCAACTATTTTCATAAATAGAACAGGAGAGACCATCATGTTGGAAAAAAGAACCGGACAGAGAAGAAAAATATCAACAGATTATAAGAGAAGGAAGTATGATAGGAGAACTAAGACCCTCTTGTTTGAAAGAACAGCATATCTAACAGACACAAACATGTTCGGTAATGTCTATTTCGCTCAATATTTTGATTTTCAGGGCGAAGCCAGAGAAGAATTTTTCAAGTATGTTATGGGTGAAGATTATTCAGAATTTGTCGGACAGGGTCATGGGTTAATAACTGTTGAAGCATGTATCAAGTATTGCAAGGAGATATTTGTTTACGATGAAATCATAATAGCAGTTCAATTAAGCAAGTTAAAAAAAATGAAAGCTGAATTAACATTTACCTTTTTCATGAAAAAAGATAATTCCTTAATTGCCAAAGGACATCAACAAATAGCATTTTCTTCTCCTGAAGGCAAAGCTGTTCCCGTACCTGAAATCGTGAGGAAAAACGTAGAACGTTACGCTTTAGAATGCATCTAGTAACAAGAACAGAACATGAATCCTTACTCAGTTCCTCCACTTATAAGTGGGCTGTTATATATCGTCCTGGGACTATTTGTGTGGCAAAGAAAAGCCACATCTAAGGCTGCCATAACCTTTTCCTTCCTCTGTCTAACTACCTTTATATGGCAATTTACTTGGGCACTTCTTTTTAACATAAGAGATGAGGCGTTTGCGAATGTTTTGGTAAAAGCAGGCTACTGCGGAATTATCTTTATCCCCATCGTTTATTATCATTTTATAACTTCCTTTCTCGAGCTAAGAAAAAAAACCACTCTGTTGTTGTTATACACCTCGGGATTATTTTTCTTATTTTTTAATCTAACAACAAATTACTACATAAATGGGTCATATAAGTATTTTTGGGGATATTATCCGAAAGCCAATTTTTTACATATTGCCTACTTAATTCTTTTGGCCGCCTGCGCAATAGGAATAAGCTCTCATCTCAAAAGAGCGTGGAAAAGAGCTAACGATCCCCATACATTAAGTCAAATTAAGTATGTAACAGCATCTTTCATTTTTTATTGTCTATCTTCACAAGATTTCCTAGTAAATTATGGTCAGGAATTCTACCCAATGGGTTTTGCTTTTATCTTAATAGCATTGAGTACTATTACTTACGCTATTATAGAACATCAGCTTATGGACATTGTTTTTGTCATTAAAAAGACCGTCTCTTATTCACTAGTCCTTTTGTTACTCATTGCGCCCTGTTTTGCGGCTGTCATAATTACAGAGAAATATTTGCCGCAAGGTTTTTACTACCCGGTCTTAGGTTGTCTATTTGTTCTTGTTGGCCTCATATTTCCAAGGATAAAGGTGCAGGCGGAGAGAAATCTTGAGAATATACTGTTCAAGGGAGTGTTTGATTACAGAGAAACCTTGGATAATCTTTCTAAAGAGATAGCGACACTCCAAAACCTTGACGAGCTTTTATCAAATACTACAGAAACGATTGGCAGGGCTATAGATACGAATGCCCTCGGCGTGTATTTACTTGCTGATGATGGACAATACGAACTCAAATCCTCTTACGGAAAATATAAGGTAGATTATGCCAACATCGATGGAAGTAGCACATTAGTACAGTATATGCGAAATACGGACGAGATAATCAGGAATGACAGGGCGAATAAGGACGTTAATCCCGATAGTTCATCAATACGAAGGGAGCTTGATGACCTGGGAGCACATATAAGTATCCCAATAAAATTTGAGCGTGAGCTAAGGGGCTTCATGGTTGTATGTGAGAAGGAAAGTGCCGGAGATTATTCAAAAGCGGAGCTAAAAGTACTTTCGACCATGGCTAATCAATTGGCTGTGGCTGTTGAGAACAGTCTTAAGTATGAGGAGATAAAAGAACTAAGTATGAACCTTGAGAAGAAGGTGGAAGAAAGAACCAATGACCTTAAAGAGGCCAATGAGGAATTAAAAAGACTGGATAACCTCAAAAATGAATTCTTCGCCAAAGTCAGTCATGAGCTGCGCACGCCATTAACGAATATTATCCTACCCATACAAAATATACTAAGAGAACTAGGAGATACATTGCATCCTGAGAATTTCGAGGAAAAGAAGCTCATGTTAAGAAATGGCCTCAGGTTGCTTAAACGCATCAACGAAATGTTGGACATCGCCAAGCTTGATGCGGGCAAGATGAAGATAGAGGCAAGCTTAAGGGATGTAAATAGTATCCTGGAAGATATTGTGGTTGTGTCCTCAATAGCGGCGAAAGAAATGTGTATTGATTTAGTATTTGAGCCGGATAATCAATTGTCTAGGGTTTACGTGGACACCGAGAAGATGGACAAGGTCTTTTCTAACTTAGTAAGTAATGCCTTAAAGTTTACTGATCGTAGGGGCAAGGTACAGGTTGAGACTAAGGAAGCGGAAGATCATGTTGAGGTGAGAGTAAGCGATACTGGTGTTGGAATTGCTCAGGAGCATGTGCCGCATATTTTTGATCGATTTCATCAGGTGGATGGCTCAAGTTCCCGGAGGTATGAAGGGACAGGACTTGGGCTCTGCATTGTCAAAGAATTTCTCGAATTGCATCATGGGTCTGTTGAGGTGACGAGTGAATTAGGCAAAGGGACGACATTTACTGTCCAGCTATTGAAGGGCAAGGATCATTTTGCTAAAGAAGAAATTGAAGAAGAAGCACAATTTCAGACGAGTGACGGAGTCGTAGAACGTAGGCGTGGAGAGCGGCGTAAGGGAAAAAGACGCGAGATGCCGGAAGAAGATAGAGAGACTGTTGATTTATTGCAGGTTCAATTATCTGATCTGGTACAGGGGGCAGGATATCCTGAGGCGGGAGGTGCCGGGGAGGCTGAGAGAGGTGAGAAGGACAATAGCGTCTTAGTAGTGGAGGACAATAGGGATTTAGCCAGTAATATCGCTCGAAGTTTGGCTGGGTTTTATAACGTGTTTGTAGCGTATAATGGCCAGCAAGCTTTGGATAGAGTGCAGCAAAAGATGCCCGATCTCATCATCTCTGATGTGATGATGCCTGAAATGGATGGGTATGAGTTGTGCGACAAGATTAAAAGTTACGAGCGGACACAGCACATACCGATTGTCTTGTTAACCGCTAAGGCTACTGTCGGCGATAAAATTGAGGGGCTGAAACATGGTGCAGATCAATATCTTGCGAAACCATTTAATCCCAATGAATTGCACGCGGTAGTAGATTCTTTACTAACGAAAAGAGAACTTCAGGCTCAGTTAAACAAAAGCAATCTGGAATTAAAGGAGGCCTTACATAAACTTGAGCAGGCACAGGTACAGTTAGTACAGGCAGCCCGGTTGGAGAGTGTGGGCCAGTTAGCTGCGGGTCTAGCCCATGGGATAAAGAACAATATCTACTGCTTACGGGCAGGCTTAGATGGTATCAGTAAGCGGTTGACCATGCTTTCGGAAGGTAAGCTTGATATAAAAGACACGTATAAAGGTCTCGTGAAGGCCGTAGAGACGAATAGTAAGGCCGTAGAACATTCCCTTTTTATTGTAAATTCTTTGCTTGAGTTTTCCCGTAAGGATAAGGAAGGTATGGCCTTCTCTGACATAAACAAAGGGATTGAGGATACTCTCACCATGGTCTTGCCTATGATTAAGGATAAAATTACCATTCATAAGGAGTATGGTGAGATAAACAAGGTAGAGTGTAGGATAGAAGAGATCAATCAAGTTATTATGAATATGATAGTAAATGCCTACCAGGCCATGGAAGAGAAAGGTATAGTCCGGATTAAGACGGCTCAAAATGAACATACAGTCATCATTACCATAGCCGATGATGGGCCGGGCATCCCTCAGGAACACCTCCCCAAGATATTTAACCCTTTTTTTTCCACCAAAGAAGGTCAGAATTCCGGCCTAGGGTTAAGTATTTGTTACAATACCATTAAAGATCATCATGGAACTGTCGATATAAAGAGTACACCGGGCCAGGGAACGGAGTTCACTATCGCCTTGCCAACCAGGCAGCCGAAATAGTGGACCTTAGAGCGCAAGGTTGAAACATCGAGATTCCCCTAAATCTCGTCTCGTTGGAGGGGACTTGAGAATTCCCGACCGCACCGGTCGAAAGTATGTTTGCGGAGAGAGGAAAAAGAAATGACAGAGCTGGACTATAAAAAGTACAAGATATTATTAGTCGATGACGAATTAGACAATTTGGCAAATGTAATCTTTGCTTTTGAATTAGAGTATAATTTAACCACCGCTTCAAGTGCTGCGGAGGCTCTGGATATTCTGAACAGAGAAGACATAGCCGTGGTTATCTCCGATCAACGTATGCCGGAAGTCTCCGGAACAAAGTTATTAAGCATGATTAAAGAAAGTCACCCTAGAATTGTAAGAATGTTAATCACTGCCTATTCTGACATTGAGGCTGCTATTGAGGCGATTAACCAAGGGAATGTCTATCGTTATATACCCAAAGATCTGCCGATGAACGAGATAGAGGCTATTATCAAGCAGGCGATTGAATATTATCAAATGAAGGAAGACTTAGAAACTGCTACGCAATGCCTGATTAAGTCTGAAAAATTGATAACCATTGCCGAAATGGCATCAGGGATTGTGCATGAGATCGGCAATACAATTGGTGGAATCACCTTTTGCATAGATCGCCTCATTCAACACTGGCAAACGAAGGGCTTTGGTGATCCCGATATAGACGACCTCTTAACAAAAACGAAAAAATATGTGAAGCATTTAACAGAGATTATAGGACGCCTCAGAGATTTTGCCAAACCTGGTCATGTGGAAAAAGTCGATATCTATAAGGTAGTCGATGCTTCCATTGAGATAGCGAAAGACGGATTTAAGAGACCTTTGATTAATATAGAGATTATCAAGGAGATGGATGAAGGTATTCCCAAGATTGAAGGTAATTCTGTCTATTTCGAACAGATATTTCTGAATCTCATTCGTAATGCCTCTCAGGCTATGCAAGGGATGAAAGGTAAAATTATCATCAAAGGGAGGTTGAATAATAATTATATACATATAGCTATTCAAGATACAGGCCCTGGCATACCTAAAGAGAATTTAAAGAAAGTCTTTAACGCCTTCTATACGACTAAAGAGGAGGGCATGGGCATGGGGCTTTATATAATCGACAATATCATCAGGACCTTTGGGGGTAGGTTAGTGTTAGAAAGTGAATTAGGCAGAGGAAGTACCTTCACGGTAGTACTCCCGATAAAGGCCTCCTAATGAGTGAAGTATCTAAGGAGACGTAACATGCTTAAGTTCTTAGTAACATCACGACTAAACAACATAATGTCCCTGAAGTCCAAACATTTTTTGGTCAGTCTCGTGCAAGCTTTTCAGCCGCTTCTACGAATACCTCTTGCCAATAAACATAGATCGCGTTCTTCATAGCCTTTGCAACCCGGGGATGAGAGGGACGCTTGCGCTCTGAGCAGAAATCGCAAAGCGAGAGGGAGTGGCACCAGAACTTTCCCACCAAGCCAAGGACAACTCACTTTATTGAGGATTGACATGAGGTGCACAAAGGTGCTTTAGACATAGCTCATGATCCTGTCCTTTCATCCGCGTGTCAACGGGGATGTGAATCTCCGTCTCACCTTAAAAGGGCTCTTTTCGGACAAAGAGGCCGGGCTGATAGCTTCGGCCCAGGCCATTGTGGTCACACAGAGCATAAAAGCCCATCAATATGAATTCTGCCGTGCCCATTCTTCTCACCTCTTTCCGGATTATACCCATCGGTTCGCCTTCGAGGGAAAATATGCAAACATCCGGCTATTTCGAAAATTCAATGCCCCTCACCCAGAAACGGTCTGCTACGAATCGGTAGAGGACTTCAAAGTCCGTCATTTCAAAGACCACGAACCGCTCATGCCATTCCCGTTTGTCTTAAAAGGAGACCGCGGTGGCGGCGGTTGGGCGGTTTTCCTCATTAGAGACCAGCGTGACCTCATGGAACGCCTTGAGATCCTGGTCGACAAGCGTCTTCATGCCACACTGCGCTTCATTGCCCAGGCCTTTGTCCCTCACGGCGGAAGGGACCTGCGCGTGGTGGTCATCGGCAGGATTATCAAGGCCTACTGGCGATGTCAGTACAAGCCGGGGGAGTTTCGCAATAATGTCGGCCGGGGAGCGGTGATCAATTATGATCTTGATCCTGAACTAAGAAAAAAGGGGATAAGGTGCGTGGAGGATTTCTGCTCAAAGACAGGGATCAACCTGGCTGCCTTTGATGTCCTCTTTGACCGGAGCCAACCGGAGCCGGAACCGCTCCTTTCAGAGATCAATTTTCTGTTCGGTCGCAAGGGCCTGGGCGGCTCTCCGCGGTTTTACGAACTCCTGAACCAGGCAGTTCAACAGTGGGCAAGGGAGCTATAGTATTTCGGATTGCGGCCTGCCCTGGTGCGACAGCGAATCGAAAATGCTGATGCAAAGCAAACCCGGTCTGGGCCAGGGATTTCGGATTTAGCTTGATAGTATAGGAATTTCCGGCATCCTTCATTCCTCGGTTTACACTTTTCAAGAATGCGGGCGCCAAGAGATAAATTCTTTTGTTCGTACTTTTTGGTGTCAGGTGTCAGGTGTCAGGAGCGAGAAACGCAAGACCTGCCCGCCATTGCCGTGTA